>JADLEL010000114.1 GCA_020846145.1 Pirellulales bacterium | reverse complement strand
GTAAGCGTTCACGCCACGGTCGGGGACTGGTCCATTTTTCGGCGGGAAAACGTATTTTGTGGACGAACGGTAGGCCGAAAACATGGACCTGTCCCCTTCCCGCGGCGCGAGGGGGACAGTCCCATTTTCGCGGCGATTAAGCACTTTTACGGTATCATCATCTTTTTAACGCCGCGAAAATCGGGACAGTCCCCTGTGAACGGTTACGGAGTAAGAATGTCGCGAGGCCGACCAACGGGAGGCCGGAATTACAGGATAAAACGCAAGCCTTCCACGATATGACCTGCCTGAGTATCAATAAACGAGCATCGGCTTCGTTTAATGCAATTCCTTCCTTCCCTCCGAAGCGTCGATATCCGCGATCTCCTCTTGATCATTCAACAAGGCGAAACTTTCCGAAACCGCATCTCCCGCAGTCCCTTGAGAACCGCGATAGAAGCCGAGTTTCTCGAGCGCGACGTAGATCGTCTCCACGGTCTTCTCGCCCAAGTTCGTGATCTGTAGCAGTCGCTCCCGCGTACATTGCAACAAATCCACCACCGTGAAAATTCTCTCCTCTTCCAGACAGTTCACCGTCCGAACGGTCAAGTCGATTTCCGCCAAACTCAGTTCCAGGCGATCATCCGCCTTTTGCGTTCTTGCCCAAGCGGGAATGGGAATCCTTGTAACGGCCATGATACCCTCCGTGGATTGATGGATGTGGTTAGAATCGGACGGCATTATACCAAAACTAGGTTGATGGTAAACAAAAAATGCGCGAAAAACTTTCTGCGTATTTTCCCCAGTTCCTCTATTTTGGCGTTTTGACACCTATCTCGCATACGTTTTGAAGTTCCATTTGGCGTCATGGTTTGATAAGGCTACGATTTCCCTCTTGCGGCTATATATAAATATTGATATACGGAGCCGTGAACTTTTCTATCGTGCGGTGAATTTTTATCGAATAAACTGCAAAATGCCTGGCTCGAATCGGGAATCCGGAGAAGTCGAATGATCCCCGGCATGAGAATGTATCTTGGTCTCGCGTCGGCCATTCTGTTAATCGCCCTCGCGGGTTGTCTCGTGCCTAAAACTCAAGTCAACGAGGCGCAAGCCGAAAACCGCGTCTATGCCGATCAAAACAAGGCGCAACTCGTCGAAATCGATCATCTAAAAGCGCACCTTCGCGAGCAGGAAGTCAAGCTGGCCCGCTCGGAGGAAGAGTTGGCCATCGTCCAGCAGCAGGCCGATTTAGACCGCGCGCAACTGTCGAAATATGATCGAGCGCATTCCGATCTGGTCGAGCAATACCGTCTTCTCGCCCGGGACGCGAAAATGCCCCCATCGTTGGGCAAACAAATGCAGGAACTCTCCCGCCGCCATCCCGCGTTGCGCTACGATCCCGAAACGGGCATGAGCAAGCTCGACACCGACATCCTCTTCGACGACGGCGACGCCGAACTCAAGCCGGCCGCCCAGCGAATGCTTGCCGATTTCGCCCGGGCGCTCCGCTCGCCCGAAGCCGAGGGGCTGAAGATCATGGTGGTCGGCCACACCGACAGCCAAGGCGTGGGTGAAAAGCCGGCGCGGGAGAAAGACGGCGGCAATTTCCAGATCAGCGCCGCCCGCGCGCTGGCCGTCGCCGATCGCCTGAAAAAAGAGGGCATCGGCGAGCAGCGGATCGGGGTGGCGGGCTTGGGCGCGTCGCAGCCGATCGCCTCGAACGCCAGCCCGCGGGAACGTCTCAAAAATCGCCGCGTGGAAATCTTCGTCGTCGCGCCGGAAACGCCCGTCGTCGGCTGGACCGATTCGACGCCCAGCGTTTATCGGCGATAGGCCCCATGCGGTAGATGAACGATTCCCGATTGTTTTCCGACTGCGTTTCCCCCAAAAAAACGGGAAACTTCGGCCAGCCCCCAGGACGTCTGTAAAGTCATTTTTCACGGCAGGACGCGTTGGAAGCCGCGACCAGTGGTCGCAATTCGCGTTGGAAAGCCGCGACCAGTGGTCGCGGTTCGTTTTGGAAAGCCGCGACCAGTGGTCGCGGTTTGCGGGCGGTAGGAATTCGTCGCCTCCTGAGTTGCAAGACATCGCATGCCTCCCGGCAAGGCCCCGCCCGGTTTTGACAGTCGGGCCGGTTTTCTCGATAATGAGGCTTGACCGGGCGGCGTCCCGAAAATATGTTCCCAACGGCGAATACTTCTCGAAATCTTCAACCTATTGGCAAATGCGAAACTTCAAGCTCACGCTCGCTTACGACGGGACCGATTATTTCGGCTGGCAGGCCCAGGCCGATAAAGTTACCGTTCAGCAAGCGCTCGAAGCGGCCGTGACGCGGATCACCGGGGAAGAAATTCGCCTTCATGCCAGCGGCCGCACCGATACCGGCGTTCACGCCTTGGGACAGGTGGTTTCTTTCCGAAGCAATACGAATCTGAAACCGGAAGTTCTGCAAAAAGCCCTGAATGCCGTGCTGCCGCACGATATTGCCGTGCGCGACGTTTGCGAAGTCCCGCCCGATTTCCATCCGCGATATTGCGCCAAACGAAAGCATTATCGCTATTTGATTTTCAACGGGCCGGTGCGCGACGTTTTCCTGCGGCATTACGCATGGCACTATAAAAAGGGCCGGCTCGACGCCGACGCCATGCACCGCGCGGCCCGACCGCTCGCGGGCACGCACGATTTCGCCAGTTTCGAATCGTCCGGCGCGAAGCGCAAGACCAGCGTGCGAACCGTTTTTTCGCTGGAGGTTCGCCGGCACGACGGTTTCGCGCGGGGTGATGAGGGCAGGAGAGAGGGAAAAGGGGAGAGGGGCGAGAATTGCTCCTCGTTTAGCCGCGAGCCGACGGCGAGCGCGTCGCCGTTAAGCCGCGACCCGGAGTGGAGCGCATTTGCGGGGATGCCGGTTGTCGATCGTTGGCCGTTGGTCGCGAATCCCGGCGATTGGATCATCTTCGACATCGTCGCCGACGGCTTCCTCTACAACATGGTCCGCTCCATTCTCGGCACGCTGGTGGAAGTCGGCAGGGGAGCACAATCCGAAGGCTGGCCTTTCGAAGTGCTCCAAGCCCACGATCGCCGCCGCGCCGGCCCCACCGCCCCGCCGCAAGGGCTTTTTCTGATGAAAGTAAGCTACGCCGAAGATACATGATTCAAACGGGAGAATCGATTTTATGAAACTCGCAGTAATCGCCGGAACATTATTGATCGCGTTTCCCGCCTTTCGGGCGACGGCCGCGGAGGGACTCGTGCCGCTCGACGCGCCGCGGCCTTGGGGCGACACGTTCTTGCCCAGGTCGGCCCCGCCCGCAAAAAAACTGCTGGTTGTGGAAGTTGCCAAACTCAAGCCGGAAGAGCGGGGCGCGATCGGCTGCCTCCAGGGACTGAGCAGCCGCCGCGAGCCGCGCCTCTGGCTGATCCGCGGCTCGTACGATCAGTTCTGGCTCGATTGGCACAAACAGAAGGGATATATCGACGGCTATGAAGTCGTCGCCGATTGGCGATCGATCTTCAAACAATTCGCCAAGGATTATCGGGGGGCGATCGTCGCCGATCCGAACCTTTATCGCGGCGATGTGTTGGCGTTGAACGTCGCCGCTTGCGAGGACCTCATCCTCGCGACGCCGGAACTGGCCGAACGGTTAAACCTCCCGATCAAAGTCGATCTTCGCGGGCGGTTCAAGACCTACGTCGAAGGCATGCAGTGGCTCTGGGCAACCTACAAAGATCGCATCAGCCGGCACTTGAGCGATTATCTGCACCCCGCCCGCGTGAATCTTACGAGTTTCGCCTACACGATGCAGTGGCGGGGGCTGATGTTCTGGATCGCGGGACCCGCCGAACGGGACAAGCCGGGCACCGACTCGGCGGCCGAAGAAAAACTCATGAATGCTATCCTCGCCGAAATGGCGCCCAACACGGCCGTGCTCGGTTTTCCCTGGGCCGGAGAAGGCGTGGGCATCGGCGAACCGCCGGGCGTCAAACTGATCAGCCGCTATGGCAAAGGCCTGGTTTGCAGCGATAGTTTGGGCAACATTTGCATAACCAGCGGCGTGCGGATCGCGCGGCTTAACCAGCCCAAGCAAGCGCCGCCGCCCGCCTTGGAGAAAGACAAGGTGTATATCGCGATGGCCATGTCCGACGGCGACAACCTGAATATCTGGACCGCCATGTTCAAAGCCCAGTTCGAGCATCGGTCCTTCGGCAAATTCCCGCTGGCTTACGGAATGGGCCCGGCGATTTACGAATTGGAGCCTGCCGTGGCGCAGTGGTATTATGAGCATGGAAGCCCCAACACCGAGTTCATCGCCGACGTTTCCGGCGCATCGTACACCTCGCCGGACGATTTTGGAACCGCTTTCGCCGACCGGCAGCCGATCCTCGACGGCTACGTGAACTGGACCGCCCGGCTCATGCAGCCGATGGGCATGCGCACCGTGCGGACCGTCGGTGGCAACGATGAGCAATTGTCGCGCTACGCCAAGGGATTGCCCTTCTGCCATTCGCTATTCGCCGACATGGGCTGCTACTCCGGCCGCAAGGGGATCGATCAGCTAACCTACCGCCTCCCCGACGGCATGACCGTTTTCCGTGCGGCGACGACTTGGCGGCACGGCAAAGAAGGCTTCCTCAAGGAAATCCGCGAACAGGTCGGCACGAAACGTCCCGCCTTCGTCAACGGTTTTGTCCACTGCTGGACTTTCGGCATGGACGATCTGCTCCGCATCTACGAACGGCGCGATCCGGATATGGTCTTCGTCACCCCGGCGCAGTTGGCGGAACTCTACAAGCAAGCAAAGAAATAGACAAAAGGGGACGCAGCTCTTTTTCTCCTGTCATTCTTGATCATTCGCGGGGGCGGAGGGTGAATTCGAGGCCGAGCCGGACGGCGGTGTTCTTTTGCCAGCGTTCGCCGCCGAAAGGCGAGCCGCGCCGCAGCGCGCGGCGGATGGCATCCTGTTCGCACTCCGGCTCGACGCGGTTCAATCGCTGCAACCAATCGTCCGGCTTGGGCAGCGGCCAACGCGGGGAACAAAAGGGGACGCAGCTCTTTTTATTCTTCCGCACGCGGTCTTCCGCGGGGGCGGAGGGTGAATTCGAGGCCGAGCCGGACGGCGGTGTTCTTTTGCCAGCGTTCGCCGCCGAAGGGCGCGCCGCGCCGCAGCGCGCGGCGGACGGCATCCAGTTCGCCCTCCGGCTCGACGCGGTTCAATCGCTGCAACCAATCGTCCGGCATGGGCAGCGGCCAACGCGAGAGAATCGCCCGCGACCGAGCATCGCCGTAAATTCGCCGCCAAACACTCGACCAACGCCAAGCCTCGGCCCGCGGCGTCAACTTCGCCCGCAGGGCATTCCGCTCGACGTAGCGCGCGACCGCCAGAAAATGCTCGTCGGTTTGCACGGGGAAGGATTTGAATCGCCCTTGGTACAAGTGGCCCGTGCCGCCGGTATGATGATGCGCATGCCAGCGCATGGTATGCGTGTGGGTCAGCCAGCGCAGGAAATCCGTCAGTTCGCCGTCTTCCTGCGGCCAGAGCACGAAATGCCAATGATTGGGCATCAGACAATAAGCCAGAATTCGCGTGGGATGCTTCTGCTGGGCTTCGGCGAGAACTTCTTCGAAAGCCGCGTAATCGGCCTCCTTTTCGAACAACGGCAAACGCGCCACGGCGCGATTTATCGCGTGATAGACCATTCCGCCGGGAGCCATGCGAGCGATACGAGGCATAAACGCCAAAATTACCGGAAAGCAGCCAGGTTGTCAAGCGAAAAAAGAGCTGCGTCCCCTTTATTCTTCAACCAAACCATCGCGCAGCCGCGCACGATCGGAACCTCCAGGCGCAGGTCCGCACCGTCGGACGTTACGGAGATTGTCGCGGATTTCTCGCTCCCGGGATGCAGCACCTCGGCCGATTTCACCGCGGAAAGGCCGGGCAAACGCAGTGCGACGGAGACCTTGTCGGCCTTGCCTGCAAAGGTGACGGGCAGTGCGTAGCCGCCGGGGACTTCGAAGAGATTGACCTTGGCATCGCCTACGGCGCGCACGGCATGGGGAGCAAGCACCCATTTCTTGCCGCGCATGGCGTCCATCAACAGACCGTAATCGAGATAGAACTGATCTCCCCACGGATCGGGATTGATGCTGTGATGATTGTAGGGATAGGGCGCAGTGGGATAGACGCCCAGGTGCAAATGACGCTGGAAAAAGGCGTCGGGATCGCTCTTCAGATCCTTCACCGAGCGCGTCCAGGCGATGGCCGGTTTTCGCAAAGCCAAGAGGCCCGTGGTGTTCAGCCCCGTGCTGAAATCGCCGTATTCGCAATAGAAGCCGTCGAGTTGGCGCATGAGTTCGATGCGCGGCGTCGTGTCGTTGACGAAAATCACCTTGCCGCGGCGGTGCATCAGCGGACCGAGTTTATCCAACGTTCCGATCCACGAGCGATAGAGCGAACGGGCCGGCCGGCCGGCAATCCAGCTCACGCCGTCGTCGGCCCGGGTATTGTAATGCGGCAGCCAATCTTCGCGGTCGATGCAGATGCCCGCGGAATCCGGCAGCCGGTCGAGGTGCCGCCGGGCCTGCTCCAGCAAGAATTCGCGATAGACCGGATCGCCCGAATCGGTGACAAAAGCGTTGTAACAGGTGATGATCGGCTTGTTATTCGACAGTAGCGTCGCCGTGGAGAGTTTGGCATGGTAAAAGTCGTTGGCGTCCCTCCAAAGGTCGGCCTCCTCGACCGCTTTTCGCGGCGGTGCGGGCCAAACCATGTTCAGGCCGAATTCCGTGGTATTGAAATAACTCAAGACGAAAAAGCCTTGCTCCCGCATCCGCTTGCAATAGGCGTTCAAGCTGCGGAAGGAGTTGTTCGGCGATTTTCCCGGAATCAATGGCGTTTCCGCCGAGCGCGCCCAGGTGGCGTCGTCGTCGGCCAAGGGCGGGAGGAACATGCCCATGTAGGGGAAATCCTCGCTGCACTTCCAATTGATGCGGAAGGACATGCGGCGAAACCGTTCGGGATCGATCTCGCGCTCGTCGGCCGAATAGGCCCCGCAGCCCGCCATCATATCGACCGCAGGGATCGGCGGATTGAAATAATCGGGATAGCGTTCGACCATCCAGCCGACGGGGCCGCGCCAATCGGACGGATGCGCCACTAAATCCTGAACGAAACGCACCGGCGTTTGGGGCGTAAAGCGGTGCTTCTCGTGGCGAAACGCAAGCCGGCCGTCGGCCCGCGTCAACAATCGCAAGTCGAGCAAAATTTCCTCGGGCGAAAGCACCAGGCTCAGACCGCGATCGGCCTTCGGTTCGAGGAACGTGGCCAGCGGCAGCGCGAAACAGCGCGCGGTTAAGTTGGCGTAATTCAATTGCATGTCGCGCGGCGGGCGCGTTTCCAGCGGATCGATCCAGCGGCGGTCCTGCAACTCCGGATCGGACCAGGCTGTCCAAAATCGCGTTTCGGTCGTTGTCGGATAAGCCAATCGGGTCTCGATCGGCGCGGACCACGTTTCGCCCCGGCCGCGGATTTCGATCTCCCAACGCACGCTCGTCGGCGTCGGCCGAAAACGCTCGATGAGGGTGCAAGCATGTTTCTTGTCGAGCAGGCTCTCCAGCGTGCGGGTGAACTCGAAGCCGCCGTCGCCGCAAAGAGCCGCTTTCACTTCGCCCACCGTGCGGCAACCGCTCGCATGCGTATCGCCGAGGAGGGGAGCGGGATATTGATCCTTCGCGTCTTCGATGGCGACGATTCGCCCCTCGGCGGATAGTTTTACCACGAGATTCCCCCCGCGAACCGCGTGAACCGCCGCGGCGGGACCGGGCGGCAAACCTTCCGGGTATCCGACGATCGCCGCTTCGGCCCAGTCGGCGTGATCGGAATTCCGGCCGTCCCCGGCGTCTTCGACGATCAGTTCGAGAAGTTGCACGCCCTTCAAGGGAATGTCGATGTGTCGGGCGGGTGTATCGGCCTTCATCGTTTTGCTGCGGAACAGTTCCCGCCCATCGCCCCGCACGCAAAACACTACCGAACCGCCTTCGAGACCGCGGACCGCGGCATCGACGCCGATCCACGCCTCGAACCGCTCGCAAGCGCCTTCGAGACAAAAGACCGTGCGGCCGGGCGCGTGCATGCCCAATCCGCGGGGAAAAGTCCGCTCGCCGATCATCATCGGCTTGCCCCATACGCTGCGGTTGACTTGCATGTCGCCCCAGCCTTGCGCCGATTCCAAGGGAACCAAGTTGCCCAGCTCAACCCGCGGCGGTTCGGCGGCGAATGAAATCGGGGAAAAAGGCAAAATAACGATAAAGACCGCAATAGCGGAAAGTTTGTGGGACATGACGATTCCATTACTTTCGGATTGCCAAGAAATCGATCCTCGCGAACGATGCGATTTCCATCGCGAGTATTTTACATGATCGCGAAAGATATTTTAATTCTCCGCAGCCGACATTCCCCGGATTGCGAAAGCCGCACCAGCCACCAAGGCGCGGAAACCGTCGGATTTTTAACGCTCCGCGGAACGGAAACCGGCTCCAAAATAGCGCCGCAGATCATGATTTTTCCGGCGACCGGCTTCAACGTAACTTTCACCGCGCCTGCGGAGCCGACTTCCACGTCATAAATCCGTTCGAGGATGCGGTTGCGTCCGCCGGCTTGCCGGAAGATATCGACGCGGTCGGCGGGAATTTTTGCGGCGTCATCGAGCATAACCTCCATCACGCGCTGTCCGGCCGCCGTGGCCGTCGGCTCGGCGAACAACAGGCGGACGCGATATTTCCCCGGAAGAACGGCGGAGAACGCCTTTTGGTATCCCGCAAGCACGGTGAAGATCGGTTTCAATCGGAACGAAAATTCCTTATCCCCCTCAATGCCGTTTTGGCAAATTTCCCGATAGCTTTCCGGCATTCCCTCGGAGAGCGCCGGGGCGGTGTTCTCCGGCAAAACGAAAACCGAGGCCCCGGTCTCTTCCGCGCCCCGGCAATCCCAATACTTGCGATCCCGATCGACGAAATAGGTAAAGGGATTCGCGCCCTGGGCCATTGCTTCGTGCATAGTGGGAGCGAAATTCAACCGCACGGCTTCCTCGCCCAGCGCTTGCCGAAGACGAATAATATGCACGAGCCAACGCAAGTTCAGCGAAACCGCCAAACCCTGTTCGCCGCGGCTCGGACCGCCGTATTTGCACATTTTCACGAATTGTTCGATGATCTGCTCCGGCCGCGCCGAACGCAGTTTCTCCCGCGCCGTGGCGAGATCGTTCGTCGATAGGGCGATTTGTGCTTGCTCGATGGCATGATGCGTTTTGTGGAAATCTTCGGTAAACTGCTCCAGGTTTCGCTGGTAATCCAACTGGATGCGGCCTTCGGGAGAAAGCGCGGCCGCGTCGATTTGCTCGAGCAGTACCCTCCGCTCCCGATTGCCGGGATCCGTTTGCGCAAGCGGAGACAAACGATGCATGAGGAACCATACGCGGGTTTCGCGGCCGAACTGCGGCGCCTCGTTGATCCAACGTTCCAGATAGCGGCCCAGGATATCGCTCGTGGAAACGCCGAAGCGGCGTTCGGCCATCTCCCGGCACGTCTCCGCCAGCGGTTGGTTTTGCGACCGCCGCCAAACTTGCTTCGAGGAACTGCTAAAATAGAGGTCCAACGGCCGCGTTAGCCAGTGAATCACGCCGAATCCGCTGGCTTTCGCATCGGACAGCTTCGATTGAAATTCGTCGAAAGGCCGGTAGGGGCGGCCGAAATAATGCCCGTCGTCGTGATGCGCCCAGACGATCGGCACGATCCGCCGATGGACTCCCGCGTCGCGTATCACTTTTCGCAAATCGGCGGTGCTCAGTTGCGGTTTTTCCGCGAGTACATCGTAATCGAGGGGGAGCAACTTGACCTCGCGGGGGAAAAAGCGGTCGGCGGCGGGCACGAACCGAAAACGCCAACTCCCCGCCCCCAATTCGACATCCTCGCGCCCCAACTCCTTGAGCGCCCGCTGAAAGGCGCGGGCAATTTTTGCCGTGGCGAACATGTTGCGGGAAATATGATACTTGGCCGCCTCGGGCGTTTTCGCCAATTCGGCGCGATATTCCTCCTGCCAGGCCGCCGGCATCTCCTGGCGGCGGAATGTCATCCACGGCGCGGTTCCGTCGCCGCGGAACCAGATCAGCAGGCAAGTAATTTGCGGATAGGTTTTCAGCAGCGATTCCACCTGGGTTTTATAATAGCGGTATCCCGCCGGCGCGTCGGGATTGGGAAGCCAAATCGGGCCTCCACGCTGCACCGCGTAGGAGTTCTCCTTCATTTTTACGGTAAACCGGGCGTCGGGCGGCAAGGTCTCGATCAATTCCTGCGCGTTTGCCGGCGCGGTGTCCACATCGACTGCGAAATAAACGTCCATCGCGCGCCGCTGCGCGAAGGCGAAAACGTCCCGCATCATTTTTTGCGCCGCGGCCACGCGCCGTTCCTCGGGCACGAGCGCCGCCTCGGAGCCGAAGACCGGGCCGTCGAAAATCTCGCCGCCCCACAACCGCCGCACGTCATTCACGTGCATCGTGGCCCAGTCCCGGCCTTTCGCGGTCGTGGAGAGATAGCCCACCGGTTTTTGTTTGCCGCCGAACTCGAACGAGGCCATCGGATTGTTGCCGTAGGCGTGGACCATGATCGCGTTGTAGCCGCCCTTTTGCGCTTGCAAGGTCCACTGCTTCCAATGATCCAGATTCCACGTCGAACAGCCGCTCAAGAAGTTGTGCCAGTTGAAGACGATCCGCTCGCGGACCAGCGGCGCGTCGGCCAAGTCCCAGCCGGCAAAGGAGAAATCCTCGGTTTTCGCCGGCGGCAAGGCGTCGCCGGAAAGGTAAAATCCACAACCTAGTTTATCCAGAAGTCCATAGACGCCGTACACCACGCCCCGCGGATCGGCGCCGGCGATCACGCCCAAGGTGCGCGGGCCGTCCTTCTTGGCCGCAACGAGGTAGCTCTCCGGCTTGCTCAAATCGCGGTCGGGCAACAGGCCCTTGATGCGATCGTCGCCGGACGGCGTACCAAGGAGGATTGCCCGGCCCGCCGCGGGCAAGGCTTCGGCCGATCGAAATTGCTGCCGGGGATAAAGCTTCTCCAAATACCCGCATAACTCCTCTCCCGCCGACCGTTCGGCCGGCGAGGCATTACGCCCCACCACGATACCGATGGCGCCGTTTTCTTCGGCGGTCGCATTCCCGCATGGACGGCTTGCAAAAATAGCCATTAATCCGGCGAGGATAATTGGCGGCAAAATGTGTTTTTTTGGGGATCGCGGATGTGCGTTGAACATGGCTTTCTCCTTATTTCGAATAACGTTCAATATCATAACGGAATTCCAGTCGATTGTACACATGCGACGTTCTTGCTTTTCGTAAAGTGAGGATTGCCCGCTAATTTCCAAAGCGAAACGGTGATGGTGGGCGAAGCCCACCCTGCGATGCAGTGCTCCCGGAAGACTTGCCGCGGGGCGTTGCTTCGGGTACATTGGTCGATAGTCGATTCTCAAAAATCCCGCGATTCGCCTTCAGGAGTATCCATGCCCATGTCTAAAGCAATTCTTCGCCGCAACATCGCCATTTCGCCGTCGCGGTTCCTTCTAACTGCATCATCTCGCTTATTTTTCGCGTGGTTCTTGGGAATCCTATTTTTCGCGAGCCACGCTAATCTGATTGCGGAACCGCCCGCGCCTACCGCGACGCCTTTGGTGCGCACGGTGGATCTCAATCTCAAGGAATCGGTCGAAGTGGAATTGTGCGACGGCGCCAAAACGCGCCTCGCCTTGCTCGATCTCCAAGAAAAGCGCGATCCGATACGCAATGCCGTCCGCAACGCCCGGGTGCTCGTCGAGATCGACGGCCGGCAAGTCTGGCTGACTGCGGCCAACTATCATCTCCCGACCGCGGTGGGCAAAGTGCAGATCGATTGCCCGATCACCAAGGGGCCGATGACCAACAGCAAGACCGATGCCTGGGGCCTGCAAAAAGATGCCCGGCTGCGGATTTGGCCCGCCGGTTCGCCGCTCTTCGGTCCCATTAAGTTCGTCTATCCGCTCAAGCAGCGCTGGTTCGCCAGCGCCTCGCAAATGGCCAACGAAGTTTGCTACGCCAACGGCTCCGTCGAACCAAAAAAACCAACCAATATCTATTACCACTGGGGTTTGGACTTCGGCGGCGCGGAAAAGATGGTCGAGGTCGTCGCCGCCACCGACGGCCTGGTGGTATCCGCGGGCACGGCCGTTTTGCCCGGCTATAAAGATACGCCCGTCGCGCCGCGCTACGATGTCGTTTATCTGCTCGACGAACAGGGATGGTATTATCGCTACAGCCACCTGCACGCCATCGACCGCGCCGTCCAACCCGGCGCGAAAGTCAAGGCGGGGCAGCAGTTGGGCATCGTGGGCAAGGAAGGCACCAGCGGCGGGTGGAGCCACCTGCACTTTGAAATCTCCTGCCGGCAGCCGTCGGGCAAGTGGGGATGCCAGGAGGCTTACGCCTTTGTCTGGGAAGCTTACCGCAAACAGTACGATCCGAAAATCGTCGCCCACGCCCGACCGCACCATTATATCCCGGTGGGCGAAACAATCACCCTCGACGGAAGCAAGTCCTGGGCCGCCGACGGGAAAATCGCACACTACCAATGGACTTTCACCGACGGCTCCCACGCAGAAGGGGCGCAAATCCAGCGGCAATACGATCGACCCGGCTATTATAGCGAAGTCCTCAAGGTAACCGACGCGGCCGGGCGGAGCGACTACGACTTTGCCGTCGTGGTCGTGGTCGATCCCGAGCATCTCGATCGGGGGCCGCCGGCGTTGCACGTCGTGTATCAGCCCACCCTCAACGTGCGGATCGGAGATGAAGTGACCCTAAAAGCGCGCATCTTCGGTGAAACGCAAGGGGAAGAAACGTGGGATTTCGGCGACGGCAGCCCCAAGGCAACCACCGCCTCGAACCGCAATGCGGATAGCCACGCCCCCGACGGCTACGCGA
Source organism: Pirellulales bacterium (assembly GCA_020846145.1). GTDB lineage: Bacteria > Planctomycetota > Planctomycetia > Pirellulales > Thermoguttaceae > JADLEL01. The sequence continues at coordinate 28,412 of JADLEL010000114.1, read as the reverse complement.
CGGTTACCCACCGCTATCAAAGTCCGGGCGACTACCTAGTGCGCGTCGAACGCCGGGATCGGCACGGCACGCCGGCCATCGGTTACGTCCACGTGCCGGTGTTAGAAGCCAAATAACAATCCTCCTCGTTCCCATGCTCCGCGTGGGAACGAGCAAATCTGGCATGAAGGATTTCTCTCATGGGAACCGTAGCGGCATTGTTATTATTTCTGGCGGGCGCGGCGGTGGCGCCGCAACCGCATGTGGTATTTTTGTGCAACGAGGACGAGTACCGCGCCCGGAATACCCTCCCCGCCTTCGCGCGCGATTTGCGGGAAAAGTTCGGTTGCCGTTGCACGGTCTTGATCGGGAAGGGCGACGATGGCTTCAAAAGCTTGGAGGCATTGAAATCCGCCGATGTGTTAATAATTTTCGTCCGCCGCCGGGCGCTGCCCAAGGAGCAACTCGACGCCATTCGCGCCTACTGCGACGCTGGCAAGCCCGTGGTGGGACTGCGCACGGCCAGCCACGCCTTCGCCAAAAAAACCAAAACGCCCGCCGGCCACGCGCAGTGGCCCGAATTCGACCGCGACGTGCTGGGCGGAAACTACCACAACCACGGCAAGAGCGCCACGGAAGTTTCCTTGGCCCCGAATGCCGCCGGTCATCCCCTGCTCGCGGGCATTGATCCGAAAAAATGGACCAGCAAAAGTACGCTCTACTTCGCTTCCCCGCTGGATAAAAAGGCCCACGCCTTGCTCCTCGGCTCCTCCGAGGGCAAGACCGAACCGGTCGCCTGGACCCACGCCTATAAAGGGGGCCGCGTGTTTTACACGTCGTTGGGGCATCAAGACGATTTCGCCGCCCCGCAATTCCGAACCTTGTTGGTCAACGCCATATTCTGGAGCATGGATCGGCCCTTGTCCAATGGGAAAAATCCCGCACGCGAAAATCCATAAACCAAACTTCGAGAACTTTCACGATGGAACTTTCCCCTTCCGTTTACGAACACGCGGCCGCGCTCATCAACCGCACGCCCTGGGAGGTGTCGCGCGATCCGGAATTGCTCTACCTCGCGCATGCCGAAGCGTACCGCGTTTACCAGCACACGCCGATCATGCCCGGCATCGATATCTACAACCTCGAAGCCGAAGCCTACGGCGGCGCGATCGAGAAACCGGGCGGCGTGGGCATCCCCGCCGTTACCAAACCGCTCTGCGGCACCGCCGACCTGCTGCGCTTGCCGCCATTGAATCCCCGCCGCGACGGGCGCATTCCGATGTTCATTGCCGTGGCCGCGCGGCTGGCCAGGGAATTTCCGCAAACGCAAGTGAGGATGCCCGTCAGCGGGCCGTTCTCCATCGCCAGCAACCTGGTCGGATTTCAAAATCTGCTGCTCGATACGATCGGCGATCCCGATGGCGTGGCCGCCGCGCTAATGCACTTGGCGGCGGGTCAAATCGCCTTCGCCGAGGAGATTAAAGCCCAAGGCGTTGACGTGGCGTTTTTCGAGTCGGCGGCCTGCCCGCCGTTGTTGTCGCCGGCCCAGTTCCGGCGTCTCGAACTCCCCGCCTTGAAGGCCATCCTCGAAGGCATGGCCCGCGTGCTGGGGCACCCCGTTCCCTGCATCATCGGCGGCGACACCACGCCCATTCTCGAGGCCATGCTCGAGACCGGCACGGGCTACGTCGTCGCGCCTTACGAGACCGATCAAGCGGCGTTCATGCGAAAGATATGGGACCGGACCGATGTCCGCGTCCGCGTCAATAGCGACGTGGAACTGATTTCCCGCGGCCCCTGGGAAGCCATTCGCGCCGATGCCGACCGCATTCTCGCATTGGTCCGCGGCCGCCCCAACGTCTGCCTGGGCACGGGCGCGCTGCCCTACGAAACGCCCCCCGAAAACGTCCTGCGGCTGCGCGAATACGCGGCCGGGATCGATTATCGGTCTTAGTACCAATCCAACATCAACTCCGCGATTTTCTCGTTCCCAGGCTCCCGCCTGGGAACGCAATGTCCGCGAGGCTCCCGCCTCGCGGAATCGCCAACCAAACCGTGCCCGCATTGAACAAAACGCGGTCTTGATACTGGACTGGTTCGAAAAAAAGGTCATATTTTACCCACCGATTCTGCTGAAGACCTTGTTTTTGGGATTGGAAATCGGGGCTTACGGGACAGGGCACGGTGTCCTCGGAGTTCGAAGGATGACAAGCCAACATCGCTCCGATTTTCAGCGGATTATCTTCGTACCCGGAGATTTTCGGATCTATGGAAAAGCCAGTGGATTCCCGAACTTCGACTGGGACAAGAATCCCTTCCCTATTCTTCCGGGAAGATCATCGCGTCGGCAAAGGCGGTTTGAAAAGCGGCGTCCAACGCAAGATCGACGTGCTCGGTTTGCCGGGCGAACTGTTCGGCCTGCCGGCGGGAATGAATGGAGAGGGCGGCCAAGCGCGCGCCGGCGAGCGACGTGTTGCCGACGAAGCGGATCCGCCGATGCTCGATCTCGTGCGGCAGGAGTCCGATCCGCTGGGCGTTGCTGCGGCGGATGAAATTGCCGAATCCCCCGGCAAGATAGACATTTTGCAAATCGTTAGGCTTCAGGCCGGCGCGCTTCAGCAAGATGACGATGCCCGCCCGAATCGCGCCGGTGGCCAATTGCAACTCGCGGAAATCGCGCTGCGTGAGCGCGATCGGACGGCCGGTGCCCGATTCTTCGGCCGCGGCGAGCAGAAACGAGGTTTTCCCGTCTTCGGCGATGATTCGCCGGGCGAGGTCTTCAATGAGAGGGGAGAGGGGAGAGGGGAGAGGGGAGAGAATGGGAGTGCCACTATCGCCAGGTTGGCCCGCCATGCTGCTTGCACTGTTGGACAAGCCGGCAGTGGCACCCAGCGATTCAAGGAACGAATCCCGATCGAGCAATCTTCCCTGCGGATTCAAAACGCCGTGCCGGAGCAACTCGGCGGCGGCGTCGATGAGTCCGGAGCCGCAGAGTCCCACGGGCGCGACGTTGCCGATCACATTGATGCGCAGGTGGCCGTCGGCCACGACCTTTTCGATGGCCCCCGTGCTGCCGCGCATGCCGCAGGAGATGCGCGCGCCCTCGAATGCCGGCCCCGCCGCGGTGGAGGCCGCCGCGAGTCGGCCGTTGGCCCAGAGCGCGATTTCGCCGTTGGTGCCGATATCGACCAGTAGCGTCGGGCCCTCGGTATCGATCATGCCGGAAGCGATGATGCCCGCCGTTGTGTCGCCGCCCACGAATCCGCCGATGACGGGAAACAGATATGCCCGGCCGCGCGGATGAATTCGCAATCCCAGTTCCGCCGCGGCGAGCGACATCCCGCGAGCGACCGTCGGCACGAAGGGCACTTCGCCCAGGCTGCGGGGATTGATCCCGCACAACAGGTGCTGCATGGTGGTGTTGCCGGCGCAGGAAATATCGTAAATCCGCTCGCGGCGGATGCCGGCGATTTGGCAGAGTTCGCCGATCATCTCGTTTGCGGCCTCGACGATCGTCTCGTGCAGATTTCGCAGCCCTTCGGGATTCTCCCGCGCGAAGAGGATGCGGCTCAACACGTCGTCGCCGTAGCGGGTTTGCGGGTTCAGCCGCGACGCCACGGCCATTTCCGTGCCATGTTGGGTGCCATGCCCACGCTTGTCGTGGGCATGTTGGGGATCTTCCGGCGATTCCGACATGCCCACGACAAGCGTGGGCATGGCACCGGTTTCTCGATTAGAAATATCCAACAGTTGCGCCGCCAACGTCGTCGTGCCGATATCGAGCGCCACGGTAAAGAGCGTATTTTCGGTGTTGCCAGGCTCGAAATCGATTAACAAGGAAGGATGGACCGGGGGCGAGGACGCCCCGGCTTGCCGTTCACAAAGTACGGCCGTGCCGCGGAATTGTTGCTTTCGCAAAATATGCGGCAGTTCTCGCGCGAGATGCAGATCGGCCTCGAATGGGCCGATCGCCTTTTCCAGCCGCAGCAAATCCGGCTCATCGGAACCGCGGCTCGGCGGCGGCAGTTCCACATAACTTTTGCGAATCGGCGGATCGGCGGTCGGAGAGAACTCCCTCGACTCGGCATCGCCGGCGACGCATATCTGCTGATGCCGCGCCGTAAGCAGCGATGCGTCGGGAATCTCGATTCGGGCGGGCGTTTCGATCGTGCTTTGGCAGGCCAACCGCCAGCCCTCCTGCAACTCGCGTGCGGAAAAGGTTCGTTCTTCGGCGGGCGTCGGCGGGCTGCCGCCGGAAATCGCGCGCACGCGGCATTTGCCGCAGATGCCTTCGCCGCCGCAGGGCGAATCGACGATCAAGCCCGCCGAAACGGCCGCTTCCATCAATCGCGTGCCGGGCAGCACGAACACCGCGCGGCCCGAAGGTTGGAATGTTACGGGCAGTTCGGCTTCGCGCATCCTACTTCCTCCTCGCCTTGATCCTGCAATTGCTGCAACATTTCGATGAACTTCGCGGCCGTCGGCGTAAAAACCTTCCGCTGCCGGTGGATGATCCCGATCGGCCGATACATCTCCGGCTCGACCAATCGCAGGGCCATGAGCGTGCCGGCCTTGGTTTCGGCGCGCACCGTCGGTTCGGGCAGAATGCTGATGCCCGTCCCGATTTGCACCGCCTGCTTGATGGTTTCGATGTTGTCGAACTCCATCGCCACGCGGAGATTCACCGCATGCTGCCGTAAATAGCGGTCGATCTCCTTGCGGATGTGCAGGTCGCGGTCGAACGCCACGAAGTCTTCCCCTTGGAGTTGCTCGGCCGTTACCGTGTGGTGTCTGGTCAGCGGGTGCGTGAGATGGCAAACGACGACCATTTTTTCCGAACGCAGCGGGATAACATTCAAATCGGCGGAGGACTGGGGGTAGGAGATGATTCCCAAATCGACCTCGGAGTTTTGCACGGCGTCGTAAACTTTGGTGGGCCGCAGGTATTCCAGCCGGATTTTGGCCTTGGGATACTGCCGCATGAATTCCTGCATGGCGCGGCTCATGTCGTGCAATCCGACCGAATAAATGGCCGCCACGCGCACCGACCCGCTGATTTCCATCCGCAGGGACCGCACCCGAGCCTCGACCGAGTCGTACAGTTCGAGAACTTCGCGAAAGCCCTCGTAACAGGCTTGCCCCTCGGGTGTCAGCACGAAGGGGCGGATCGAGCGATCGACCAATTCGATGCCGAAGTATTTTTCGAGCCGATGCACCGATTGGGTGGCCGCCGACTGGCTGACTTCGTTGGCATTCGCGCCACGAGAGAAGCTTTGGTGCTGAATAACATCACAAAAAATGCGCAGCGTTTCAATGTTCATAAGTCAATCTTATCATAAGATTTACTTATACGCAAGCGGCTCTGATTCATGCCGATGACTCCTCTAATAAGTTCCCCTTGCGGATACATCGCGTAGGGTGCGTGCTTGCACGCACGGTGTTTCCCAGCGGAAAAAGCGTGGGTGCAAGCACGCACCCTACGATTTGCGCACCTTCCGCAACGGAAACTATTTCGCGCCGAAGCAGAAAAGTTCACCCTGATTATTGCCAATGACCATCCGTCCTTCCGCCACGGCGGGCGAGGCGACGACCGCGCCGCCGGCCTCGAACTGCCAGACCTTTTCGCCGGTTTTGACGTTGATGCCGTAAATCCGGCCGTCGGCGGAACCGACGAACACGCGGCCGCCGACGATCACCGGCGAACTATCCACCCGATTCCTCGTGGCGAAACTCCAGAGCGGCTTGCCGGTCGCCGGGTCGAGGGCGTGCAGCCGCTTGTCGCGCGAGCCGACGATCACGGCCTCTTTCGCCACCGCCGCCGAGGAGCGATACGAATCGGCGCGTTTTCCGGCCTCGAAGCGCCAGAGAATTTTTTGCTCCTTCGGCTCGATGCAGAAAAAAACGTTCCCCTCGGTGCCGACGAAGATTTTCCCATCCATCACGGCGGGCGTGCAGGTGGTGGGCGAATCGATCGGCGCCTTGCCCACGATTTTGCCGCGGTTTTCCAAATCGATCATCGACAAGGCGGCGTCGCAGCCGGCGATGAAGGCGTAATGATCGAGGACCGCGGGGAAACAGCGGATTTGATCGCCCCCCTCGAACTTCCAAACCAACGCGCCGCTTTTCGCGTCGAGGCAATAGAGCATGGCGTCTTGCGAGCCGAAGAGCACATAGCTTTTATACAGATTCGCGCTGGAATTGATTTCCCCGTCGGACTGATAGGTCCATAGCTTCTCGCCGCTTTGGGCATCGAGACCATAGAAAGTCCCGTCGCCGTCGCCGATGAAAACTCGTCCGTCTTTCACGGCGGGCGAGGCGGTGAAGCCCATCGGCGCGGGGAACGCCCAGCGCGGTTTCCCATCGGAGAGATTCAAGGCGTGGAACTTGCCGCCGGTGTCGCCGACATAGACTGCATCGCCGGAGATTGCCGCCGTCGATTCGAAGCCCCCCTTCTTCGTCGAAAACGTCCACAGCAATTCCAACTTCTCCGGCAACTCCCCCTTCGCCACCCCCGACGCCCGCTCATCGCCGCGAAACATCGCCCAGGACGACCTTTCCGCCGGCTCATCGCCCAGGGCGCAAGAACTCGCCGCTTGGCAACCGAACGCCAACAATGCGCATGCGAAAAGGTATTTCATGTTTTGTTGGACTCTGTCGGGGCGCTCGGATTGGGATTTTCTTCGGGAGCGGATTGTTCCGCTTGCGGCGGCCGATCGTCGCCGCGCTTGCTTTCCAGTTGCTTTTGCAGGGCGTCGATCTTGCGGCTCATCGCTTCCAGCCGATCTTCCAGCGAGCGGAATGGCTGAACTTGCATTTGCGGGCCGGGAGCGCCGGGCATGCCCGGCGGCGGGGCGGGCATCGTGAAGTCCAGCGCTTCGGCGGTGAGCTTGCCGCCGCCGGGCGTCGTCCATTCGAATTTCCCGCGGCCGAGCATCCGTTCGACGTGCGGCCGCACTTCGGCCGGGAGTTTATCCAACTCTTTTTCGGTGATCTCCCATTTTTTGTCGTTCCAGTCAACGGTGATCCGCGCCGGCTGGTCGCCGTTGCGGCTGATATTGATCGACATGTTGCCCGGCATCGGCGGCTGCAGCGGCGCGCCCGGCGGGAGAATCGCGCCCGGCTGGATGACGCGGAATTGGAACTGCTGCGGCCGTTCGGCGTTCGCGCCGCCGCGCATCTTTTCCATCCATTTTTCGATCTCCTGCCAATCGCCCGGCGCGCCTTCGCGCACGGTCGTCGCGTTTTGCGGACGCTTGGCCGGCGAGATTTCGACGGTCTTCGGCTTGCCGGCATGAATGATCTCCAGTTTCAGCGGCGTTTCCTTCGCCGCTTCGATCGTCGCGGAGAGGTCTTGCACCGTGGATAATTTTGTCTCGCCCGCCTGCAATAAAACGTCGTGCGTTTCGAGGCCGGCTTTCGCGGCGGGGCTGTCGGGAACCACGCTCCCCACCACCAAGCCCACGTTATCCTCCAAACTCAAATGCGCGCGCAGCGCCGGCGGCACGGAATAGCATTCGATCCCCAGCCAGTATTCGCCCGGTATTAAAAGTTGTGCGACTCCTTGCATTTCCGCGGGCATCGGACCGCCGATCAGCGCTTGGTTGAACATGCGGTGACTCGTTCTCCCCTGTTCGTCGGGCGCGGGGATCGGTCGGCCGGGAGTGGCCTTGAAAAACAGCACGTCGGGCGGATTTTGCGCCGCTTGGCCGCCCGCTTTCGGCGGAACGGTTTGATCGTTCAACGCGTCGGACGGCGGCGGCTCGGCCGCCCACGCAAAACCGGCAAGCAATAACATCGCCGAGCAGTTGAGGAAAATTTTTCGCAGCATGAATTGCTCCTTTTTCCGTGGGAAAAGTTCGCCGAAAAAGTGTTCAAGTGTTTTTTTCGAGAGAAAAATACTAAGCCGCAAGCGGCAAATTCATCCTTCAGCATTCATACTTCATACTTTGCTTAATACGCCCGATGGTTGTCGTAACGCACATCGACTCGATCGACGGGAACGACCAATTGGCGGCCGTCCTTGAGTTTCACGGGCAACAGTTCGCGATGGGTGCGGACTTCGTGGCCCGTCCGTTCGAGGGCCTGAAGCACGGCGTCGGGAAGGGGATTCGGCACGGACTTTAAGAAATCTTCGTCCAGCCGCTCGCACGGCAGCGCGGGCAGTTGCAGCGGCTCGTTATTGCCGGTCAGCCCCGGCGCATGCAGCTTCACCATCTGCCACGGCGTGGAGGAAGAAGGTTCGGGCTGCCGAATCGATTCGCCGCCGCCGGCGGAGGCGGGTGTGAGGTGCGGGAGTTCGCGCGGTCCGATATTTCCGGCGATTAAATCGGGCGCGGGATTCATCGCGCCGCCCCCCGGCGAACGAAGCAGCCAACCGCCCAATCCCAAAGCGAGGAGGAAACTGGCGGCCATCGCCATGACCGTACCCATCGGACCCAGCGGTTTTTTCTGCTTCTTTGGTCGAGGGGATACGTCGAGAGCCGGCAAAGGCGCAGGTTCGCCAAGCGCGGGCGTTAATTCGCCGAAACTTTCGCCCCATGCTTGCGCTTCCAGGAAGGCCAACGCGCAGCGCCGCCAGCCTTCCGGCTCGGCGTCCAACGAAGTCAAGAGCGCGCGGCGCTCCGACTCGCTCAACTCGCCGTCCGCCAACCGGTCGAATTGGTCTCCTTCGGCGTGCGTCAGATTTTTCTGGATCGGATTCATGGGGATGGTAGGACAGGTTTCCAACCTGTCTTTGGGTGTAGCTAATCTGATGGAGTTTTTAATTTATTTTCACGGGTCGGGTTGGAAACCTGTCCTACGCATCGGCGGCCACCACGTCGTGCGCGGCGAGTTCCGCCCGCAGGCGGCCGCGGGCGCGATGCAGCCGCGCTTCGACCGCGCTTTCGCTAACGCCCAAGTGGTCGGCCAGTTCGCGGTAGCTCCAATCTTCGGTGTATTTAAGCAGCAGGATTTCGGCGTCGCGGCGGGACAATTGCTTCAAGGCCGTTCGCACTTTCTCCCGGCGTTCCTCGGAAAGCAACCAATCCAGCGGATTCTGCCGGCGATTGTCGCTTTCGCGCGGCCGATTGCGCTCGGCGTAGCGGTCGATCAGTTTCCGCCGCCGGCCCTGCTTGCGGCGATACAAGAGCGTTTGCATCACCGCCAAGCGATACAACCAAGCCGAGACCTTCGTGGGATCCGAAATCGGCGCTTTTTGCCGCACCGCCGCCAGGGAGACTTCCTGCAGCACCTCCTCGACGGCCTGCGGCTCGCCGACCCGGGTGTAAATGACCGTCCGCAGCCAGCGTTCGTGCTCGGCCAGCACCTGCTGCCAGTCGATGCGGCGACCGCCGACTTTCGGCGTACCATCCTCGTCGGTTTCGGGCTTGTCGCGCGGTCTTGGCTGCGTCATCGCCGTAAGCGTGGTTTCCGCGGATTACAGAATCTTGCGGCCGTTTCCGAAAATATGCCGCAAGTGATTATTCTATAATAGGTTACGAAACGCCCTCATTTTTTTCTCGGCGCGGCATTCCCAACCGTGCGGCCGGGAATGGAAAATTGAGCGGCCCAGCCCAATGATTCCCTATTTGCTGCCATTCCATTGTCCGTTTCTACGGAGAAAAGGCAAGAGAAGTTCGCGGGTGGAAAGTAGGTTATGCTTCAGCATAACACCTAAGCCCGAATGCCGTTATGCAAAAGCATAACCTACAACGAAACGATTTTATTTGCGAGTTCGTTGCCGGCGGATTCTTCGGACGGAGAATGTTTTTTGGCTTCGCAAGGGCAGCGGAAGGCGTGCCAGAAGAGGAGGATCGCGCCGCAGACGAGGAGGCTGTCGGCGACATTGAAATTCGGCCAGCTCCAGGAGCCGACCTTCACGAGCACGAAGTCGCGCACGGCATGGACGGCATCCCCCGTCGCGTGGATGCCGTCGTGGAAGGGCCATTGGAGTTGATGAAAGCCGAGCCGATCGTAAAGGTTGCCGAAAATGCCCGCCGTAACGCAGCCCAAGGCGACGGTTAAGAGCCAATCGCGAGCGGCCCCGGCGTAAAAAAGCCAGATGAAGATGCCCACCGCGGCCACGACCGAAAGCGCGGCGAAGACGGGCACGAATCCTTGGCCCAATCCGAACAGCGCGCCTTCGTTCAAACTGGTTTGAAAGCCGACGACATTCGTCCAGAGCCAATGCGTACGGCTATTGGGGCCGGGCATGCCGAGCCGATCGAAAACCCATTTTTTCGTGGCGAGATCGACCGCGCTGCCCGTGAAGGCGATCAGCAGAAAAACGATGCTCCGGCTGGCGGGGACGGCCTTCATGGCAGGTCCTTCGGGGTGGTAGGACGGGTGGCGAGCGACAGAAACAGCGAGCCGCCGGGTTTATCCCGGCGCTTCATCCGGCAAGTCGAATCCCCTCGATGCGCCCGGATAAACCCGGCGGCTCGCGCTCGTTGCTTTGCGGCAGGCCGCGAAATAATTTTTCTAGTAGCCGTTTTCCTGCTGCTCCGCGCAGCGGACGCAGAGCACGGAGTAAGGAATGGCGTTGAGCCGGGTTTTGGGGATTTTCACGCCGCATTCTTCGCATTGTCCATAGGTGCCTTCCTCGATGCGTTCGAGGCTGCTTTCGATCATTTGCAGGGTGTCGCCCTCGTTCTGCATCAAGCTGAGCGTGAATTCCTGCTCGAAATTGTCGCTGCCGATGTCGGCCATGTGGATCGGCATCGACGAAAGATCGCCCACCGATTCGCTGCGGCTCTTTTTCAACGCCGCATCGGCCATTTGCTTTACGTCGCCGCGGAGCCGGGCGCGCAAACTTAGAAGCAGTTCCCTGTAAACTTTCAACTCAGCCTTGTTCATCGCTGCTCTCCGAGTGATGTTCTTTTTTACCACGACATAGATTCACTAGGTTTCGGAACTTCAGAGACCTTTCATTCTAAATAGTCCGGCCGCATCTGTCAAAGGGGGGACGTGGATTAGCGCAACTCTCCCTGCCGAAATGCGTTAGGATCGTGCTAGCACTACTGGCACGGTGCGAATCGAGAGACTTTTTTATGGGGGATCTCCCCATCGACACGAAAAGGGCTTGAAATAGTGCTTCAAAGGATCATCGTTCCCTGCCCCGTCTTTCGGGGTATGCTAGACCTTGGGAGCGATTCAAGTGAAAACGCAATCCCACCCTAGAAGGGATGATTTAATGGCTGAGCTACTTGCTCTCCAAGAAAGATCGACCTAGATTTAAGAAGGATTTTTTATCGCCTTCATAGCAGGCAAAATCCTGCTGGAAATAGGTTCTGCTTCGGCATTCCAACTCCCCGTCGTTATGCTCAAGCATAACCTACGTAAATAAATCACTCGAAATTGCTCGTCGAGCCGAGCATACCCTCCGGTAAAACCATCCACTTGACGGGAGCACTGCCATTTCGCATTCTTCAGCCGTCTTTCAACGTTGCATATTGCCCGACTGCGGCGCAACCTATCCCCTCGAAGAAATTCGCACGGCCTGCGACCGCTGCGGCAATTTGCTCGACGTGGCCTACGACTGGGACCGGCTCCGCGTGCCGGCGTCGCTTTCGTTTTTCGAGCAGAAATGGGCGATTCGGTCCGATCCCCACTGTTTTAGCGGCGTGTGGCGGTTCCACGAACTCTTGCCCTTCGCGCCGGTCGAGAAGTGCGTGACGGTCGGCGAGGGACAAACGCTCTTGCACGATTCCCCAGCCGTCGCCCGCTATGTCGGCATCCGGCCGGGGCGACTGTTCCTGCAATACGAAGGGATGAATCCGTCGGGCAGCTTCAAGGACAACGGCATGGCCGCGGCTTTCACGCACGCGCGGATGGTCGGCGCGCGCCGCGCGGCCTGCGCTTCGACCGGCAACACCAGCGCCTCGCTCGCGCTCTACTGCTCCGTTACGCAACTGATGAAGGCGGTGATTTTCATCGGATCGGGCAAGATTTCCCACGGAAAACTCTCGCAAGCCCTCGATTACGGCGCGCTGACGCTCCAGATCGAAGGCGATTTCGACGACGCGATGGCCCGCGTGAAGGAAGTCTGCAAGCGGTTGGGCATCTATTTGGTCAACAGCGTGAATCCCTTCCGCCTGGAAGGGCAGAAGACGATCATGTTCCGCGTGCTCGAAGCGTTGCGCTGGACGGTGCCCAACTGGATCGTCTGCCCCGGCGGAAACCTGGGCAATTCGAGCGCGTTCGGCAAGGCGTTTTATGAACTGCATCAATTGGGCCTCATTCCGCGGATGCCGCGATTGGCCGTCATCAACGCCGCCGGCGCGAACACGCTTTTCGAGCTTTACGAGCGCCGCGGATTGCGCTGGAACGAAGGGCGCGGCGAGATGGGCATCGCCGACCGCTACTATCAAGAAATGGACGCCGCCCGCCGCCGCGCCGATACGCTGGCCAGCGCGATCGAAATCAACCGCCCGGTAAATTTGACCAAATGCCTGCGGGCGCTCGACTGGATGCACGGCGTGGTCCGCGAAGTTTCCGATCAGGAAATCTTAAACGCCAAGGCCCAAGTCGGCTCCGGCGGATTGGGCTGCGAACCGGCCAGCGCGGCGAGCGTGGCGGGCGCGAAGAAACTTGTTGCCGAAGGCGTCATCCGGCCCGACGAGCAGGTCGTCTGCATTCTCACCGGGCATCAACTCAAGGACCCCACGGCGACGGTCGCCTATCACACCGACGACCGGGCGCATTTCGAAAAAGTCCTGGGGAGCCGGAATGTCCGCGAAGCCCCCTACGCCAACCGCGCCGTCCACGTGCCCAACGATTTGGCGGCGATCGTCGAGGCGATCAAGTAGGGGAGTTTACGGTATTCGATTCAACGTTTACAATTATGCTTATTCTACCCCCTCGTGCATGGGGGTGAGCAAGCATATTCACAATAGGCCTATTGGATAATTCAGAAAGGCGTGAACGATGTTGATTACCAAAGTTCACATCAACAATTTCAAGAGATTCGAACTGCTTGAAATGGACCTCAAGCCTCTCGATTGCCTGGTCGGTCCAAATAATTCCGGAAAGACCACGCTTCTTCAAGCTTTAGCACTATTCGATTTCTGTATGCATCACTGTTTGAATCGCAAGAATGGCGATTTTGAAATCAAACCCCGCACAATACAACCCGAAGATTTTTATGTGCTTCCAGTCTCGGATCCTATGGATCTTTGGACAGATCGAGTGACAATGAGGGCAAAGAAGCAACAGAGAATAGAAATTTGCGTCACATTCGACGGGAAACAAGAAGTCACCGCCACCTTAAAGCTCGATTATAATCGGCTAGGTTTGAATGTTGATAGCTCGGACAAATCGCAAGAATGGTATCTGCAATTATCTCAATATCGAATTGCTTATTTGCCGGTTTTTTCTGCTTTTCTAGCCCAAGAGGAAAGACGAACGTCGGCCATCATTGAGAGTGAGTTGGCGCGAGGGCGAGTGCATACGGTAATTCGCAATCTGTTACTCGATTTGAAAGAAGAAAATCGGCTCGAAAAGCTCGTCAATACCTTGCAAGGCATATTTCTCTCCTTAAAGAAAATGCGGATCGAATTCGACGAAGTCTCCGACCGTTTCATTTCAGTGGTCTATCAGGAGGCAGGAAGACCCAAGGAATTCGATGTCTTTTCCGCGGGAAGCGGATTTCAGCAATTCCTCTATCTTTTCGGATTCATTCAATTGCGGGATCCCGCGGTAATCCTGCTGGACGAACCCGACGTCCACCTTCACGGCGTGCTTCAACATGCCCTGTTGAGCGAATTGCAAAAATTGGTCGCGGGAGGGAAACAAATTCTCTTTGCCACGCATTCCCGCGATTTGATTCACGCCGTTGCCCCGGAGGACATTCTCTCGCTTGAAGAGGAAGGGGCGAAACGGCTCTCCATTTCTTACGATGTTTACGATACGCTCGATAAATTGGGTTCCGTCGATCCGACGCAATTGCCCACCATTCAAGCTTATCGGCGGGTGGTTATCGTGGAGAATCAGACGGATTGGGAACTGCTTTCGACTTTTTGCGCAAAGTGCCTTGGGGAGCCAAATTGGCGAGAAGCCGAAAAGAGGCTTGCAATATGTTACTCGAAAGGAAATCCCTATAAACAGGATATCGCTCGTTTGCGAAGCCAACTTCAACAACTGATTACTTTGCAGGGGCGAACCCTGGAAACCTTTGTAATTGCAGATCGGGATTACTATCCCGATCTGAATCAGTTAAGAGAAAGTATTCGCAGCCCTCATATTCATTGGCATGTTTGGGAGCGCGCGGAAATCGAAAATTATCTGTTGTGCCCCGAGGCAATTATGCGTTTGATGCAGGGCAAATCCTCGCTGCAGTTGGAAGAGGCGGCATTCCGCGAAGAATACACAAGAACGCTTGACGAATCTCGCGACAATGCCGACGATAGGCTTGCCGCAGCCTATGTCGAATACAATCGGCGATTGAAAAATCAATGGGATGCCGTTACGATCAATCGAAAAGCACGGGAATACTTGCAGGCTCATTGGAATACTGAAAAGGTGATGCTTGCCGATGCCAAGGACATCGTCTTGCCGAAAATTAAAAAATGGCTGCAAGATCATCACTTTGGCGAGTTTTCCAATAAATCCTTGGCAGATGCCTTAACTTCCGAGGATCTGCCCGAAGAAGTTCATTACTTGGCAAAAGAATTGGCGCAATTCGCGGGCGGGGCGGCCAAGTAATTCAACGACGCATTTGCTTAATTCTACAGCGCACTTTGTTAAATCGGGCAATTTACAGATAAGAAATATAAGGACTTACTGCGGCTGCAATTTACCTATATTCACATGGTGCACTGTAGAATTAAAATGAATATCACGAAAATCGGCTATTTTCAAAGCCTTAGGCACTGTCCGACAATAAACTACCGAATTCCTATGTAGTAGGCACACTCCGTGTGCCGTAATTCGCGGAACTCGAAGGAATGGAGCGTTAACCGGCTTTCGGCAATGGCAAAACCATTGGCATTCTGTTCAGTATCCTCCATCAGTCCCACCCGGCCGCCTATCCCCTTTCGTCCCTTTCGTGATGAAACGCGTAGCGTTCGATCCCGAGAACCTTAATCGGCGATGTTTTTCAGATCGGCGGGGAGCTTGGTCAAGTCGTCTTTCTTGAGTTCGGCGAGCAATTGCTCCAGCTCTTTTACCTTGGCGGGTTTCTCTGCGGCCAAGTCCCGCTTTTCGTAGGGATCGACGGCGAGATTGAAGAGTTCCCGTTTCTTGCCGTTATTCGAGCGGATCAGTTTCCAGTCGCCGCGCCGCACCGCCGCCGCGTTGTGCATGGGAATGTAGATCGTGCGGATCGCCGGTTTTTCCACTTTTCCCGCAACAAGCGGCCAGATATCGAGTCCGTCCCATTTCATGTCCGCCGGGGGAGCGTAGCCGACGAGCTTTGTGAGCGTCGGCATCCAATCGGCCACGTGCAGCGGCGCCGCGAGTTTGCGCGGCGCGAGCGTGCCGGGCCAATTGACGAACGCCGGAACGCGGATGCCGCCATCGTAGAGTTGGTTTTTATGCCCGCGCAAAGGCAAATTGCTGCTGACCGAAACCGTCAGCGGCGGCGTGTGGCCGGCGTAGGCATTGCCGAGGGCGGGCGTACCGCCGTTATCGGAGGTGAATACGATTAGGGTGTTGCGGTGCTGGCCGGTCTCCTCCAGGGCGGCGATGAACTCGCCGACTTTGCCGTCCATTTGCGAGACGAATCCGCCGTAGCGGCGAAAGGCGTCGGTCTTGCCTTCATCGCCCGGAAAGTTTACTTGTGCGTAGAGTCGTTTGTATTCCTCGGGCGCGTCGATGGGGATATGCACGGCCTGGAACGGCACGTAGATAAACCACGGCTCGCGCCGGGCGCGAACCCACTGGCAGACCTGCTTGGCGACCAGCTCGGTGGCGTTGCCTTCCTCGTCAACGAGCGTTCCGTCGCGGTGCCAGGTTTTCAGATAGGGACCTTCGCGGTAGGTGTGCGCCCAGGGGTCCACCGCGCCGGCCAGGGATCCGTAGCTGTGGTCGAAACCGTAGCGGTTCGGGCCCCATTCGGGCCGCGAACCGAGATGCCACTTGCCGGCGAGGTGCGTGGCGTAACCGGCCTGCCGCAGCGCGCCGGCGAGCGTGATGGCGCCCGGCGGAAACGCGCGCCGATTGGAGGGGGCGAGCACGTGCGGTCCCCAGCGGCTCGTCCAGCGGCCCGACATCAACGCCGTTCGCGTGGGCGTGCAGACCGGCTGCACGTAATGGCAATCCAGTTCCACGCCGGCGCGGGCAAGCCGGTCCAGATGCGGCGTCTTGAACGCGCCGCCATGCCAGCCGACATCGGCCCAGCCGAGGTCGTCCGCCACGATGAAAAGGATATTGGGCTTGCTCGGTCCCGCATCGTCGGCAACATCCGCCGCGGAACAACAGACCGCCAAACCACAAACGATCGGAAAAAGGACAATTGCGGTTCTCATCATTTTTTTTCTGTTCGGCATTTCCCCGAAGCGAAAATATTTCGCATTTTTTTACGAAGCGGCATGGCGGTGAAACCCGCGCACAGGGTGAGCGCGAGGAGGGTGAAAGTCCCCGGTTCGGGTACGGCCGCCTGCTGCGCGGCGAAGGCGGAAGCCATGAACGCCGCGCTGCTGCCGCCGACCGTCAACGCGCTTTGAACGATTTGCGTGGCGAAAAGCTGGGCCGTATCGCTTACGAGCGTGGAACCGCCGCCGACGATATTGCCCACGGCGTGCGAGCCGTCGGTAATGAGGAACGTGCCCGAATTGTCGATGAGCGATAGCGGATCGATCTGTCCGTTGCCCGACAGCACGAGCGTCCCGGCCTGAATCAGGGTGTCGCCGGTGTAGGAGTTGAAACCGGTCAGCACGGCGACGCCGCTCTGCGATTTCACCAGTTTCGACCCGCCTCCCAAAGCCGTCTGGACGACGCCGCCTTGGATGTCGTAATCGGCGCTGCTGGTCAACGTGCCGGAGCCGAGCACTTGGCCGCCGGTGATTTGGAAGGCGTCGATCGCTTGGGAAAAACTGCCGGTGTTTAGCGTTCCGCCGGTGATGGTGTACTTTCCGCCGGGCAGTCCGCCGGCAAACGCCAGGGTTCCCGCCTGCACGGTCGTTCCGCCGGTATAGCAGTGGTCGGCGGCGGAGAGCGTCATCGTGCCGGCGCCGCGCTGCAAGAGGCTTCCCGTGCCGGAGATGGTCCCGCCGTAGGAGCAGCTATCGGAACGGTTGACGACGAACTTGGCGGCGGGATCGTCGATGACGATGTTTCCGGCGATTCCTCCGGTCGATCCGCCGTTGCCGAATTGCAGCGTGCCGGCGTCGATGACGACGGTTCCGGCGAAGGAGCTGTTGGCGCCGAGGAGCAACGTGCCGGCGCCCGTTTTGTTGAGGACCGCGCCGCCGACGGAATCACTCAGAATGCCCGTAATCAGGGCGTAGTCGTTGCTCGCGCCGGGATTGTCGTCCACTTGCACGGTTCGCGAGCCGCCGTTGAGGTCGATCGGATTTTGGAAGTAAGTCGGATAGACGGCGGTGGGAGAGCCGAATTTAAGCGTGCCGACGATCTGTGTGCCGAGCGCGGTTCCCCAGACAAGCCCCGCCCCGCTGCCGCCGACGTTCACGGTCATCGTGCCGCCGCCGCTGGAGAATCCGCCGCCGTTGGCGGTCCAATAGAAACTGCTTCCGCCCGCGGCGGCGCTCAGGCCGCGAGTGAATGTAAGGGTGCTGCCGCTTTGCAGCACGCCGCCGTTGAGGACGAGGTAGCTGCCGGCCGAAAGGCCCGCGCCCTGATTGGCCTGCAACGCGCCGCCGGAGATCGTGGTATTGCCGGTGTAGGTGATGTTCGCGCCGGAGAGCGTCAGGGTGCCGGGCCCGTTCTTCACGAGGGCCAGCGTGCCGGTGCTGGTGCCGCCCGCCCGGTCGCGGAGGTAGCCGTTGTAGGAATAGTTGACGGTATTGTTGACGGTGAGCACCGAGTTGTTGGTGATGCCCGACTCGCTTTGCGTGTTTTCGATCACCCCGCGGCCGGTGGAGCAGGAAAGGCCGGCGACGGTTTGGGAATAGCCGAGCAGTTCCAGGTGCGCATAGCCGGAGGTGGGAGAGAAGGTCATAACGGAGGTGGCCGCCAATTGATTGGAGGCGTTGAATTTCGCGTAAGTGCTGGTGCCGTCGCCCGGCGTGGTGAGGGTGAAATTACCGGGAATGGCGATGGCCCCCGAAGTTTTCGCCAGCACGAGGGCGCCGCCGGTGAAGACGGTCGTGCCGGTATAAGTATTTGAGGCCGAACCGCCGATTTGCAAGGTTCCCGCGCCGGTTTTATTGAGCGTGCCGGCGCCGACGCCGTTGCCGATGACGCCGGAGAGAACCGCGTAATCGGCGGTCGTGCCGGAGTTGTCATCGACCTGAATGATGCGGGCGCCGCCGTTTAAGTCGATGCCGTTTTGGAAGGTAACCACATTGGCGGCGGTCGAGGAGCCGAATTTCAACGTGCCCACGATCTGGCTGCCGACGGCAGTGCCCCAGGTAAGCGTCGAAGTATTGTTGTTGACATTGACGGTAAGCGCGCCCGTCCCGGCGGCGAAGCCGCCGCCGATGCTTGCCCATTGAAAGGCGCCGCCGCTCGTGCCGAGCGATCGGCTGAAAGTGGCCGTTCCGTTGCTCTGCAGCACCCCGCCGCTGAGGATGAGGAAACTCGCGGCAGGCAAGCCGGCGCCGGTATTCGCTTGCAGCGCGCCGGCGGAGATCGTCGTCGTGCCGCTATACGTATTCGTGCCGCTCAAGCAGGCCGTGGTCGAGCCGAGTTTCGTCAGCGCGATGCCGCTTCCGCCGAGAACCGCGTTGACCGTGCCGCCTTGAATATTAAAGGTTGTGCCGCTGGTAAGCGTTCCCGTGCCGTCCACCGTGCCGCTGGAGATCAGAAACGAGGTAATCGATTTCGAGAGCGCGCCGATACTCAGCGTGCCACCCGTAATGCTATAGCCGCAAGCCGGCAATGCGCCGCCGCTGTAATCGAGCGTGCCGTTGCGAACGGTCAATCCGCCGGTGTAGGATCCGCTGTTGGACCCGACGAGCGAAAGTTTGCCGGCGCCGTCCTTATAAAGGGCGATCTTTCCGGCGCCGGTGGCCGTATCGCGGAGATAACCATGAAAGGAACAATCGGCGGAATTGTTGATCGTCAACAGGCCGGTTCCCGTCGCCGTGGTCTCGGTTTGCGAGTTTTCGATCACGCCCGTGCCCGTGGAGCAGGAGATTCCCGCCAAGGTTTGGGCGTTACCCATGAGTTGCAGATGGGCACTGCCGCCATTTTGCTGATTGAAAGCGACGACGGCCGTTGTGGCGATCTGGTTCGAGCCGGCGAAGATGACGAACGTGCCGGCGGGATCGGCGTCGGTAATCGTCAGATTTCCGGGCACGGCGACGCCGGAGCTTTTCGCGAGCACCAACGTGCCGCCCGCCGCGAACGTCGCGCCGGTGTAGGTGTTCGCCGAAGATCCGCTCACGCGCAACATTCCCGGTCCGGTTTTGGTCAAAGTGCCGCCGCCGGTAGTGTCCTTGATGACGCCGCTTAGCACGGCGTAATCGGCGGCAGTCGCGGGATTATCGGCGACTTCGATCGTTCGCGCTCCGCCTTTGAGATCGATGCCGTTGAGAAAAGCGACCGGACCGGCGGCGCTGGAGGAGCCGAATTTGAGCGTTCCGGCGAGGTTGTTTCCCGCGGTATTGCCCCAGTTCAGCGTGGCGGCGGCCCCGCCGATGTTCACGGTCAGCGTCGCCGCGGCGGCGGCGAATCCGCCGCCGTTGGTCGTCCACTGAACGGCGTTGCCCGAAGTGCCCAGGTTGCGCGTGAAGGCCGCGCCGCCGTCGGTTTGCAGCACGCCGCCGTCGAGGCTGATGAAACTCCCCGCGGGCAGTCCCGCGCCTTCATTCGCGTACAGCACTCCGCCGGAGATGACGGTGGAGCCGTTGTACGTATTGGAGCCGGAAAGCAGCAAGGTGCCGTCGCCCGTTTTGAGAATCCCCGCCGCCGCCCCGGTGTTGACGATGTTGCCGGAAATCTTGGCGTAATCGGTCGAGGCGGCGAGATTATCATCGACTTGAATCGTGCGATACCCGCCGGCGAGATCGATGCCGTTTTGGAAATCGGTAACGTAACCGGCCGTCGTGGAGCTTAGTTTGAGCGTGCCCATGATTTTCGCGCCGATATCGGCGGGCGCATCGCCCCAAGCGACGGTATCCGTGCCGCCGCCGATGCGCACGGTCATCGCACCGGCGCCGGCGGAGAAACCGCCGCCGGACGAGGTCCATTGAAAAGCGGCGCCCGAAGTGCCCAGGCTGCGCGTGAAGGTTACTTCGCTGTTGCTTTGCAGTACGCCGCCGTCGAGCACGAGGAAGCTGCCGCTTTCGATGCCCGCGCCGATATCGGCCTGAAGCACCCCGCCGGAAATAACGGTGTCGCCGCCGTAGGAATTCAAGCCGCTCAGGAGCAGGGTTCCGCCGCCGGACTTGACGATGCCCGCCGCCACCCCGGTATTGACGATGTTGCCGGAAATCTTGGCGTAATCGGCCGCGGTGGCCGGGTTGTCTTCGACTTGAATGGTGCGGTTCGCGCCGGCGAGATCGATGCCGTTCTGAAAATCGGTGGCGTCGGCGGCCGTCGCGGAGCTAAGTTTGAGCGTGCCCACGATTTTCGCGCCGATATCGGCGGGCGCATCGCCCCAGGCGACCGTTTCCGTGCCGCCGCCGATTTGCACGGTCATCGGACCGGCCCCGGCGGAGAATCCGCCCCCCGCCGACCACTTGAAAGCGTTGCCTACGAGTCCCAACGGGCGGGCGAAAGTAGCGGGGCCGTTGCTTTGCAATACGCCGCCGGCGAGATCGAGGAAACTCGCGTCGGGCAAGCCCGCGCCGCTGTCGGCCTGCAGAACGCCGTCGCTAACGGTGGTGACGCCGTCGTAGGTGTTGTTTTTGGAAAGGATCGCGGCGGCGGGGCCGGTTTTATTCAAGTCGCGGCCGCCGCCGGCGAGGATCATGTTTACTTTGCCGCCTTGGATGTCGTAATTCGTATTGCTGGTCAGCGTACCGCTGCCGTCCAATAAACCGGCGGTAACTTGCAATCCCGCCACAACCAACGATTTCGCGCCGAAATACAAGGTCCCGCCGGTAACCGCGTAATTTCCGCCGGGCAGCGTCGCGGGCACGCTGTAATCGAGCGTGCCGGCGGCGATGGTCGTCCCGCCGTTGTAGGTATTGGAGCCCGAAAGAATCAGTTTTCCGAGGCCGGTTTTCACGAGGCCCGCCGTGCCGGTCGAATTCGAGATGATGCCGGAAATGACGGCGTAGTCGGCGGTCGTCGCGGCGTTGTCATCGACTTGGATGGTGCGGTCTTCGCCGTTCAAGTTGATGCCGTTTTGGAAGGTAACGACGTTCGCCGCGGTGTCGGTGCCGAACTTGAGCGTACCCACGATGCCGCTGCCCGCGGCGGTTCCCCAGTTGATCGTGCCGGTGCCGTTGTTGACTTTCACCGTCATCGCGCCGCTGCCCGCGGCAAAACCGCCGCCGCCGCCGGCCCATTGGAACTTGCTCGAACCGCTCGTGCCCAAGCTGCGGGTGAACGTATTGCCGCTCAGACATTGCAACACCCCGCCGTCCAGCTTGAGGAAACTTTCGGGGGGCAGGCCGTCGTCGTGATTGGCTTCCAACGTGCCTTCCGAGATCGTCGTGTTTCCGGTGTAGGTGTTGTTGCTATAAGTAAGCGTTGCTTTTCCTCCGCCGCTTTTCACGACCGCGCCGCTGCCGCTGATGCTGCCGCTGTAGGTCGCCGAAACGCCCGCGCCCGGCGCGAAATTGAGCGTTCCGCCGGATATTGCGATCGTGCCGCCGTAATTCGAGGCCCCGGCGATGAGCAGGCTGCCGGTTCCCGATTTCGTGAGGTTTCCCGGCGCGGCGCCGTAGGTGTTGAGCGCGCCGCCGCCGTCGATAACGCCGCTGATTTCCGTATTTCCGTCGCCGGTTACGGTGAGGTTGCTGATAATCGTATGAACGGCGTTGTTGATGCTCAGCGTTTTTCCGCTCGCCACGCTCCACGTTTGCGGCGCGCCGACGGTAACCGGCACGTTGATGGTTACGCTCTCGTTGGCCGCGATGCCGCCGGCGGTTACGGTCAAGGCCCCGGTGGTCGAAGCGGACGGCGGGGAAAAGACGTAGCCGGTCGCGCCGGCATTTACGTTCAGGCCGTGTGCGATCACGATGCCGGAGAGCGTGATGGGATTCGCTCCGTTGGCGACGCTGAAATTGGCGGTGGTTTCCTTGTTGTCCCAAGCGAATGTCGCGCCGGAAACCGTCCAATTGTTGCCGGCATTCGTCCAAGAAGCGGTTCCGCCCTTCCACGTGGCGTCGGCCATCGAGCCGGTGTAATAAACGGCGCCGTCGATGGCGTCCATGTCGCCGGAGGATTTCGGTCGCACGGCGTAGGCGACTTTGCCGTAGCCGTCGCCGTTCCAGCCCGATCCCCAACTGTTCTTGATAATCCAGTACCCGCCGCCGGGAGCGGCGAGGTCGTCCTGAAAACCGACGATCGAGACGATGTGCGTGCCGCGGTACTCGCCGGGCGCGGGACTGTAAAATTCGTCATCCACCCGCAGATAAAAATTCATCGGGCCATATTTTTTCAACGCATCCTTCACGGCTTGCACGCTCGAACTGGTGCTGAGTTTGCGCGAAGTGCTCTTGAAAACGCGGTTTTCCCAGCCCGCCGCCAACGGCCAATAGGGCGCGATGCCCACGTCCGGGCTGGATGATTGATAGGGGCATTCGGATTGCAGCACGATCCCGTGGTCGCGGGAATAGGTCAGCACCGAATCGCCGCTGCCGCCGTCGGTGCTGCCCATGTCGGGATTGGTCTCCCAGACGACTTGCTGTTCGGAAAGATCCGGTTTGTAGTTCGGATCGTTGCGGGTAAGCATGTACTTCGACTCGATCGTGGCGCAGGAACCGAAGGCCCAACAGGTGCCGCCGAATTGCGATTTCACCGAGGTAACCCAGTTTTGACCGTTGACGTTCCGCCAGTCGAATCCTTCGGCCGCGACCCGGCCTCCCCCAAACTGTCCGATGCACGTTAAAACCGCGAAAACTAGGCCCCATTGGCGCACGAGAATTGAGGTCCTTCGCATGAATGCAAAATCCTTCTAATAGAGAATCGAACCGAGCTAGAAAGACGGAGACGGAAAACAGCCGTGAGTATAATCACCCACCCCTAATTTTGCAAGGGATTTTGGCCCCATTTTGTTCGAATGGAGAGCGATCGGCATTCGGACGAGACAACGCATAAGCCGCTGTCCGACAATAAACTCTATGTAGTAGGCGCACTCCGTGTGCCGTAATTCGCGGACGGCACACGGAGCGTGCCTAATACGATTCCGGCAACTTATTGTCGGGCAACGCCTAACTTCGCGGAAATACGCATCTATCGATGCGATAATTGTTCCCGACGGTTGATCAATTGGGGCGCGGATCGAGCCGTTCACCCCGTCCGGCCAATGGCTTGTCTTGCCGCCTTCCCCGCATTAGAATGGGATTTTTCGATTTTTTCGTTTGCCGAGCAGTGGGGCGGCCGTTCGTTGATCGTTCCCTGCGATCGCGATTCAGCGCGACCATTGACCGCGGTTCGATGCCGCCGAATAACCCCCCCGCCCCATGTCCTCGCCAGAAAACTCGCCTCTTTCCGACGCCCGGCCGAATCCGCCGTCGATCCCCGCCACGCATCCGCGCGGATTCTATTTCTTCTTCTGGGGCGAATTCGCCGAACGCTGCACCTACTACGGCGTGAAGACGATCCTGCTGCTCTACATGATCGACGTCCTCCGCTTCGAGCGGGGAAACGCCAGCAGCATCCTCAGCTATTTCATGGCGGCGTGCTTTTTCCTGCCGCTGTTGGGCGGTTACATCGCCGATAATTTCCTGGGGAAATACCGCACCATTGTCTATTTCTCCATTCCCTACATCATCGCCCAAATCATTATCGGTTTCGAGAACGTTTATTGCCTGTTTTTCGCGCTCGTGCTGATCGCCATGGGTTCCGGCGTGACGAAGCCCAATATTTCCACGCTGATGGGCATGACTTACGACCAGCAGCGGCCGGGCCAGACGCAGCTCCGCAGCACCGCCTTCGCCGCGTTCTACGTGGCCATCAACACCGGCAGCTTCCTCTCCTCGCTCTTCATGCCGATCATTCGGGACAATTGGGGGTATCGCATCGCGTTTCTCTTTCCGATTGTCCTGATGTCCATCGCGCTTTTCCTCTTCGCCGTCGGCAAGCCCTATTACGCCGTGGAGAAGATCGAGCGCGTCCGCCTTACGCCCGAAGAACGCCGCCAGCGGCGGATCGTGCTGCGGCGGCTTTTCGGGCTGTTCCTTTTGGTCGTGTTCTTCTGGACCGTCATGGAGCAATACACGACCATTTGGACGCTCTTCGCCCGCGATCACTTGAACCTGAACATGTTCGATTACGCCGAAGGCACTTGGCAGTGGAATGCCCTTGTGACGCTCCGCGATACTTTTAATATCAATCTCATTGGCAAGCAGGTGGCCGCCGATCAATTCCAATTCCTCAACGGCCTATTGATTATCATCCTCGTGCCGTCGATCGCGGTGATTTGGAACCGCTTGGCCCGATTCGGCGTCAAACTTCGCCCGACCGACAAGATGTTCATCGGTTTCATCCTCACGATCATTACGCCGATCATTCTCTCGATCGCCGGATTCCGTTCGGCCGAGGTAGGCCGCGTTTCCACGCTTTGGCTGATTGTTCCCTACATCGTCATCACCGCCGCCGAGGTGTGCATCTCGGTCGTGGGTCTGGAACTGGCCTTTTCTGCGGCCCCGCAATCGATGAAAAGCTTCGTTACCGGCTGCTGGCTGATGACCATCGCCGGCGGCCAGTTCATCATCGGCCAATTGGCGCCGTATTACGAAAAAACGGTCGTACTATTCGGCCAATCGATTACGTTCTCGCCCGGCGTGTATTTCGGGTGTTTCGCCGTGGCGATGGTGTTCGTCACCTTGGCGTTCGTGATCGTGGCGCGGCGCTTCAATCGTTCGCTCGAAAGCGTTCCGCACCCCGCTTAGATTGCGGCGTAGGACAGGTTTCCAACCTGTCTCGAATTGTGGGACAGGTTTCCAACCTGTCATTTGAATCGTTTGAATTGGACGATAATTTTGCATTACCCCGATCGACAGGTTGGAAACCTGTCCTACATTCCAAGGATCATTCATGACCGCGACAAACCTTCCGCCGCTGATGGAAAGCCCGCCCGGTCCCAAAACGGTGATCGACGGCAAGACCTATCTCTATTTCGGCGGCACGAGCTATTTGGGACTGGCCGGAAATGCGGAAGTCATCGAAGCCGCCTGCGACGCCGCGCGGCGCTTCGGCATGCATTCGGCCACGAGCCGGACGGGATTCGGCCACAATGCGGCGACGGTCGCCGTCGAACGCTTGGCGGCCGAGTTTTTCGGCAAGGAAAAGGCGTTCTATTACGTCAGCGGCTACGTCGGCAATCACATCCTCATCCAGGCCGTGGCCGAGCGTTTCGACGTCATCCTGATGGAGGAAATGGCGCATTTCTGCCTGCAAGAGGCGTCGGCGTTGCCGGGCAAGCCCATCGTCCGTTTCGCCCACCGCGACGCCGAGGATTTCGCCCGCAAAGTCCGCGAGTGCGCCGCTGCCGGCAAGCGGCCGCTGGCGCTGACCGACGGCATCTTCCCCGCCACCGGCGAGATCGCCCCGCTCGACCGCTACGTCCGCGCGCTGGCCGATTGCGGCGCGGCCACCCTGCTCATCGACGACGCCCACGGCTTCGGCGCGGTGGGCGAGAACGGCCGCGGCTCGCTCGAACATTTCGGGCTGTGGGACGGTAAAAACTCCCCGCCCGTCAACGGCGACGTGCTACCCGACGGACTCGCCATCTACGTCTCCGGCACGCTCAGCAAGGCCCTGGGCGGATTCGGCGGCATTCTCGCGGGCAGCGCGGACCTCATCGAACGCGCCCATACCACTTCGCACTATTACAACGGCGCCAGCGCGCCGGCCTCGCCGGTGGCGGGCGGAACGGCCAAGGCGCTGGAGATCGTGCTCCGCGATCCCGGGTTGCGAAAACGCTTGCAAAACAACGTCGCCCTGCTGCGCGGCAAACTCCGCGAACTCGGCCTGGCGATCGACGATTCGCCCGCCTCGATCGTCGGCGTTACCGTCGGCGACGCCGAGAACATGCGCCGCATCCATCGCGAATTGAAGGCGGCGGACATTATCGTCCCCTACTCCACCTACAGCGGGGCGGGCAAGGAGGGCACGCTCCGCATCGCCGTCTTCGCCAACCACACCCTCGAAATGCTCGAACGCCTGGTAAATGAATTCCGGCGAATTTTGTAACATACCTAGCGAGGTATCCTCATGCGACTTCTAAAATCCTGCATTGCACTCTCGATCGCCATCCTCATTCTCCTTAGCGGCACAGCCATGACCATCGCCCAGTCTTCACAAGTCGATTACGCCGCGGCCATCGGCAAATTCCAACCCGTCGTCGAAAAGGCGCTCGCCGAGAAGGACCTTGAAGGCGTCGGAGTGGCGCTGGTGGACGATCAGCGGATCGTCTATGTCGCCGGTTTCGGCTCGGCGAAAAAAGACAGCGTTTTTCGCGCCGGTTCCGTTTCCAAGCTGTTCAACGCCGTCGCCCTCATGCAACTCGTCGAGCAAGGCAAGCTCGATCTGGACCAGCCCATCCGAAACTACGGCTCCGAATTCTCGATCGTCGTCCCCTTCGAGAACGCCGGCCCCATCACGCTGCGAAACATCCTCTGCCACCGTTCGGGCATGTTCCGCGAATCGCCGGTGGGCGGATATTTCGACTACCGTCGGCCCACGCTGGCCGAGACCGCCGCCTCGATCCGCTCCTGCGTGATGGTCAACCCACCCAACACGCATACCCGCTACTCGAATATCGCCCCCTCGGTCGCCGGGCAGATCCTCGTTACCGTATCCGGCCGGGACTACGAGCAGTACCAGCAAGAGCACCTGCTCGGTCCCCTGGGGATGAAAGATTCGACGTTCCTCTCGAAAAACGTTCCTCCGGGACGGCTCGCGCCCGCCAAAGTTCACGCCGCCGACGGCCGCGGCGGATTCATCGAACGCGACGCCCCGTTTTTCGACCTGGGCACGATCCCGGCCGGCAACCTTTTCGCCACCGCCGAAGACTTGGGCCGCTTCGTCTGCATGTTGGCCGCCGGCGGAAAAGCCGGCGGAACGCAAATTCTCGCGCGGGAATCGCTCGAGCAAATGCTGACCCCCCAATTCCTGGCCGACGGCAAGTTCGGCCTGGGATTCGTCGTCAGCGGAAAATACCGAAACCACAAAATGGTCGGCCACAACGGCGCGATCTACGGCTATAGCACCGTGCTGAACTTCCTCCCCGACGCCAAAATCGGCGTCGTGCTGCTTTCCAACCGGGATTCGGTCAGCGGGATTCTCGACCGGCTGGGCGGCATTGCCATGGGATTGATGCTCGAAGCGAAACTCGGCGAAAAAGCCCCCGCCCCCGCGCCGCCGCCCGCTCCGATTCGCCTGACCGCCGAGGAACTGGCTCCCTTCGCCGGCGAATACGAATCGCCCATCACCTGGGCGCATTTCGAGGTGCAAGACGGCAAGCTCGCGGGAAAGGCCTCCGGCCACGAAGTAACGCTCATCCCCGTCGAAAAACGCAAGTTCCTCATCTGCGGCAGTCCCGCCGACGGCGGATATGCGACCTTCGAGATGAACGACGCCGGCAAAGTTGCCGGCCTTACCGCCATGCAGCAGAAATTCCTGCCCGTCGATCCCGCCGCCGTCTCCGGAACTTGTCCGCTTTGGAAATCATACCTGGGCATGTACGGACCCGATTACATTCCCTTCGTCGTCAGCGTGCGCAACGGGCACCTCTACGGAATGACCGAAAACGTCGCCGATTATCGCCTCACGCCCGTCAACCGCAACGTCTTCGCCTTCCCGCCGGGAATCTACACCGACGAATACCTCGTCTTCCTCACCGATGTTGACGGCAAGGTTCTCGGCGTCAACCTCGCCAACATGGTCCTCCCGCGACGAGATTAAAAGTGATCTAAAATCCGGGTGCCCCAGGTTCTTTGAACCTAGTGTATTGTCCCAAACAGATTGTGATTTCACTGCTGTCCGGTGAAAATATTTTTGATTGGACGCAAGTCCTTTTTACAACTGGATTTACAATAATAAACAGGTTTTCTCGATCTCAATTGCCAAACAAAATCCCACTGGATGAGGTGGACCCCATTGTCAAGACCACTTAACGCTTACACTCTCAGGGACTAGCAGCCCGCGAGACCTATCCCAAAGGTCTCGCGCGGCTGCAGGTGGACATCCCCCGTTGGAACTACCGAGGAATT
>JADLEL010000113.1 GCA_020846145.1 Pirellulales bacterium | reverse complement strand
TCAATGGCCGATTTTCTCGGTTTCCAGGTCAAGAAACAGCAATGCCCAGCAATTTATACCATTGCCGGGCATTGCTTTAGATTCAGAGGCGCTGGTGGGAGTCGAACCCACGGTGGCGGATTTGCAATCCGCTGCCTTAGCCACTTGGCTACAGCGCCCGATGTTTGAAATCGATTAGTAACTGCTTTTATACGAAGGTCTTCAGATGGCAATGAAATGTTAAACGTTCATAAAAAACGGGGCTTTTATGGCTTCCGTTCAATGCTCAACTGTATCAATCAAAAATTCGGCTGACAAGCCCCATTATCCTTATCCTGTTTTGCGGTTTTTTAGGAAAAAACGGATTGTGGCATTAACACAAGGGAAATTGAGCAGATTGCAATAAATGGGGAAGGCATCGACGAGAAAAAATGCCGAACGGTAAAACGGTCGAATTTCTCCCTATCTATTTTACTAAATTGCCCCTTATCCTTCTCTTTTGTACCTTACTGCGTACTCTTTCGCTTTTCCCCGGTTATCTTCTCGAAAAAAAGGAAAACGGCTGAAGATAGACCTTCCGATGGCTCGATTTGTTATACGCCTCGTGAACGTCTATTTTGAGTTTTTGAACCTGATATTTCAATAACCGAGCGGAGCCTTCCCGATGTCATTTCCTCAAGCTTGGAAGCACCTGCGGCGGCTTTTCATTTTTGGCGATCCTGCGGTAAACTGCCGGCCGATAGCGGCGAAAGCCGCTCAATTGTGCTTTGATAAAATTGGAAACCGGCTGAATCGGAGTTGTGTTCGCGGGACATCCGCCCAACTTAGGGGATATCTACGGGCCATTGCTACGCCTTGGATCGATCTGGCGATCGAAGAAGTAATTATTCAAAATCACCGAACGGGGGGCTTCGCCTCCCAAGTCCGTTCGCTCGCGCTCGATATTCTGGAGCAATTGGTGGTTCAGAAACTGAATGAACGGCCGATTGCCCACGCAATGGAAGCGGCGGCGTAGTTATTATGCCGTCGTTTGCTCGAACAGAGCATGAGAACGCTTCCCGCCGGGATGACAGACGAATTTATCGACTCTATTCATTCCGCCGCCGACTCACGGCGATTCTGCCAAAATAGCTTTCCGGGTAATTGCTCATCTCGTTGGGGGATAGTAAAATCGTGCTTCCCATTTTTCGATGGGTTTAGCGGGGCATTGTTGACCTGGAAAGCGACTGGCTTGTAATCAAAGTCATGTCGCCCCTTCACGGCCAACTAAGGCATGTTCGGCAGGGGAATTGGCGCGGTCCGGCATTTCCGAAAGAACCATCCATGAAAAAGCGAAATATGGTGATCGCCCAGAGCGGCGGTCCGACGCCGGTCATCAACAGCAGTTTGCGGGGCATCATCGAGGCCGCCCGCGAGTTCGACTCGGTCGGCACGGTTTACGGCGCGCGGCACGGGATCGAGGGCGTGTTGAAGGAAGAATTGCTCGACCTTTCGGCCCAATCGCCCGAGGAAGTGGCGCTCTTGCGTTACACGCCCGCCGCCGGCTCCATCGGCACCTGCCGCTATAAGCTCAAGCCGCAACAGAACGAAGATTTCGCGCGGACGATCGAGGTCTTCAAAGCGCACGATATCGGGTATCTGTGCTACATCGGCGGAAACGATTCGATGGATACCGCGAACAAGATCGCGCAACTCGCCGCCGAGCGCGGACTGGACCTCGTGGCGGTCGGCGTACCGAAGACCATCGACAACGACGTGGGCGACACGGAATTCAAGCTCATCGACCACACGCCCGGCTACGGTTCGGTCGCGCGCTACTGGATGCACAAAGTGCAGACCGCCAACGAAGAGAACGGCGGTTCCTGCCCGGCCGATCCGGTGCTGGTGATGCAGGCGATGGGCCGGAAGATCGGCTTCATACCCGCCGCCGCCAGGCTCGCCGATCCGTGCCGCGAAATGCCGCTGCAAATCTATCTCGCCGAAAGTCCCTGCACGCTGGAGCAACTGGCCGATCGAGTGAACGACCAACTCCGCCGCGTCAGGCGCTGCCTGGTGGTCATCAGCGAAGGATTCGACGTCGGCGATCTGGGCGTGGTGAAAGATTCCTTCGGACATACTTCCTTCGGCTCCACCAAGTTGACCGTCTGCCAGACGGTGGTGAACTATTTGAATCGAGTCGGCTTGGCCGCGAAGGGCGCCGCTCGGGGGAATGTGATGGGCACCGACCAACGGCATTCGATGGCCTACGCCTCGGCGGTCGATCTCGACGAGGCCTACCGCGTCGGCCAGAAGGCGCTCGAACTGGCCGCCACCGGCCAAAGCGGTTTCATGGCCACGATCCTCCGCGAGCCGGGCGCGATCTACAACGTACGCTACGATAAAGCGCCGCTCGCGCAAGTGGCCAATAGCGAACGCACGTTCCCGAAAAACTGGATCGCGCCGAACGGCTGCGACGTAACCGACGACTTCGTCCGCTACGCCAAACCGCTATTGGGCAGCGAGATGATTACCCTGCCGGTCATCGACGGCCGCCAGCGGATGACCCGCTTCCAACCGATTTTCGCCGAGCGGAAGCTGGCGAAGTACGTGCTGCAGGCGGAGCGATAATAAAAATTGCAAATTGGTAATTGCAAATTGAACGACAAGGATTCGACTGTCCACTGCCTACTGTCCCCTGTTCCCTGCCCCCTGTCCCCCAACACATGTTCAACTTCACACCCAAACACGATTCTCTCGTCGGCATCGATTCGGACGGCTGCGTATTCGACACGATGGAACTGAAGCACAAGGAATGCTTCATTCCCAACATCATCAATCATTGGAACCTGCAGGGCGCGAGTAAATACGCCCGGGAAGCGGCGGAGTTCGTGAATCTGTACTCCAAGAGCCGGGGAATCAATCGTTTTCCGGCGCTCGTGGAGACGATGGAATGGCTGCAAAAGCGGCCCGAAGTCCGTGCCCGCGGCGTGAAGATCGAGATACCGCAATCGCTCCGCGATTGGATCGAGCGGGAGACGAAACTCGGCAATCCGGCCTTGGAAAAAGAGGTCGCGGCGCATGGCGATCCGTGGCTGAAGCAAACGCTCGTCTGGTCGAAGGCGGTGAACAAGTCGATCGAGGAGATGGTCCGCGGAGTGCCGCCGTTCCCCTTCGTCCGCGAGAGCATGATCGCGCTCCGCGACCATGCCGACATCCTCGTGGTCTCCGCCACGCCACACGAGGCGTTGCAGCGCGAATGGGAAGAGCACGATCTGTCGCAATACGCGGCGGCGATTTGCGGCCAGGAGATCGGCACGAAGAAGGAATCGCTCGCCGCGGCGGCGAAATATGCGGCCAATCATACGTTGATGATCGGCGATGCGCCCGGCGATTATCAAGCGGCCGTGGCGAACGAGGCATTGTATTTCCCCATCAATCCCGGCGCGGAGGAAGCCAGTTGGAAACGATTTTACGAGGAAGGCATCGAAAAATTCCTCGGCGGCACGTTCGCGGGCGAATATCAAGCCGCACTCCTAGCCGAGTTCGAGCGCTATCTCCCCGCTCGGCCGCCGTGGCCGGTGGCGGAATGAGTCAAACCTCGTTCCCACGCTCCGCGTGGGAACGCAATTCCGCGACGCTCCCGCGTCGCTGAAGCATAGGAAAACGTTGAAGCCTTTGCTATCCTTGGACGCAGGAGCGTCCCGCGAGTGCGTTCCCACGCAGAGCGTGGGAACGAGAAAAAATACTCTCCACTCTCCACTAGCCACTAACCACTGACCACTCCAACCATGACCAAGAAATGCGACATCGGCCTGATCGGCCTCGCCGTGATGGGCGAAAATCTGGCGCTTAACATCGAGAGCCGCGGATTCAGCATCGCGGTTCACAATCGTACCACGAGCAAGGTGGACGATTTAATAGGCGGCCGCGCGAAGGGGAAAAATTTCGTCGGCTGCCATTCGCTCGAAGAATTGGTCACCAATTTGGCCGCGCCCCGCAAAGTGATGCTGATGGTCAAGGCCGGCGCGGCGAACGACGAGTACATCGAGAAGCTCATCCCGCTGCTCTCGCCCGGCGACGTGATCATCGACGGCGGCAACACGCTCTTCAGCGAGACCGAACGGCGCACCGAGTACGTCGAATCGAAGGGCCTGCTGTACATCGGCACGGGCGTTTCGGGCGGCGAGGAAGGCGCGCTCCTAGGCCCCAGCATGATGCCCGGCGGCAGCGAAAAGGCTTGGCCGCTGGTGAAGTCCATCTTCCAGGCCATCGCCGCGAAGGTCGGTCCCAAGGGTGACATCCCGTGTTGCGAATGGGTCGGACCGCGCGGCGCGGGCCATTACGTGAAGATGGTCCACAACGGCATCGAATACGGCGACATGCAGCTCATCTGCGAAGCCTACTGGATGCTGAAAAACGCCCTGGGACTCTCGAACGACGAACTCTACGACGTCTTCCAAAGCTGGTACGAAGGCGAGTTGAACAGCTATCTGATCGAAATCACCCGCGATATTTTGAGCGTGAAAGACCCGGACGCCGACGGCTTCCTGGTCGATAAGATTCTCGACACCGCCGGCGCGAAAGGCACGGGCAAGTGGATGAGCCAGTTGGCGCTCGACCTCGGCGTGCCCAGCACGCTGGTGACCGAAGCGGTGTATGCCCGCTGCCTCTCGGCGATGAAAGACTCCCGCGTCCGCGCGAGCAAAGTGCTCAAAGGCCCCACGGGGAAATACGCCGGCGACCGCAAGGAGTTCATCGAACAGATTCGGCAAGCCCTCTACGCTTCGAAGATTTGCAGCTATGCCCAGGGCTACGTGCAGATGCAGGCCGCGGCCGTCGAGCACAAGTGGCCGCTGAAGTTCGGGCCGATCGCGCTTTTGTGGCGCGGCGGGTGCATCATCCGCGCGGTGTTTTTGGAACGCATCAAGGAAGCCTTCGACGCCGATCCGAATTTGGAAAACCTGCTCCTCGCCCCGTATTTCACGCAGGCAGTTGAGAAGGCTCAGCCGGCATGGCGGAATGTGGTCAAGACGGCCGTGGAACTCGGGATTCCCACACCCGCGTTCGCTTCGGCATTGGCTTATTTCGACGGCTACCGCGCGGCGAATTCGCCGGCGAACCTGCTGCAAGCCCAACGCGATTACTTCGGCGCGCACACCTACAACCGCACCGACAAACCCGGCGTTTTCCACAGCGATTGGATTCGGTTGCGGAAAGAACCCAAGTAGGGAAGAGGGGTGAGGGGAGAGGGGTAAGGGAGAGAAGACCTACTCGTTCCCACGCGCGGGTGCCACTGCGACTGCCATCCACTGGCAAGATGCCAGTGGCACCCGGCTTGAATCGTTAAACGGTTTCACACTTCTTGTCGAGGGGATAAACCCCTCGGCTCGCTTTAATAAAGAGAAATACCATGCCCACCAACTACCTCGAACAACTCTTCGGACTCACGGGTCAAACGGCGGTCGTCATTGGCGGGGCGGGCGTATTGGGGGGCGCGCTTTGTGCGGGCTTGGCCCAGGCCGGCGCGAAGGTCATCGTCGGCGATCTGACCGACGAAGGCTGTCAGGCCCGCGTCGAAACGCTCAAACAACTCGGCGGCGACGCCCACTACTGCACGGTCAACGTCACCAGCCGCGAATCGCTGGAAAACCTGCTCGCCCGTTCGATCGAGTTCGGCGGCGGCCGCGTCAACATCCTCGTGAACTCCGCCGGGGTGAACGCGGGCAGCGCGTTTTTAGACGCCGCCGAAGCCGATTGGGACCGCATCATGGCGATCAACCTCAAGGCCGTGTTCACCGCCTGCCAACTCTTCGGCCGGCACATGGTCGAGCAGGGGAGCGGCTCGATCGTCAACATCGGCAGCGTTACTTCCATCCTGCCGTTGTCGAGGGTTTTCGCCTACGGTACTTCGAAGGCCGGGGTGCTGAACCTCTCGCGGAACATCGCCCACGATTTCGGCACGAAGGGCGTTCGCGTCAACGTAATCTGCCCCGGCTTCTTCCCCGCCGAGCAGAACCGCAAACTGCTCGACAAGGAGCGCGTGGAGAACATCATGCGCGGCACGCCCATGAAACGCTACGGCGAGCCGGAGGAACTCATCGGGGCGTTGTTGCTCTTGGTTTCCCCCAAGGCCGGCAGTTTCATCACCGGCGCGGCGGTGAGCGTCGATGGCGGCTTCACGGCCGCGTGGCTGTAGAAGCCGGCGAGATGTCCCCAATGTTTGGGGGGTGCGAAATATCCCCGTCGATTTTTCGAATTATCGCGCCGGAATAATTTGAAAAACCGTCCGCGGTTTGCTAGAATTGCTCCGTAAAGTTTTCGGAACCGTTCACAGGGGACTGTCCCGATTTTCGCGGCGCAAAAGATGATGGCGCCGAAAAATGCTTAATCGCCGCGAAAATGGGACTGTCCCCCTCGCGCCGCGGGAAGGGGACAGGTCCATGTTTTCGGCCTACCGTTTATCCGCAAAATACGTTATCCCGCCGAAAAATGGACCAGTCCCTGCCCGGGGCGTGAACGCTTACAAGTTTTCGGAACTTCGCCCGCATTTCGCGTCGATTTGCGTGCGCACGAGGTCGTCCTTTCCAATCGAATGCATTTATTCACGGGAGTTATTATGTCGGTCCATCCGAACAGGCGTCGGTTTTTCTTCTCGCTTTTCCTCGTTCTCATCCCGTTCGCCGGAGTGGCTTTCAGCCGCGCGGCGGACAAGCCATCCGGCTCGCCCGCGACCGCGGCCGAAGCGGCCAAGGTAATCGATCTTTCGACGCTGCCCTTGGCGGCAGGCGCGGAAAAACCGCCGATCCGCCGCATCGCCGGTTTGACCTACCAAGCTCCCGGCACGGTGAAGAAAGCTTATGAGTTTCATCGCAAACAACTGCTCGAGCGGAAGTGGAAGGAATTGCCCGGCGGGTACGCCTCGGACCAGTCTTCCAACGGCGCCTTCGCGCGCGACGGATTCACGCTGTCGCTGATGGTCTTTTTGTCGGGCAAGGCCGACGAGGCGTACGTTACCATCATGAATCACGGGAACGTGAAACTGGATAAACTCCCCTTGCCCGCGGGCGCCAAGCCGCTTTACGCCGGACCGGCGAGCGCGATGTTCGTCGCCGAAACGCCCGTCAAGGAAACCGCCGAAGCGTGCAAGAAACTACTGCTGGCCGAGGGCTGGCAGCCTTACGGCGCGGCGGGCGATACGCATTTCTTCAAGAAAAACGCCGTGGCGCTCTCCGCCTTTATTACGACCGCGCCGGCGCAAGGCGGCAAAACATCGATCCAGTACGGCACGAGTTTGATGTCGGTCGATCTTCCCGCGCCGGCCGAAACGCTGCAACTGAAATACTCCGACGCGCCCACGCAACTTTCCTTCGATTCCGCCGCGACGCAGCAGGAAATCGTCGATTTCTACCGCAAAACGCTGGGAAGATCGGGCTGGAAGGCCACGGCCGATGCTCCGATCAAGATCGACTTCCGGCACGAGCTGATTTTCCGCAATCCCGGCAAAGACCTGCTCACGCTGGAAATGTCCGAAGTGGAGGGCAAGAGCCGCGTGTTGCTCAAATATCAAACGGCCGCCGAGGTCGCCGAAATCGGACGGCTGGCCAAGGCCGAACTCGCACGCCGGAATGCCGAGGCCGACAAGCCGCTCCCGAAACTGACGGTGGCCATCCCGTCGGAGGCAACCGAAATCGAACGGTCGAAGAACCGACTCGAATTCAAACTCCCCGCCGGCAAGGCGAAAGCGGTTGTCGAGTCGTGGCGCAAGCAATTCGGCAAGGACGGCTGGAAGGAAACCGTCGCCGCGATGGAGGACGTGGCCGGCTCGATCTCGTTCGACAAAGGCGATCGCCACCTCGCGCTCATCTACTCCGACACCGGATTCCTCCCCGCCGAAATCACCCTCCAGGCCACCGGCGTGGAGTTCGAACGAGCGGCCGAAAAGCAATAATGGCCTGACTGCCCAATGTTTCGCATCTCGTCGGTTCGGCGACGTTTGTTCGTTGAAAACACGTCGGGATCGGTGTTTTTTTATATAGACGATCAGAAACCGGACGAATTCGCGAATCCCTTCATCCTTCATACTTTCCCTTCTATTCCGCTGGGTGACGCCGGTTCTTGAACCGGTGGGCCGTAGGCCGAAGAGATTGCGGAATCGAGTTCGCGATGATCGGATCCAAACATCTCGAACGGATGATGCCCAAATTGAGCGGGTGAATGGATCCGTCTCGCCTCTTGTGGCAGTGCCACACGTTCAAGAGCCTTAATGCCCGTCGATGCGCCGAAGGAGGTTGACCTTCGGAGCGGGACGCGGGACAATGAAGGCCGTGCCCGAAGCGGGGATGATCGGGCTGCCGGCGCCGCAAAAGCGGTCGGCGTTATCTGGAAAAAGATACTCTAACTGCTTGGAATTCCTCGGGATTCTACAACCGTAAAATGATAGGTTGTTGGGATGGCAGTTGTACTGCCATCCCTGGGGCGACAGTACAACTATCGCCCCCATACGAAACTGTCGAATTGTATTTGTCTGACGACTAGAACGAAAACACCGCCATGACTCCGATTCGTTGCTCGATTTGCGGCAAAAAATTCGATTCGGAAAGCAGCGCTTTCATGCCGTTTTGCAGCGAGCGGTGCAAGCGGATCGACTTCGGCCGCTGGCTCGACGAACGCTACGGCCTGCCCTGCGAACCGCCGGAAGAAAACGCGGACTCTCCCGAGGAAGAGGCGTAATTCGAAAAATGGAGGGCAAACCTCCCGTATGAAACAAAAAAACTTCACCCGCTTGCGAATCCTGCCCCAGGGCGTATAATTTGCCTAATTGGGAAATCTCTTAACTCCTTTGGGGAGGTTGTAGCCATGATGGAACGCAACGGCAATGTGATTCGTTCGGTGGCCTGGGCGGAACTCTTTCCCTGGCTGATCATCTTCAAGACCTTTCGCTTGGCGATCGGTTTTCGGTCGTTGGCGATGAGCGCCTTGGCCGTGCTGTTGATGGCGACCGGTTGGGCGGTCATCGGTCATATCTTCTCGACCGAGGAGGCTTCCACTTCCTGGCTCAAATCCTTCGCAGGTTGCCCCTGGAAGGAGCTCGTAAGCATCGTGCCCGACAAGCCCGATCTTTTTGGCGGCGTTCCACCGGCGGCGATCGATATCGACGCCGCGGCGAAAGACATCGGCGCGGAGAAAGCCCTTGCCCGCACGACGCAGAAAATGGCCGAGCAGAGCAAGTCGTCCGCGCTCCACGAACCGCTCACCGGCTCTTGGTCGCTGCTCAACCAGCCGCTGTGGAACGGTTTCGACATCAAAGTAACTTTCGGCAATACGCTGTGCCTGATCTGCTGCGGCTTGTGCGCCGCGGCCATTTGGGCGTTTTTCGGGGCGGCCATTACGCGGATCGCCGCCGTGCAGTTGGCCGCGAACGAACGCATCACCTGGGGCGCCGCGCTGCGCTTCGCCTGCGCGAAATTTTTCGCTTACTTCTGCGCGCCTTTGTTGCCGCTGGGCGCGGTCGCGGTCGTTTCGCTCCTCGTCTTGTCCGTCGGCTGGCTGCTGTGGTTCAATTTCGGGGCGTTCGTCGTCGGGACGTTCGTCTGGCCGCTCTTCTTGATCGGAGGATTGACGATCGCCCTGCTCCTCGTCGGATTGGTATTCGGCTGGCCGCTGATGTGGCCCACCATCAGCACCGAAGGCAGCGACAGTTTCGACGCCTTGAGCCGCTCCTACGCCGCGGTCTATCAGCGCCCGCTGCACTACCTGTTTTACGTCGCCGTGGCATCGCTTCTCGGTTTGCTGGGCTGGCTTTTCGTGAAGAATTTCACCGCCGCCGCGGTTTGGACGACCTATTGGGCCGCCAGTTGGGGCGCCGGCGCGGGACGCATTCAAGAACTCATGAACGCGACGCATTCGGGCGAAAAACTCGCCGGCATGGCCTACGCCGGCGCGTGGATGATTCATTTCTGGACCGGTCTGGCGAAACTGTTCGCCGTAGGTTTCAGTTTTTCGTTTTTCTGGAACGCCTATTCCGCGATCTATCTGCTCCTCCGCCGCGATGTCGATGCCACGGAGATGGACGAAGTCTATCTCGACGCCGACGAAGGCGAGGCCAAATTCGGCCTGCCGAAAATCGTTCTCGACGACGCCGGCGCGCCGGAAGTGGAGGAGAAAGCCGCTTCAACCGAAGAAAAAGCGCCGGCGAAACAGGAAAGTACCCCGGATGCCGCCTCGCCCGCGGAAGGCGGCGATGGCGCAAGCAAGCCGTCAACGCCCTAATCCGAAATTACCATGTGGCGTAGTCGTTTCACCTGCCTTGGCGGGCGGGACCTCATTTTCGCCGCCCCGGCCAGGTTTGCGGGCGGGTCCAATACTCGTCGTCGCGCCTGCCGTAATAATCCTCCAGCGCCCGATCCATCACCGCGGCCGTGCGCGCGGCCGTTTCGCCGGTGCTGGGGCATTGCCCCCGGCCGTGCAACTGATCGACGATGCTCTGAATCAACGGCTGCTGGATGTGCGGCGGATTGGGCAGATCGAAGACCTCCGCGCCGTCGGTCGTCGTCAATCGCACCGGCTCGTCGCCGAAGACCGGCAGTTCGATCTTGCCCAAGGTTCCGGTGATTTCCAGGAGGTCTTCGCGCACCGAACCGGCGAAATTCCAGACCGCCGCGCCCAGCGCGCCCGACGCGAAGCGGAAGTGCATCGCCACCGCGTCCTCGACTTCGCAGGGCGACGCCAGATTGGCGGCCGCGCCTTGCGCGGATTCGATCGGCCCCAGGATGAAATCGAGGATATCGAGGGCGTGGGAACCCAAATCCATGAAGATGCCGCCGCCGGCGTGTTCGGCGAAGTATCGCCATCCGAGATCGTTCGGATCGAGTTTCCGCCATTGCGCGTCGGCGTAACGATAGGAGACCATCGCGATTC
The DNA here is from genome assembly GCA_020846145.1 of Pirellulales bacterium. GTDB lineage: Bacteria > Planctomycetota > Planctomycetia > Pirellulales > Thermoguttaceae > JADLEL01. Next base: position 900 of record JADLEL010000113.1, on the reverse strand, counting down.
GGCCGAGCCGGCCCGCATCGACGAGTTCCTTCACCTTGAGGAATCGCGGCAGCCGGCGGCGATAGTAGGCGACGAAGAGCGGCAGGCCGGCGTCGGCGAAGGCGTCGATCATCCGGCGGCACTCGGCGTGATTGCGGGCCATCGGCTTCTCGACGTAGGCCGGTTTGCCCGCCGCGGCCACGCGCAGCGCATATTCCAGATGCGAACCGGGCGGCGTGGCGATATACACGGCATCGACTTCCGGGTCGCGGATCAGCGCTTCCGCGTCGGCGGTCCAGCGCGGCACCCCGTGCCGCCGGGCATAGTCCTCGGCCAGCGAAGCGTTGCGCCGCATGACCGCGACCAAGCGGCTGCCCTCGGCCTTTTGCAGGCCGGGCGCGCTCTTCACTTCGGCCACGCTGCCGCAACCGATCGCTCCCCAACGAATCGTCATGATCGCCTCTCCTCGATGCCCGACGGATAATTTGTTTCCATCGCGGAAGTTTACCGGAACATCGGATGCTTGCCCGCACGCGCTTATGCCATAAGTTTCCAGGATTGAGGGTAATTCCTCAAAGTTTTTCGTTTAGCCCGGAGCCAACGGCGACGGCGGGCGTAAGGGGCACTGGAAAACTCCACCCGCCGTCGCCGTTGGCTCCGGGCTAAACGATTGGTGGCGGCTTTTCAACATATCCTCCCGTGAGGAAATGACGTTGCAAACCTTCTGGGGGAAATGCCGCGCTCCCCCACTTGTTCACTCGCTTGCGTACGATATCCTATTACCTAGGGCAGTCGTAACCGTTCACAGGGGACTGTCCCGATTTTCGCGGCGCAAAAGATGATGGCGCCGTAAAAATACTAAATCGCCGCGAAAATGGGACTGTCCCCCTCGCGCCGCGGGAAGGGGACAGGTCCATGTTT
>JADLEL010000112.1 GCA_020846145.1 Pirellulales bacterium | reverse complement strand
CAGGGGACTGTCCCCCTCGCGCCGCGGGAAGGGGACAGGTCCATGTTTTCGGCCTACCGTTTGTCCACAAAATACGTTTTCACGCCGAAAAATGGACCAGTCCCCGACCGGGGCGTGAACGCTTACGCCGAGTTTCTACCTTCATTACACTACGAAATGGGGGATATCACAAGCATTTTTTCGAAATACTCCCCATGCCGCTGTCATTATTGCGGAGTTACGACGCCTTTTTGTGCTGAAAACCTCCTCACGGCGGTTTTCCTCTCGTTCGTTCCCCCCGTGATGGCTATTTTCCGATGATTCGTTGTCTTCTCGTATAGCCCGGAGCCAACGGCGACGGTGATCTTTGCCTGGCTCCACCGTCGCCGTGGGCTCCAAGCGCTTTCTGCATGAGAATGTGAAGTAGGAACGATGTTGCAAAAAAACGACTTCGATAATAATCGTTGAAAAACGACATCGTTCCTCCTTCATCTTTCATCCTTCATCCTTCATCCTTCATACTTGAATTTGACTTTCCCTCCTCCGCGACCTAGTCTTTCAAAGGGAGAATCCCCTTTACTATTCACCACAAGTCCCATGCCACACGCTTGTCGAGAAGGGAAGGTGGGACATGAAACGCTTGCTTGATTTTCTCCGCGAGGACGAAGCGGCCACGGCGGTGGAATATGCCGTGCTCTTGGCGTTGATTTTGATGTCCGTGATCGGCGCTATCGGAACCGTTGGCGCTCAAAGCGGCGGGATGTGGGGCAACATCGAAGGCAGATTGAACGGCGCCGGATTCGGACGCTAACCACTCGCAACGGGAATACGAACACGGGAGCCGAAAGCCGGCAGCCGGTCAGCGCAAGAACGATTGAAATCATCCTTCTTCCGCAAACCGGCTGCAGACTTTCGGCTCCCGGTGTTTTTTGCGAAGGGAAGTCGGTAGGTTATGCTTTAGCATAACGAAAAAACTTCTCGTAATACAGCAAGCCCACCAGGCTTTTCGCATCGTGGATTTCGCCGGAACGAATCGAATTCAGGGCCTCGTCCCACGAACAATAAAACGGCTCGATCTCCTCGCCCGCTTCGAGGGCCGCTACGCCGGGCGTTAATTCGGTCGCCAGGAATAGGTGCATCTTTTCGTCGAGAATGCCCGGCGACATGCAATACGTCAGCAGGTGCTCGATCTTGCCCGCCCGATAACCGGTCTCCTCGGCCAACTCGCGGAGCGCCGTTTCGCGCGGCGGTTCGTCGCGGTCGAGCGTGCCGGCGGGCAGTTCGATCAAGGTCTCGCCGACCGCCGCGCGGAAGATTCTCACGAACACCACCCGGCCGTCCGGCAACAGCGGCAAAACCACCGCCGCCCCCGGATGCCGCACGATCTCCCGCTCGTGTTCGTGTCCGTCCGGCGTGGTCTGCACGACCCGCTCGACGCGGAAACGCTGTGCTCGATAGAGAATTTGAGGATTATTCATAGCTCGACAATGCGGCATTCTAGTAGATTAGGTGCTGCCCGACAATAAGTTGCCGGAATCGTAGTAGGCACACTCCGTGTGCCGTCCGCGAATTACGGCACACGGAGTGTGCCTACTACATAGGAAATCGGTAGTTTATTGTCGGCCAGCGCCTTAAATCGCTGGGCCGTCATCTCTCGGCCCTTAGGGCCTTAACGGCAGCCATTTCCTCTCGTTGAGGCTTTATGATAGCATTCAATAACACGCTTTCAAGATGCCTGCCACTGGCTTACAAGTTCTCGGATGCGCTCCGCCTGCCAGTTGCAGATCTCCTCCAGATCGGCGACGGGCATGGCCGTATAGGGCAGCGTGGGCATGTAGGGCGGCGGGCCGTACTCGGGGCAAAAGGAAAACGCCGGCAATCCGCGGCGCTGCATCGACCGGTGGATCAATTGCCACCACCCCTCGAACGCTTTGCGTTCCGCCGCGTAATTGTCGCCGCGCGGATCGGTAACTTGCGGGGCTTCGGCATGGCCCATTCGACAATGAACATGAATCGTGCGGTCGGCGGCCAGCGCGATGATTTCCTGCTGATCCTCCAGCAACCGCTCGCAAACGCAAACCCAGTGGCTCAGATCGGCGACCAGTTTGATCTCCGGATGGCTCTCGAGCATGATCCGCGCGACGGTCGGATGGAACAAACAGCGGCCGCGATGCGTTTCGTGGGCGAACGGCACGCCGAGCTTCTTTTCCAACTCCGCCGCGCCGCAAAAGTAGGCGTGCATATCATCCATCGGCCACGTATCTTCGCCCGAATGAACGTTGATCATCGCCGGCCCGAGCGGCAGCAGTTTGCGAACTTCGGTTTCGAGGTGCGCGAGATGCTCCGCGACCGAATGCCCCTTCGTGAATCCGGCGGTATAAACCTGGCCGATATATTCGAGTCCGTGGGCCTTCAATCCATCCAAAAAGCCTTGCGGATCGTCGATCCCGAGCATTCCCGTCTCGATGCCCGCATAACCGGCCTCCCGAATCTTCCGAAAAGTCTCCGGCGATGCGATCGGATAGCCCCAAAGATGGCGAAAAGCTTTAAGTTCCATGTGCGTCGGTCTCGAATGAGGACGGGAGCGAAATGCCGCGACGCGGCATTTTACGAGATTTTCGATCAAAGGCAAGAACCGGCTAGACCGCCCTTCTTTTCGCGTATTTGGCGAGCGGGATGGCCGGGGCCAGGGGCGGTCGTCTCGTCGTTGATATTAACCGGGATAATTGATAAACATCGTAGATGCGGCATCCTGCCGCATTTTAGGCAAAAGCGGACACTTTAGCATGGTTATCGGATTGTCCATAGTTCAAAACGAGCAAAGGATCGCGAAAACGCGAAAGAACGAAATCGCGAAAAAGTATTTGAGGTAACGCGATATCCGCCCTGAAGAAATAATGGTCCCAATGGTTATTTTTCGTGTTTTCGCCCGTTCGGATTTTCGCGATTGCCCGATAATCATGCTAAAGTGTCCAAAAGCAGCAAGATGCCGCTTCCACGAATCGCTTTTATGCCATTAGTTTTCAGGATTGAGGCTAATTCTTCAAAGTTTTTCGTTTAGCCCGGAGCCAACGACGACGGCGGGTGGAGTTTTCCAGTGCCCCTTATGCCCGCCGTCGCCGTTGGCTCCGGGCTAAACGATTGGTTGCGGCTACGCCGCGCTAGGAATAATTCGGGTTAATAACCGTGAGCGGATTTCGTTAAAAAACACCATCACCCCCGTTGGAAAATCCCCAAAATCCCTATAAAACAGATGTAAAGTCAGGGAAGACTTTCCGCTGAATGATTTCAAACAAAACGCATTAAAATCCATCCCCCTTCCGCCTTCCCCCTTCCCTAACAAATGCCCATTCCTCACGTGCTCATCCTCCGTGCCCCCGGCACGAATTGCGATCGAGAGACCGCGTTCGCTTTCGAGAAGGCGGGGGCGACGACCGAAACGCTGCATATCAACCGGCTGTTGGAAAATCCGCGCCTCTTCGAGCGGTTTCAGATACTCTGCGTGCCCGGCGGATTCAGCTATGGCGACGATATCGCCTCCGGTCGCATCCTGGGAAACCAGATCCAGCACCATTTGAACGACCAAATGATGAAATTCAAGGACGACGGCAAGCTGATGCTGGGCATCTGCAACGGATTCCAGATTTTGATGAAATCGCCCGTCCTTTTGCCGCCGGACCGAGAACAAGGCCCGCTCGCCACGCTCACCGCGAACGATTCGGGGAAGTACGAAGACCGCTGGGTGCATCTGGAAATCCGCGGCGGCAAATGCGTCTTTCTCGAAGGCATCGAGCGCATGTACCTGCCCGTCGCCCATGCCGAGGGGAAGTTTGTCGCTCGGAATGAAGGCGTGTTGCGCGAACTCGACGCGGCGGGCCAACTGGCGCTGCGATACGTCTCCGCGAGAACCTCTCCGACTGCGGAGATTCGAACTGGAATGGCCGGAGATGTGGACATCCCGGCGCGCATCCTCCCGTTTCCCGAAAATCCCAACGGCGCGCAGGCCAACGTGGCCGGCGTTTGCGATTCGACGGGCCGGGTTTTAGGGCTGATGCCGCATCCCGAGCGCCATCTGGACCCGCTCCAGCATCCCCGTTGGACCCGCGGCGAGGCCGGCGCGGTGGGCGACGGTTTTCAGATCTTCGTCAACGCCGTAAGGTATTTCAGCAATTGAATATTTTTCGTTTAGCCCGGAGCCAACGGCGACGGCAGGCTCGTGTAACGACGGCCAATTCCGTCGTTCGCATCAACACGCCGTCGCCGTTGGCTCCGGGCTAAACGAGCCACGCGGGACGGAACCGAATTGCAACCCCTCCGCGGCGGGTGTTTTTGGGATCGAAACGGGCATAGAATCCCTATGGGGGCAAAAAGTGCAAGGAGACACGCCATGTACCATCTCGATCATCTGACCGAAGAGCAGTGGGCGCTATTGAGCGAATTGATCGAATGCGAATTGAACGAATTGCCGGTGGAAATCCGCCATACCCGCAACTCCGAGATGCGGGAAGGGCTGCATCGGCGGATGAAACTCGCGCAGGAAATCTTCGATCGAATTCACGAACCGGCCGCCGTGTAAGATGCCGTTTGACGGACCCGGGAGCAACACCCCGTTCGCCACGTCCAATCGAATTCGTGCGATGAACGTGGCGCGTGGCGTTGAGTGCCCGATACGCGAACTACTCGAAAATGCCCGCGCCGAAATTGCCGCCTGCGGGCTTCTCGAATTGGCCATCGGCAGGCTTTTCGGCACGATGGTAGTCGTGATGGGCGGGTACTCGATGCGGACCCTGCGGGCGTTCGGCGCCCTGGAACTGCGATGCATGGATCCCCGTTCCGGAGCGGGAGGGCGCGGCGAACTCGCCGACGTCGAAATCGTCGTAACTCGGCGCGTAGCCCGGCAGTTTCGAGCGGGCTCTTTCCTCCTCGAAGGCCTGAATGACCTTCTCTTGGATCATTTCCCGGCACGCCGAATTGATGGGATGGGCAATGTCGGCGTAGAGTTTCGCCCGGCCTTCCTCATCTTTGATCATCGGCGGCTCCTTCAACCGCGAACCGCATTGATTGCAGTATGCGGAGCGGAGGTGATTTTTACAGCCGCATTGCGGGCAATGGGCGGTAAGCTTTCGACTGGGCATGGCCACGAAGGGCCCCGTCGCGCCTTCGATGATCTTCAGATCGCGAACCACGAAGGCGTCGTCGAAAGTGATCGAACAAAATGCCTGAAGCCGTTCTCCAGGCTCATCCATGAGCTTCACGCGTACTTCGGTGATTTCCACAGCCGTGCTCCTTACCTAGGGCAAGTCAACTGCAAGATCGGACGGCAAAAACGCAACCGACGCCAAGCGATTCCAAACGCCGCGCCAATCGCCGCGCATGGAGGGCATGACGGCACAAGCCGAAATAAGCACTACCGCTGCCGCTCATTCCGTGGCCGAGGCAGTCCGATTGCCGAAATATCCGCCGTAATCGTGCGATCCAGGATGAGAGTCTCGTTGCCGCCGGTTCCAAACGGTTGAAAAGTAATCGACCCGCCTTGCCAACATCTCCACGTTCGAAGGCTGCAATCAACGGCGCGGCGGATTTCGCATTCTCGGCGGGCAGGCATTGGCCGTACACGGCGGGCGTGGCAAGCCCTTCGGGCGGCCGGACTACCGCGAAATGCAGTTCACCCATGCTTTGCAAAGGTTGGATCCGCTCGCCGCGGCCGCGGCAAATCGCCGCGCCTTTCGCGAGGAAAAACGGCACATCGCTCCCCAATTCCGCCGCCAATCGAGCCAGTTCTTCCGACGGCCAATCGAGCTTCCAACCGATATTCGCCGCCGACAACGCGGCCGCGGCATCGCTGGAGCCGCCGCCCAAGCCCGCCGCGGCGGGAATGCGCTTCACCAGCCGTAAACGGGCGCCCGCTCGAAGGCCGGCGCGCCGGCGAAGCAATTCCACCGCTCGCACCGCAATGTTGTCGCAACCTTCAGGTATTGCTCCCGGTTCGGCGTTATCGCTAACGCCGAAACCGCGAGATAGTACGCATTGGAAATCGACGCGACCGTTCGACGCCGCGCGAAAACAGACGGTATCGAACAGATTGATGGGACAAATCAGGGTTTCGATCTCGTGATACCCGTCATCGCGCTTGGCCAGGACCTCGAAAAACAAATTGAGTTTGGCTGGCGTATGGACGACAACTTCCACCGCCGATCGGTGGATTAACATTGGATCTACTCCTCGGCGCCGATCAACCGGCAGCCCCCCCGCGATTACGGAGCCTGCATACCCACATCAATATGGTGATTCTAACTTGGCTACCTTACTGGGTCAATCGGGGTATTTGAAAAATACAGGTATTTTTGACCGGAATGTCGATATTAAATTATTTCGCGCTCCGCGGGAAAAGAAATAGGGAAATTTTCAATTGACGACTTTCCGAGCGGATTTCAAACGGTTCTTTTTTTGTGAAATAATGTTTTTAATCTAAGGTTCAAACGCAATCGGCAGCTACATTTCGTGATGGATTATAACACTAGGTAAAATGGGATGCGGAGAATATCCAAACGCAAGCGAAATTGGCGAGTGCGCAAGAATCACATGCAATGACCGGGAAATATGAACATATAGATACTACGCCATTAATGGGGGGGTGCGATATTTCTCCCCCTTGCAATCGAGGGCGAACTGCGTTAGGAATAGATGGAGAAAAGCCGAATAGATGTAAAAATGGAGAACTTGCGGCGACTCCCCTTTAGAAGGTAAGTTTATGACAGATGAAATGTCCCAATCCTTGGATCAATCCAAAACGAAAAAACGCATTTTGCTGGTGGACGATGACCGCGAAATCGTCGAGTCGATGCGAATCGCCTTGGAGACCGTCGGCTATGAAATTATGGTCGCCCGGGATGGCAATCAGGGATTGGCGATGGCGGAGCGCGATAATCCCGACCTGGTGATCCTCGATATGATGATGCCCAAACGGAGCGGTTTCCTGGTGCTCGAAAAGCTCCGCCGGTCGCGGCCCGTGCCGCTGAAGATCGTAATGATAACGGCCAACGAAGGCAATCGGCACAAGGCTTACGCCGAGATGCTCGGGGTCGATGATTACATCCGCAAGCCGTTTGCGATGGATCGGCTGTTGGATTCCGTGGAGCGGTTGTTGGCTTGAATCAAAGTCTAATTCCGAGTCATTACTTTGGAACGGATTTTTCCGTCCTTGTTTTGGGGCGTTTCCGGTTCCGCCGGTTTTTCTTGCGGCTTGTCTTTCGCTTCGTTTTTCAATTTCGGCGTTAAAATAAGCGTTACCGGCGTATCGCGGGGCGGAATGCGTGCGGGATTGGCTTGGAACATCAAATCTTCGTTCGACTGGCTGCTTTCGATGGGCAGGTCGAGCATGGCGCTGGGGAAGTTCGAGACGCAGATGAAATCGCCCCCTTCGGCCTTATAGTATTCGATGCCGGTTTGCTCGTCTTTCCAGAATCCGCTGCCGCCGAAGACCCAGGGATATTGCATCTCCTTGCCGGTTTTTACGTTTTTAATCCACTCTTGCGCCCGGGCGGATTGAATGTTGCCCTTCTCGTTTTTCCATTTAACGGTGATTTCGATCTCCGTGCCCGTGGCGGGCTTGTAATCGGCGGCTTTCTGCCCGAACTCGACGGATTTGCCGGGTTTCGCGCCGACGACGACGAGCGCGGCGTGGACGACGTGGGCCTCGGTGGGGACCGCGACGATCGCCTCGTGTTCTTTCGTGCCGCTCAAGACGGCGAACATTTCCAGCGGCGCGTTGGTTTGGCAAACGACGCCTTCCATAATGACGCGCTGGTTTTTTTTGTCGATCCAGACGGGATACAAAGGATCGGCTTTCTTGAGCTTCTCCGCGTTATCGACCAACGGCGGACCGAGCTTGTCGATGATCTCCTTCAAGGCCGCGCGGCGCCGCGCGGCGTTTTCGGCGGCGATTTCCGCGTCGGTCTTGGGTTTTTCGCCTTCGTTTTCGGACAGAGAAGGAGCGATTTTGGATTCTTCGGCGAGCGAAGGGTGCAAAGCCGTTTTGTTCGATTTAGCGGCGGGGAAGGAATCGGCGGACGCGCGTTCCGTGCAAGAGGATAAAGCTGCGAGGAGGAATAACGCCACCGAGAGAATTGACCGACGCTTGAAATAGAGGGCGGGTTCCACGATTGTCATCCTTTCCGTAAAATGACCTTTTTATTGTATGGCAAATCGGCTTTCATCCTCCAACAGCGTATCCCGGCATCACGGAAGAATCAAGTGGCGTTGGCTCAAGATCTGCCGACCGACTCCCCGATTTCCTTTCAACGAAGGAAAAAACATGCCTACCATGCATAGCAACCTTGGCGAACTTCATCCCGGCAGATCGCGGGTGTTGCACGAGCCGCGCCGTCCACCGTCCGCGAAAGGTTTGCCGACTCATCTCACGGTGGCCTTCCCCGGCCGGGAATTGCACATCGAGCTATTCCATGAGCATCGGGCCTTGTTTGCCGGTTTCTGGGAAACGGAGATTTCTTTGGACGGCGAGCCGGCCTTTCCCGCGGCGGATTATGAAGAGACCTGCTGGGTCGCCGATCGGGACGTGAATTACCTGGAACTCGAAATCCATCTCGGCGGCGGCCTGCGATTGGAGCGCCACCTAGTCTTCGCCCGGGAGGAGCAGTTGGTATTTTTGGCCGACGCGGTATTCGGCCCGCGGTCGGGCAAATGGCATTACCGGGGTTCGTTGCCGCTGGCGGAGGGGATGCGCTTTCAGGCAGATCGACAACACGCCGAGGGGGCGATTCGCGGAAAAAAACGCTTGGCCACGGTGCTGCCGCCGGCTTTGCCGGAATGGCAATCGGCCGACGGTTCCGGTCATCTCCGGCAGCAAGGGCAAAAATTGGAACTGGCGCAAACCGCCGTGGGACGCAATCTTTTCGCGCCGCTGTTGATCGATCTGAAGACGCGGCGATTCGGCAAGCCGCTAACGTGGAGGCAATTGACGGTCGCCGGTTCGCAGGAAATCCTGCCCCTGGATAGCGCCGTGGGGTATCGGGTGATGATCGGCAAGGAGCAATGGCTGATCTACCGTTCGCTAAGCCCCCGAGCGAATCGCACCCTCTTGGGACACAATCTTACGAGCGAATTTCTGCTCGCGCGGTTTTTGAAAAGCGGCGAAGTGGAAACGCTGATCGAGGTGGAATGACTGCATCTTGGAGGCCAGGTTTCCAACTGGTCATTGGACGCGGGCGATTATTTGCCTCTTCTCCAATGACAGGTTGGAAACCTGTCCTACTCAAGTATCAGGTTGGAAACCTGGCCTACGATTGAACCGAGCCTACTTTTTCGGCCGTCCGGCGGGCTGGCTGCACCGTTTGCAGCGTACGCGCTGGGTTCCCAATAAGCAGCCGCATTTGCTGCACCTTCGGCTTTTTACCTTTTTAACGAATTTCGTTCGCGGACGTAAACCCATAATTCCTCCAATCGAATTCTTGTAGCTTGTGAAAAAAAATGCCCTTGAGTCGGGGTGACAGGATTTGAACCTGCGACTTTCTGGTCCCAAACCAGACGCGCTAGCCAGGCTGCGCCACACCCCGATGTATTTCTCGTTTTAGGACGAATGTTATGTTTTAGCATAACATTCGCCCTCGGTGTTATGCTAAAGCATAACCTACCTTGCTCGGCGACGCAATTGGGTTGCTAACTTGTTTTACCGCAACAGGTTAGACATCGCAGGAGCGATCCGCGTTCGCGCTCTGATGCGCTATCCGGCGCGGCTTTGCGAGCGGGGGCCGCAAATGTGGCCCAAAATCCGCTCGAATTCTTCGTGATCGCGGAAATGGATCACGAGTTTCCCCCTCCCGCGGGCGTTGTGGGTGATTTGCACCTTTTTGATCCCCAAGGCGGCCCGAAATTGTTGTTCCAGCACGGCAAGATGCTCGTTCTGCGGCGGGCCGACTTTTTCCGTGCGGCCGTCCCGGTTGATGAGGGCGAGCGGTTCGATATCGGCCGAATCGATCATCTGCTGGACAAACGCTTCGGTCTGACGAACGTTCAGGCCCTCCAATTTGATGCGGGTACAAAAATCGATTTGCTCGCGTTCATCGCCCAGCGGGAGCAGCGCCCGGGCATGGCCCTGGGTGATTTCGCCGCGGCGCAGGGCGTCTTGGACCCCTTCGGGCAGTTCCAGCAGGCGGATGAAATTGGCGATGGTCGAGCGGTCCATGTTCAACCGCCGGGCAAGCTCATCCTGCGTGCAGCCGTACTGCTCCAAATAGCGTTGGAAGGAGGCGGCCTTTTCCAGGGGGTTCAAGTCCTTGCGCTGCAGGTTTTCGACGATCGCCAACTCGGCCGTCTGGCGGTCGTCGGCTTCGACGATATTCACGGGCACGTCGGTCCAGCCGGCGCGCTGCGCCGCGCGAAGGCGGCGCTCGCCGGCGATGAGTTGGTAGCGCCCGGCCACGTTTCGCACCACGACCGGCTGCAACAGGCCGTGGGCGGAAATGCTTTCGGCGAGCGATTGCAGCTCCTGGGGATCGAATTCCTGGCGGGGCTGGTGGGGATTGCTGTCGATCCGATCGATCGGCAAACGGACGATGCCCGACGGTCCTGGTTCGCCTTGCCGATCGTGGGACGCGATCATCGTGCCGGGCGGATGTTCGAAGAAATCGGGGGGCGGGGACATCCGCGGGGGATTCGCCGCGCCGAAGGGCGATTCGTTTGAAGCGTGGATTTTATTCGGGCCGGATGCCATCGAATCGCTTTTGATGGGTAGCTGACCGAGCAGGGCTTCCAAGCCGCGGCCGAGACGCTTTTCCTTGGACATGATATATTCCTCCATGAATGATGGTAATTGGTTGAAAATGTAGGTTATGCTCTAGCATAACGATGAAATGCACCAAACCTGTCGTGAGTTATGCTAAAGCATAACCTACAGTCCCGCCCGGCAGGCGGAACCTACGTGCGTCCTAATAATTCCAGGCAAAGTTCGGCGTAGGCCCGGCTGCCGCGGGAGCGGGGGGCGTAGTCGAGGACGGTCCTGCCGTGGCTGGGGGCTTCGGCGACGGCGACATCGCGGGGGACGACCGTGCGAAAGACGATCTCGCCGAAAAAGTCCCGCACCTCGGCATCGACTTCGTGGGTCAGTTCGAGCGTGTGATCGTACATCGTCAGCACGATTCCGCCGAACTGCAGTTGGTTCGGCTCCGATTGCATCACGTCGCGGATAACCTCGATCATCTGGGCCAATCCTTCCATGGCGAAGTATTCGCACTGGATGGGCATCAAAACTTCGTTCGAGCAAGCCAACGCCGTGCGGGTTAATGGCCCAAGCGAGGGGGGGCAGTCGATCAATACATAGTCGTAGGCGTTGAAACCGCCGGTAAGCTGCTCGCGGAGCCGGGCGGTCTGGTTGCGATCTTCTCGCGTAAGGGCCTCGACATCGCAAAAACTCCGTGTGCCGGGCAGGACATCGAGGCCGGGGAGACTGGATTGCCGAACCCCCTGTCGGAGCGGTTCGCAGGCGACCAGCGGGTGGCTGGCGGTCGGTTGCAGTCCGAGTCCGCTGGTGGCGTTGCACTGCGGATCGAGATCGACCAACAGCGTCCGCGCTCCCGCCTTGGCCATTGCGCCGGCAAGGTTCACGGCCGTCGTGGTTTTTCCCACGCCGCCTTTCTGATTGGCCACGCAGTAGATTCGAACCATTTTGGTATTCCCACTCCCTTCGGGAGAGGATTAGGCGAACGCTTATCCGATAAGGGGCCGGATTCTAACCAGAAAAGGCTGATAGAGGGAATGGCAATTTTTCTTCTTGAAAGGCCAACGCCCGCGTTTCACGTGAAACGCCAAACTCTGCGTTAATTGCCCGTTTCACGTGAAACGCGCAGTTTTCCAATGGGATTATCTTATCGTGTGAAGAGATCGCTCTGCCGGAGGTAATTGTAGAGGACATGCCAAAGGATACTGAAAACAAAAGTCGCCATGGGAAAAACGGCTCCCAGCCAGTGCAGCCAATCGCGGGAGATGCGTCTCACGAGGTCAGTAATCGTGGCAATGAGGAGAAGGAGCATAAGCGGATAACCGCAACATTGAACGTTCACGAATCTCATGAGATTGGAAAAAAAGAAAAATGTGCCCAGAAGATAAAAGGCACCTTGGGAAAAATAAGCCAAGATCAAGTAGATCATCACCCAGCGCCAGCGTCCCCGTTCGGCGAGAGTTTTTGCGGCGAAAATGAAAGGAATTGCCATTCCCAGATACATCAAACCATAGATGGAAAGATAAAGCTGAGTCGAAAACATCCCGCGGGACTCGAAAACTTGTAGAATATTGATCCCAGACCATAAGAGCAGGTTACAAACGACGCTGACGCTACTGACGGCGATGAGCCAATGGCCGGGTTGGAGCGTGCCGGGGCTTTTGCGACGGAATCGATCGTAATAGAAGACTATTCCGCCCACCAGGACAGCGGCCATGAGGATCGACTTGGAATAGCTCAGGATTTGTTCGGCGAGTTTGAAAGTTTCGGATTGCGAGCGATCCGTCGTCGTGCGGAGCATTTCCATCGCCACGATCAATTTCATCAGAATGGCGGCGAAAGTGACCCAGCCCAGGAGATGAATGATTCCGAGCCGAGGAGGAGAATAGATTTCGCGGTTTTTTATGCCCTCAGAGCCGGCCAAGACGTACAACGGCTCTTGGGGCGGAAGTGGATCGGTGGGTAGGCCGGCGGTTTCTTCCATGCCCGGATTGTGGCGGGTGGCTGAGTGATTGTCAAATGGGTTTGTTGCAAACGCCATTTAGCCCCCGGTGAATACACCGGGGGCGGGTTTGCGCGGAAAGTGCCAAGCGTTTCTTCGTAATAATCGAGGATTGCCTCGGCGACGTTGCCCCCCGTGTATTCACGGGGGGCTAAATTTCACGCATCCAGCCTGCTCGATCCAAAGCATATTCGACGGTATTCGGTTCGGGGCCGGGGCCGGCGAATTCGAAGCCCAGCTTTTCGGCGACGCGGATCGAGGGGCGATGGCCCGTAAGGGTGCGGATGAGCAGTGATTTTAGTTCGGCGTGGGAGAACGCCCAATCGAGGAGCGCGGAGAGGGCTTCGGGGCAATAGCCTTGGCGGTGGAAGTCGGCGAGGAGCGAGTAGCCGACGACCGATTCGCCCGCGGCGCTGGGCGGGCCGAGGAAGCCCAGGCCGCCGATGAGGGTGTTGTGGGACAGGTTTCCAACCTGTCGCAAATTATTATCAAACGAGAGTTTATTCAATGATGTGCGTGTATTGACAGGTTGGAAACCTGTCCCACGAAGGATGCAGTACCAGGCGAACCAGCCGGGGGCGTCGGGGCGACGCTGCATCCAATCGATGAGATATTCGATGGGTTCGCGTTCCCAATTGATCGGCGGCCAAGCGGCGGGGACTTCGACGCCCAGCGCTTCCGAGAGTTTCTCCCGTCCTGCCAAATCGGCTTGGAGCATTTCCACCATCGCGGCGACGAGTTCCAAGCGCGGCGTTCGCAGGCGGAGGTTGGAAGGCATAATAGCGAGCCGGGGCGTCCTTGGCCCCGGCAGGGCGTTTCACGTGGAACGGGGGAATTGTAAATTGGTCATTGCAAATTTCGAATTGCAAATTGAACAAACAATGCACGCACAGGCCAGAAGGTCGCATAAACGCAGGCCAAAAGCGCCGGGATGCGATCGTCCAATGGCTGTTGTTCAATTTGAAATTTGCAATTTGAAATTACCAATTTGCAATATCATTCCAGCGGATTGATCACCAACCCGCTCAGCAGCTTCGGATAAAAGTACGTGCTCTTCGCCGGCATGCGCTCGCCGCGAAGGCTGATGAGGCGAACGTCTTCGACCGTGGCGGGCATGACGAGCGCGGCCAGGGGATATTCTCCGGTCTCGAGGCCCGAGACGACTTCCTCGACTAAATGTACGTAGCCGGGCTTGGGCGGGTTCGGGCAGCCTAAGATGTCGCCGACGATGAGCCGGTGCAAGAGGGCAACGCCCAGGGCTCGCCATTCCTCGTTGTGCTCGGGAGCGACTTCGGCCATGCGGGCTTTGCCGGCATCGGTCAGCGTGGCGAGGGTCCAATTGTTGTCCTTCTTCGTGAAGAGGCCGATAACTCCTTGCGCCCCAAGGGTATCGATCTCTTCCCAAATCTCCGGCGCGGCGTCCGGTCCTGCGGCGGCGACGCGGCAAGTGAAGCAATCGCCGAGCTTCGCGGCAAGTTCCGCGGCATCGAGTTCGGGCACGCCGGTAAAGAGGCGGTGCGTGGGCATGACGATCAGGCCCGGGTCTTCCATCGCAACGAACATCATCAGCGTGGTGTTCGCCGGATGCGTGGGCGAGAGAAAGCCGCTATCGTAGATTTCCTCTTGGTACTTGCACGACGTTTCGTAGCGGTGGTGGCCGTCGGCGATGAACAGCGGCTTGGGGCCTAAGAGGCCGGTGAGCGCATTGATGAACGCCGGGTCGGACACCGGCCACAGGCGGTGTGTAACGCCGAGATGGTCCTTGGCGACGATGGGCGTCTTGCCTTCGATGGCCTTGTCCAACAGTTTCTCGGCCGCCTTTTCCTTGTCGGGATAGAGGCCGAAGATCGGGCTTAAATTGGCCTTCGTAACGTGCATGAGCATGAGCCGGTCGGCCTTGGCGGCGGGCAAGGTTTCTTCGTGCGGGAAGACCTGGCCCTCGCCGAATTTCGAGAGCTTGTGCCGGGCCAAGAAACCGCGGCGGGTATAAGTCGTGCCGCCGCTGTCGAAGTCTTGGTAATAAATGTAGATGGCGGGGTCGGGTTCGGTCGTGAGGACTCCTTCGGCGAGCCAGTTCTTGAGGAACTTCGCGGCGCGGGTGTAGCGGTTGTTGGCTTCATCGTCGTCGCCCGGCTCGATGCGGTTGAAGTCGATCCGCACAAAGTTGCAGGGGTGCATCCTGTAGAGTTCGTCGAGGAAATCGGGACCGATGACATCGTAGGGTGGCGACACCACGTCACTCAACGAACCGACTTGACCAAGATTGTAACGGATTCCGCGGAAGGCTTGAATTTCGGGCATGATGGAAAGGGGTGAGGGGTGTGGGGTGAGGGGCGAGGGAATGACGGTCGGGGCGACGGTGAGAGGTTATTCCCTCGCCCCACGCCCCTCGCCCCACGCCCCTAATAGCGGTAATACTCCGGCTTGAACGGCCCGGTGGCGGGGATGCCGAGATATTCGGCTTGCTCGGGAGTGAGCTTGGTGAGTTTTACGCCGAGCTGGTCGAGGTGCAAGCGGGCGACTTCTTCGTCGAGATGTTTCGGCAGGCAGTGGACGCCCAGGGGGTATTTTTCCGGCTCGGTCCACAGCGCGATTTGGGCCAGCACCTGATTGGTGAACGAATTCGACATGACGAACGACGGATGGCCCGTGGCGCAACCTAAGTTCACCAAGCGGCCTTCGGCCAGGAGGATGATCGAATGGCCGTCGGGGAAGGTGTAATGATCGACCAGCGGTTTGATGTTCAACCGCTTCACGTCCTTGCGGGCATTGAGGCCGGCGACGTCGATTTCCAGGTCGAAATGTCCGATGTTGCAGACGATGGCGTCGTTGGGCATTTTCTCGATATGCTTCAACAAAATAATGTCGCGGCAACCGGTGCAGGTGACAAAGATATTCCCTTGCGAGCAGGCTTCGTCCATCGTAGTAACTTCAAAGCCTTCCATCGCGGCTTGCAGGGCGCAGATGGGATCGATTTCGGTGATGATGACCCGCGCGCCGTAGGAACGCATCGAGTGGGCGCAGCCCTTGCCGACGTCGCCATAGCCGGCGATGACGACCACCTTGCCGGCGACCATCACATCGGTCGCCCGCTTGATGCCGTCGGCCAGCGATTCGCGGCAGCCGTAGAGGTTGTCGAACTTGCTTTTCGTAACCGAGTCGTTCACGTTGATCGCCGGGACGGCCAGTTCGCCGCGCTCGTGCATCTGGTACAAGCGATGCACGCCGGTGGTGGTTTCCTCGGAGAGGCCGCGGATTTCCGAAAGCAGGTGGCGGTACTTGGGGCCGTGGACGATGGCCGTCAGGTCGCCGCCGTCATCGACGATGAGGTTCAGCGGCTTGCCATCGGGGAAATAGAGCGTTTGCTCGATGCACCAGTCGTATTCGGCGTCGGTTTCGCCCTTCCAGGCATAAACGGGGATGCCCCCGGCGGCCATCGCGGCGGCGGCGTGGTCTTGGGTGGAGTATTTATTGCAACTGCTCCAGGTAACTTCGGCGCCTAGCTCGGCGAGGGTCTCGATGAGCACCGCCGTTTGAATGGTCATGTGCAGGCAGCCGGCGATCCGCGCGCCGGTGAGCGGTTTCGACCGGCCGTACTTCCGGCGGAGCGCCATCAGGCCGGGCATTTCGTGCTCGGCAAGCATGATCTCCTTGCGGCCAAATTCGGCGAGTGAAATATCGGCGACTTTATTGGGTATCTTTTGAGCGACTGTAGCCATTGGTGGGGTCCTTCAATAATTAAAAGCGTGGATTTAGCCCGAAAAATGCGAAAGCACTATGATACGGCCTCTACCCATCTTTTGACAAGAAGGCCGCGCGGGCTTTTTCGACAAAAGCGGCCATGAGGTCGCGGTCTTTGCGGCCGGGAGCAGTTTCCACGCCGCTAGCGGTATCGACGGCATTTGGCCGAACGGTGCGAATGGCATGCGTGATATTGGCCGTCGTTAATCCGCCCGCGAGAACGAGTGGCGGATTTTGTGGATTTCGGGCGAATTTAGCACATAGCTCCCAATCGGCGGGAACGCCGGAGCCGCCGTAGATGCCTTCCACGTGGGAATCGATCAGAACGTAGGACAGGTTTCCAACCTGTCTTTTTTCCACGACAGGTTGGAAACCTGTTCTACCTTCCACGACAGGTTGGAAACCTGTCCTACCTTCCACGACAGGTTGGAAACCTGTTCTACCTTCCACGACAGGTTGGAAACCTGTCCTACGAAGGAAGTTTTCGATCGGCGGCAAACCTTCGGGAGTCAATCGGAAGGCTTTCATCACGGGACGATTCCCCAACTGCACGAGATACTCCGGCGTTTCATCGCCATGAAGTTGAATCAGGTCCAGACCGAGCGCGTCGAAGGTTTTGGCAACCAGCTCGGCGGTTTCGTTTACGAACACGCCTACTTTGATGATCGCGCGGGGGATGGCTTCGATAATTCCTGCCGCGGTTTCCGGGGTGATGAATCGCGGACTTTTCGGATAAAAATTCATCCCGAGGGCATCCGTGCCAATTTCGACGGCGTCTTTCGCGTCGGCTTCGTTTGTGATACCGCAGATTTTAACTTGGAACATGTTTTTATTGGATGCCATCGAAAACGCTCGAGTAGGTTATGCTTTAGCATAACAACCACTCCCAAATGTTATGCTAAAGCATAACCTACACGGTTACAGTCCCACCCGTCAGGCTGGATCTATATGTAAAATTAGGCAATCTTGTTAAGTTAGGAATGATCGTAAGTCGATGACGAAAGAATGGGTGAAATCTTTCCTGCCTACAATTTTCCGCTTGATATATCATGAACGCCGAATTACCTCCTGCCGTTCGTCAGGGTACTTCATGGAAGCCGACGGCAGTGCTTGCCCTAGCGACTTTCGCGTTGACGATTCTCGCGGCACAGCTTTGGGAACACATGCGCGCACCATCGGTTGCCGCGATAAACGAATCGGCGATGGCGATCGTCGAACAACGCCCGCCGGTTTTTTCCCAGGATAACGCTGCTTCCAGCGGGCGAAATTCTTTGAATCGAACTCAAGTTTGCGCGAAAACGGTTCAGCGGATCAAAGAACAAGTTACTGCGCCGGAACAACTTCGGCAAGCGTGGCGCGAATTGAGGCGCGCGACGGGAAAGAATAGCATTTCCACGCCGGCAGCGGCCGAATTGGAAAAACTTCGCCGCTCGCTCATGGTAGAAGTCGAAGAATCTCCGATGGGGGGGAAGTGCCTGCGTTTGGCTTCATCTTGGCCGAATTCCCAGGATGCGGCGATTTTGTTGAAGTGCTTGGGGCAACAGTATGCCGAGCGATATCGCGCGGCTTGGATGACCGGTTGCGAACGGGAATGCACCGCAGCGAGAACGGTATCCGATCGAGCGAAACGAGATTATGAAGATGCGGTGGCCGTGCTCGATCTATTCCAAGCCTACCTGGACTGTCAAGAGGCGGCGGAAGATGCCTCACTCAATCGCCAAGTCCACCCTCCGCTCTCCACCCTCCACTCTCCACATACGAAGGAGAACTCGGCGGAGTTGCCGCGAGATGAGTCGAAGATCGAGAACACCGAGTGGTTGAAACTCCAGAACGATCTCGCCGCAATGCGGGAAAAGGAAGCGAAACTGCTGGAAAAGCGGACCGCGCTGCATCCCGAAGTGGTTTATCTGAAAGAGCAAATCTACGAGTGCGAAACGCTGCTGGCCATAACCGTCCGTTGGCTTTCTACGGAAAATGCGCTCCATCCGACGGAAGAGATCGGTCCCAGTACGCCTCTGCAAACGCCCCGCGAGGGTCGGCCGGAAGAGGGGACGGTCGCACAGATTCAACGTGAACAACAAGATGCCGAGGATGCCGAATTCCTGGCCCAACTCGAAGAACAGGCCGTAACGGCGGCCCTAGCGCATCGCGAGGCGGTTGCGCGGGAACGGACTTCCCTCGCGCAGCGAAATCTAGCGCCGGAAATCGGCGTTCGGGTGTGGATGCCGCCGAAGGTCGCCGCGAAAACGCCATCGCCGAGTCCGTTGGGGTGGCTGGCCGGCGCGATGATCGGCCTCGGCGTGGGCTTGATTTGCACGGGCAAATCGATCGAGCCGCCGATCGGCAGCGTCGAAGAGCTTCAGCGGCTGACCGCAACTCCGATCATCGGCGTGGTCCCCAGTTACAATCCGGCGGTCGATCCCCGGTCGGTAAAACGCCGTAAGCGGATTTTTCGATGGGGGCTATTCATAAGCGGATTGATGATGTTTGCGGTCTGCACTTGGGCGATCATTCAACATTAGAACTCATGGCGGGTCTTCGCTGCGCTCGACCCACCTTAGCCGGGATTATCCATAAACATCGTAGATGCGGCATCCTGCCGCATTTTAAGCAAAAGCGGCAAGATGCCGCTTCTACAAATCGCCTTTATGAATAATGCGGGTTACGATAACCTCTTCTATTTACACCGATAATACCGGCGCGTTCTCTTTTGGCAGCATTCGATGTTGCAAAAAATTCCCATTTTTCCCAAAATAGGTGGTAGATTTGCATGGTGGAATTCCGCGCGATAGGAAAGTCGGGCCATGTGGCGATCAGGGATGAGTTGCCGATTGTGGTTCCTCGCGGCGGCGGCCGCGGTGGGATCGGGGTGCGCGAATTGGCAAACGCCGCGGATCGATCCGACGGGGGAGCATGTTTTTGCGCCCGATTCGGTGGCGCCGCAGAGTCCCGTGGGCGGGTACGGCAATCCGCAGGCCCCACCCGGGGATCCTGAGATCATCGGAGTTACCATTTCGCCTGCCGAGCAGATCGCGCCGGTCGGGAGCGAAGTGTATTTGGTGGCGGGCGTCGCCGGGGCGGACGGGTATCTGAAGGCCCATCGCCGCTTGGAATGGACGATCTCGCCGGGCACCGTCGGGCAGTTCACGAAAATCGCCGAGTCCGATTGCTTCGACCGGCTCTTGGGCGATAACCATCCGCATAAAATCGTCTCCGGCACTTATGCTGTGGGCGGGACGCTGCATCTCTACGAGCAACTCACGCGCGGTACGCCCGATCCGGCGGATGACGTGGCCGTAACCAGCGGACAAAGCTGGGTCGCGCTGACCTCGGCGATCGAAGGGGACAGCGTGGTAACGGTCGCCGCACCGGAAGTTTACGGCTGGAATTGCCGGCAGAAGTCGGCGACGATCCACTGGCTGGACGTGAATTGGCGGTTTCCATCTCCCGCGATTATCCAAACCGGGACCAAGCACGCGCTGACGACGATGGTCTCGAAACGCACGTCGCAAAGCCCATGCGGGGGTTGGGTGGTGCGCTATTCGGTCGTCGGCGGACCGCCGGCGGGATTTTCGCCGGACGGGGCGATCTCGGTCGAGGTCGTTACCAACGCGGCGGGGCAGGCGAGCGCGGAATTATTCCAGAAAGCGCCCGCCAATGGCACGAACCAGATCAATATCGAAGTGATGCGGCCGGGGGACTTGCCGGGAGCGGGCGGAAAGAAGGTGGTTCTTGGCCGCGGCGCGGCGATGGTTACTTGGACGACTTCGCCCGTGCCTGCGCAGAACATCGGACCGACGGGCGGAAACGCCGTTCCCGCGCCCGCGGGAGTTCCCAGCGGAGTCGGCGCGGGAGCGGGCGGCGCGGCGGGAGTAGTTCCGAGCGCCGGCGCGGCGGGAGCGAGCGCATCGCCCATCGAGATAAGCATTTCCGAGCCGCCGCCCACGCCGGTCGGCAGCGAGGCGAAGTTCGACATCACGATTACCAACCGCACCGCGCAGCGGCTGGAAAAGCTCAAGCTATACGATGCTTTCGATCCGGGGTTGCAACATGCTAAAGACGTCGAGCGGAAAAATCATGTCGATGCCGACTTGGGAGCCCTCGCGGCCAATCAGCCTGCGAAAATCTCGTTAACGTTCAAGGTGCTGCAGCCCGGCATGCAATGCCATACGGTGAAGGTGCTCGACGCGAACGGAAAGACGATCGCCGGCAAAAAAGCGTACGTGATGGGAGTAGGGGCGTCGCTGCCTCCGAGCGGAACCGGCGGACCGGCTTCGGGTACGCCGCCGCCGAGAGAAAAATACGGCGATACCGCCCGCGGGGCAGAGGCCGGAACGCCGCCGGGAGGAACGGGAACGCCGGCCGCCGGACAATTCGACCTGGACATAAAAGTTACCGGCCCGCCGACGAAGCGCACCGTAGGAGAGATTGCGCCGTTCAAGATCGAAATCACGAACAAGGGAACGAAGGCGCACCATAATTTGAGGGTCGAGGCGCTGCTCGATCCCGTGTTCGAGCGGGAAACCGGCAAGACCATCGCCTCGCAAGGTTTCTGGCACGACAAAGGGGGATTGTATTATCTCCAGCCGGATCTGCCCGCCGGCATGAAGCTCAAGCTCGAAATTCAAAGTAAATGTTTGCAGCCTTCGCCGCGGGCAAAGGCCGCCGTGCGCGTAACGAGCGCGGAAGGCGGGCGGGCGGAGGGCGAAGCGGGATGCGAAATACTCGCGGCGGATGCGCCGCCGGGGGATGCCCCCGGTACGGAGGCGGAATCGACGATGCAAATGGCCATGACCTGTTCCGCGAATCCGGCGCGGGTGGGGAAGCAGTTCAACTGCCTCATCACGGTGGTGAATCATGGGAACGAGGACGAGCAAAACGTGACGGTCGAGGTGGAAGTGCCCGTGGGACTCGTGTTCTTTCCGCTGGGGACCGTCGGTCCGCCGAGTAATCCGAAGCATCGCGTCGAGAACCGTTATGGAAAACAAACCGTGTGTTTCGAGCCGATTCCTACTCTTCCGCCGGGCCAACCGCAGCGCTACCGCGTTTTGGTGAAGGCTCTTGCGGAAGGCAACTATTCCTTTAGGGCAAATATGAGCAGTCGGAAGATACTAGTGCCGGTCCGCAAGGAACAGAGCGTGGATGTTACCAAGTGAAGGAACGAGTAGATTGGCGTCGTCCTGATGACTTATGCATCGCCGCACTCCGTCGCCGTTGGCTCCGGATTGACCAGGATTAATCATAAACATTGTAGATGCGGCATCCTGCCGCATTTTAGGCAAAAGCGGCAAGATGCCGCTTCTACAAATCGCTTTTTGAATGATACGTGCTAAACGAGATCGGCGGCGAGGGCGTGGTTGGGATCGCGCTGAAGGACGGTTTCGAGGAGCTTTTTGGCGCGGGCATTCTGGCCGAGGCCGAGCCGGGCTTGGGCCTGGAGGAAGAGGGCGGTGGTTTCCTGCCGGAATTGAAGATCGTCTTCGAAGAGGAGCATCGCCGGCAGCGACGTGGCGAAATAGCCGATCTTGGCCGGCGTTTTCTGGAGCTTCTTGGCATAGGCGAGCAATTCTCGGAGCAGTTCTTTCGCCTTGGCTTCACGGCCCAATCGCTCCCAGGAGAGAGCGGAGTAATATGTCATTTCGGAAAACGCGGTTGCGCTCATTTCCTGAAAATCGCCGCGAAAATTCGCGGCGGTAAGCCACCGTTCGCGGGCGGCGGTCTTTTCGCCGAGCGCGGTTAGGGCGCATCCGAGCCAATAGTGGATATCGCTCCGGTTGGCCAGTAGATGCTTTGCTTCGCCCAAGTTGCGCGGCGGCGAGAGGGCCGCTTCGAAATGCTCGCGCGCGAGAGCGGGATCTTTTTGCGCAAGCGCGAGGCGCCCGAGCGCGAGGCGGCTGCGGATATATCCGCCGAGGGCCTGTCCTTCGCCGCCTTCCCAGGGCTGGAAATTTCGTTCGGTTGCCAGCGCCAGCGCTTTCTGGTGCCGTCCGGTTTGATTGTACAAAGCGCAAAGTTCGACGCTCAAGTCGTCGCGCTCGCGGACGAGGTCGAGATGCTTTTCCAGTTCGCGGAGCCGCGCGGCAGGCGATTCGGCGAGCCGTTTCCAGAGCTGATCGCGCTCGAAAAGCAAGCGGGCGCTCGTCGGTGCGGCGCGGAAGGCGCGATCGTAGGACTTTTTGGCTTTGACGGGCTGCTTGCGGATATTGAAATAACCGATGCCGAGATTTCGCCAAACGACCGAGTAGCCGGGATCGATCTTCGCGCTTTGCTCCCAGCATTGGAGGGCTTCTTCGCGGCGGCGGCGGTCGTAGAGCAGGTTGCCGAGATAGTACGGGGCGAAGTTGTCGCGCGGATTGGCTTTTTGGGCGGCTTGCAAAACGGCGATTTCCTCCAACCGCGCGGGGAAGCAGTAGTCGGGCGAACGGGATGCCGCTTTTTTGTAGTAAGTGAGAGCCGTTTTGTTGTCGCCGAGTCGGTCGTGGAGCCAGCCGAGCGTGTAATCGACGAGCGGTCGGGCGCCATGCCCGCGCTCGTCGCGGGCATGTTCGGGGTATTCTCGCGGTTCCCTCATGCCCACGGCAAGCGTGGGCATGGCACCGGCGCCCGATGTTCTAGTCCTCTCGAAAAGCAGTACGATCGCATCGGCGTATAATCCCGCGCGGGCGAAGTCGTGGGCCAAGTCGAGATGGATTTGCGCATCGTAGGAAAGCGGTTGACCTGTCAGCCATATTGCCCACCAATCGAGCGGATCGAGGGCGAGGGTTCGTTTCAATAATTCGTCGGCTTCGGTCTCGCGGCCTAGCCGGCGGAGGACGACGACTTTCAGGTCTCGGGCGCGAAGGTTATCGGAGTCGAAGCGGAGGGCGCGATCGAGGTGCTCCAAGGCTTGCGGCCAATCGGCATGACGGCAATCCATTTCAGCCAAGGCGTGGTAACCGGCGGCGGCCCAGGATTGGTTCCAAGTCGCCTTGTAAAAAGCGGCGTAGGCTTCGCGAAAGAGCTTTTCTGGAATGGAGTCGTCGTTCAAGGATGTCGCATCGAGCTTGTATCGCAGGCAAAGGCCGAGGTTATAAAAAGGTTCGCCGTCGTAAGGATTCGGATTGCGGAGCGTGAGGCGTCGAATGGCGTTGCGGAGATGTTTTTCGGCCACATCGAATTCCCCGCGGCGGAGATGCCAGCGGCCCAGCGCGTTGTTCGCGCGGGAATCGAGCGGATCGCGGCGGAGGGCCTCGCGCCAATATGCCGTCGGACCGCGCGTGGCATGGCGGTATTGCTCGAGGTGCAGGCCGGTGATGAAAAGTTCGTCGGTCCCGGCGATTTCTTCCGGCGGCGGCGGTTCGGTCGCCGGGGGCGGGACCTCGCCGCGCACGCGGGGCGACGGGCGATAGGCGATGATCTCCGTGCCGGTTTCATCCTGCACGAGCAGCGCGAGATCGGTCTCGGCCGCGCGCGGCGGGAGTTCGATTTCTTCGAGAAGCGGTGCGCCGGGCATGAGATTGCGGGAAAATTGAGCTATCGGGCGATCGGCCTTGGCGAGGACGATCTTGGCATCGGGAAATTCCGCGGAGACGCAGATACCGATATGGATTCTTCGCTTATCGAGCCGCAGGCTTATTGCGGCTTTCGCGTTGGCGTGTTGGGCCGGTCCGATTTTTTGGATCGGATACCAAAACTGGCTCCAGGTCTTGGTTTCGCCCGGTTGGAGGAAGGAGAAATCGGGCTGGTTGTCGGTATAGACGCCGGCCATGAGTTCGATGTACGGGCCGTCGCCGTCGGTCAGGTTGCGATCCCAGGCGTAACCGAATTCGTGGTTGCCCCAGGTCCACTGTTTCTTGCCCGGAGAAATGTGATGATTGGCGACGTGAACGATTCCCGCCTGTCGGGCGTGATCGTATCCGCCGAAAAAATCTTCCCGGCTGCCCATGCACATGTAGGAAGTTGGCACGGGAATGTTGGCATACCAGGAGAGATCGTTGGGTTCGTAGGCGACCGGAGCGACGCCGCCGCAATGCGGGGGAATGAAATCCGCGGGCCGCTCGCTTTCGGGCACGCCGCCGCGCTTTCGCTCGGCGTAGTTGACATCGTAGTATTTACCTTCGCAGAGCGGGTAGGCGCTCATCGCCCGCTTGGCGTGGTCGGCCACGTAATAGACGTCGGGCGGGAAGAACGATTGATAGGCTTCGTGGACGCGGGTGGCGACGTTCGCCCACCACAGGAAGGTCTGCACGTGCGGCGTGCGGTTGTAGGCGCGGACCTTGACTTCGATGATTGCGCGGCCGGGATGGAGGCAGACGCCGTGCATGCCTTTCATCCGCGACAGCGGATCGTGATCGCCGAGCCAAACGGTTTTCGAGCCGTCGGCGTGTTCTTCGACGTGAAAATCGACGGGCATGAACGTGGCCGGGCGGTGGTGCTGCGGCCAGTTGAACTCGATCCCCCCGGAAATCCACGAGCCGGCCAAGCCGACCAAGGCGGGCTTGATGACCGATTGCCGATAGACGAAGTCGTAGCCGTTGGTTTTGTCCTGGGCGACGTGGATCCGCCCGCCGATTTCGGGCAGCACCATGACTTCCAGATACTCGTTTTCCAGCCAGACGGCTTTCCAGGCACGGTCGGTCTTGGTTTCGACAATGCGGTCGGTGAAGGGCAAGGGATAAACCTTGCCGCTGCTCCCTTGATACACCCGTTTTTCCAAGAACATGGGGTTCTTGTCGGGCGCGGCGGGAAGATAGGTGGGGATGATCTCCTCGGCGATGCGAACGACGACGGGTTTTGAATGATTTGCCTGGGGCATGGGCAGCTTCTATTTTCGATGTTCTTTGCGGCTGGGCTTCTTTTTGGATTTGATCGTTTTTCCGTGTGCGGTTGATTTCATTTCGGGTGGTTGATGATCGTTCTGCGCGGCGAGTCGTTGGCGGGCCAGTCGGATGGACTCGTGCAATTTTTTCTGCAAGATTTCAATCGAAGGCAGTTCCGCCATATAACTCGCCACGTGGATGCCGCCGGCGTCCATTCGCAAGAGTTTCACATGTTCTTCCGACTTGTCGGCGCATAGGATCAATCCGATCGGCGTTTCTTCGCCGGGCTGTGTTTCGTGCGCTGCGAGCCAGCGGAGATAGAGCTCCATCTGACCTTTATCGGCTGCCTGGAATTTACCCAGTTTCAGGTCGATGGCCACCAGCCGCCGGAGCCGCCGGTGGTAAAACAAGAGATCGAGGTAATAGTCCTCGCTATCGACGGAAATCCGCTTTTGCCGGGCGAGGAAGGCGAAATCGGTGCCGAGTTCCAGAATGAAGGCTTCCAACTCCCGCAAGATCGCCTTTTCCATGTCCTTTTCTTCATAATGACCGGACAGGCCCAAGAAATCGAGAAAGTAGGGATCGCGAAAGACTAAGTCGGGCGTTAATCGGTCCGCGTCGCGCAATCCATCGATCTCTGCCCGAATCACTTCATCAGGTTTTTTACTGATGGCGGTGCGTTCGTAGAGGAGCCGATCTATTTTGTCCTGCAACGTCCGTGTGCTCCACCGTTCCAGTCGGCACATTTCGGCGTAAAAATCGCGTTTTAGAGGGTCTTCGAGGGGAATTATGTAGATCAGATGGGTCCAAGTCAATTGTGTCATCAGTGATGACACAATTCGTTCATCAGGGAAAACTTCGGCAAATCGAACCATTCGCAATAGATTTCGGAGGCCAAAACCTCTCCCATACTCTTCCGTTAATTGTGCAGACAGTGTCTGCACAATCTGTTCTCCGTATTCCGCCCGCTTTTCTTGGAGAATATCTTCGCGTATCCGCTTACCGATGTTCCAGTATAATCCCACCAGAGCGGAATTTACCGTGCGCGCTAAACGATCGCGCGATTGTTCGATCAGGGCGCGGATATCGCCAAAAAGTCGATTGTCCGAAATGCCCTTGACGGGCGTTTTTTGGGGGGGCGGAAGAACTTTGACCAGCGTTGTACGAGTTGTTTTTTTCACCATGATGAGGGGTCGGTTAACGATAGTCAATTTCTATGCTTGACCGGTAGGTTATGCTCCAGCATAACTTATCACGAAGCTCGTTTGTGATGCTAAAGCATAACCTACGGACTATGGTGGAAACAGCTCCCGCACCTGTTTCCCACAGTACACATTCTACGCATATCACCCCATACTTACCACTAATACAAAGGCAATATTCATTGCTTCTATCCGCTTTTCGCCAATCCGCGTTTTCTGTTTTTGTCACCCAATCTCTAATCCAAAATCCAAATTCATTCTTCACTTTCGACGTGCCGAAATGATGCTATGGATCAATGTATTTGCGCTGATGATATAGGGTGCAATCCCGGCAGGTTAGGAAAGCTGCGCCATGTATGAAACCTTTGTCGGCTTGAATAATCGACCTTTCGCCGCGGTTCCGGTGGTCGAGGGGTACTTTCCCGGCACGGTTTGCGAAAATGCGCGGATTGCTTTGACCCGGTGCATCGAGCGGGGAGAAGGGATCGGCATGGTGGTCGGGCCGGTGGGGACGGGAAAAACTTTGCTTTGCCAGAAAATCGGCGAACTGTTCAAAAATACTTATCGCGTGGTTTTTCTGAGCAGCGGGCGACTCGGTTCGCGGCGTTCGCTTTTTCAGGCCATACTCTACGAATTGGGACAGCCGTATCGCAGCATGGACGAGGGGGAGTTGCGATTGGCCTTGGTCGATTACTTACAGGGAAGCAAAGGGGACGGGTCCATGTTTTCGGACATGGCCGACTCGACCACCCAAGTTTTCTCGCCGAAAAATGGACCAGTCCCCGACAATCTTACGTCGGGCAGGGACCAGAGTCGGGGGCTGTTGCTCATGGTCGATGAAGCGCATACGCTTCCGCTTCGGCTGTTGGACGAAATCCGCATGTTGACGAATCTCGCCCGGGGGGGGCAGCCTTTGGTGCGGGTGATCCTTGCGGGCAATTCCGCGTTGGAAGAACGGTTGGCCAATCCGAAGCTCGACTCCTTCAATTCGCGAATCGCCACGCGGTGTTATCTCGAAGCCTTCAACCGCACCGAGACCGCGGAATATCTGCGGGCGAAAATCGAGCTTACCGGCGGAAACGGCACGGAAGTTTTTTCGGACGACGCCTGCCAGAGCGTCTATCGGGCCACCGAAGGCGTACCGCGGCTGATCAACCAATTGTGCGACTACGCCCTGCTGGCGGCATTCGCCGAGGGGCGGCGGCGGTTGGAAGCGGAACACATCGAGGAAGCCTGGGCCGACTTGCAGCAACTGCCCGCGCCCTGGAACGGCGAGAGCCAAGGCGAGAAGCCGGGCGTCATCGAATTCGGCCGGCTCGACGACCTGACCGAAGAGGAAGATGAGGCCGAGAGCATCAAGCTGCCGACGCCTCCGCTTAAAATCAATGCGGAAATGGACGGGTTGGACCTGGATTTATCCGAACCGGTCGAGCCGGCCGCGCAAATCGACTCGATCTCGCAGATGATCGCCGGCGCCGCGGAGACTTTCGAGCCGTCCTACCCCATCGAACCGGGAATCGAACCGTCGTTCGATGAATTCGAGCATCCCTTCCAGGAGCCGTTCGAGCAGGAAGAGATCGTGAGCGACCGTTACGCGACGCCGACCGCCGCCCTTTCGGTGCTGCAATCGGTCATTCCGGTTTTTCAGTTCGGGACCATGGATGAATTGCCGGTCGTGCAGGGAACGATCGCGGAGCATCAGGTCGAAGGGAGCGCGGAAGCTCCGGCAACGGTATCGCGGCAAACTTCCAGCGCTTTCGCGGCGAGGACGAACAACGAGGAGGCAATGCGCGAGCCGGAGAAGCAGCCCGCTTCGTTGGTTGAAGAGGAGCAGCCGGTAGTCGAAACGGCGGCGGTTCACCCGGTTGTTCCCGTTCGGCCGGTGCGGCGGAATGCGTATAGCCGGTTGTTCCTCAAGTTGCGGCAAGGGTGAGAAGAAGATCGGAAAACGAGGATTAGAGCTTTTTTATGGGTCGCTTGCTTGAGGCGTTGAAACGATTGGAATTGGAATTGCCGGCCGCGCGGCCGACCGTTCCGATCGCGCTGCCGGAATGCCCGGCGATTGCCGCGACCGATGCGGACCGAACCGCGGTGATGGAACCGCCGGCCACATGGGGCGAAGAATATCCGACGGTCGGCGATCTCTTCGACGGCGAATATCCTCCCGCGGCAACCGCTTGCGAAGCGGTGCGAGCCGCGCCAGCGGAGGTGAATCGAATCGATGGAAAAATCGAGAAAAAGAGCGGATTTTTCCCGGATCCGCAAGTCGTCGAATCTCAACCGGAAAGCCGGATCGAAGATGACCGGGCGGATCGCGAGCCGGTTGCAAGCGCGGAAGAATCCGCGTCTCGGCCTTATGCGGAAGTAACCGCGGAATTCGAAAATCTCGTCCAACTTCTCGACGGCGAGTTGCCGCTCTTCGAGGAATTCGTTCCAAAAGCCGATGCGGTCCCGCTCGGTTTTTTGGAACGAACGGAAGCCGAGACCGAGCCGTGCGCATTCTTCGGCGCGCCGGAAAGCGATAAAAACTCGCTATTCGCCGTCGATAAGCCGGAAGCGAAAAGAGAACGCGGCGCATTCGGCGCGATGGCGCGGAACGTGCTTGCCCAGCTCCCCGGCGAAGGACCGGCGGCGCTGTTCTTCACGAGTCCGACCGACGGCGAAGGAAAGACCGAGACGATCCTCCCCTTGGCCGAAGCGCTCATCGAAGAGAG
The DNA here is from genome assembly GCA_020846145.1 of Pirellulales bacterium. Classification (GTDB taxonomy): domain Bacteria; phylum Planctomycetota; class Planctomycetia; order Pirellulales; family Thermoguttaceae; genus JADLEL01. The sequence goes on along the minus strand of JADLEL010000112.1, from coordinate 12,072 downwards.
CGGCCGGCGGACGATCCTGGTCGATGCGAATCTGCATCGTCCCGACTTGACCCGGGAGTGGCGGTTCACTTCGCGGAAGGGGATTTTCGACGTACTCGCGGGCGAAGCCGATTGGTGGGAAGCCGTGCAGGAAACCGGCCTTCCGAAATTGAGCATTCTGTTGAACAACGGGCTATCGCCGCGGCAGGGGATCATATCGCGGCCGCTGGCCTTCTCCGAACTGCTGGAAAATCTCCAGCGGGAGTACCGGCTCGTGCTGATCGACGCCGCCTCGCTGGCACACGACGAGACCATTCCGATGTTGCGTTACTGCCGGGGCGTCTATCTGGTCGTCCGCTTGGGACATTCCAGCCCCCGAACCGTGCGGGAAGCGCGGCAAGTCATCGCCCGGGCCGGCGGAAATCTGCTGGGGTGCATTGCGGTAGGCGATGTGCTTGTACCGGCATCAGCCGAATGATGAATGCTAAATGATGAACGATGAATAAAACATCGGGAAAGACGATCCCTTGATAATTCATCATTCATCATTCCGCAATCATCATTTCTTTCTCCATTCTCCGTGTTGATTCTTTTCTTTGATGTTTTTATCTTGCGCAAAATCGCTCGGACTGGTGGATGATATCGACGCCAACGAGTTCGCTCCAGGAGGCAAGCAGTCGCGAATAGATCGTGCCGGGGCGGCCGGCGGCGATGGGTTGGCCGTTGAACCGAGTGCAAGGCAACACGCAGAACGGCGTGCTGCTTAGCAGCACTTCATCGGCGGCGGCCGCTTCTTGCGGAGTGAAATCGCGTTCCACGCAAGGGATTTGCAAGGCGGATGCGAGGTCGAACAATTCCATCAGGCTGATGCCGTGGAGGATTTTGTGCGCGGGGGGCGAGATCAAGCCTTCGTCGCGGCGGTAGAGGAGCACGTTCGCCGTCGAGGCCTCGGTAACGTTGCCGTCGCGGTCCAGCAACACGGCGCGCGATCCGGGATGATTGCGGGCGGCCTGCCGGTCGGCCAGAAAAAAGTGCATTCGGCTGCGGCATTTAATCTCAACCGGCCAGCATTCCGGCGGCACTTGCCGCACGCCGGTCGTGGCCAGGAATTGGCCGGCGCGGTATTTCTCCGCCCAGTATCGAAACGGCAGCGGATAGGTGTGCAGACAAACCGTCGGCGGCGTCGGTTCGGGCGCGGCGGAATAGGCGGGATATTGACCGGGCGTGACGAAGATCGAAAGCCCCAGATCGTCGCCGAGTTCCAGCAGGCGATGGTTTCGGGCGACGATTTCGCGGGCGAGTTCGGCGAGTTTTCCACGTTCGAGTTGCGGATCGATGCCCACCAATTGCAAGGAATGCTCCAACCGGGCGAGATGGTCGTCGAGCCGGAAGATTTTGCCGTGGAACGTGCGCACTTGCTCGGCGATCGTCGCGCCCAGCACGAATCCGGCATCGGTCAACGACAAAGCCGCCTTGGAGGCCGCCAACCATTTGCCGTTCAGATAAACCCAGGGTTCGTTCATCTGCACATTATGGGGGAGGAGTGGATTTTTTTCCAGAAGGACACCGATCGATACGCGGGAAATTAAAAAACTCGGAAAAAACTCTTGACGAACGAGAACTGCTCTGTTATTATTTACTTACCGGGAAGTAAACGACACGCACAAAGGATGCTTTGCATGGTGCATCAGAACGGCAATGCCGAGAAATTACTCCAAGTGGGTGTCCATTTAATGGCTAAAAATGGCTATCAAGCGACTTCCACGCGGGCGATTGTCGAGGCGGCGGGCGTTACCAAGCCCATGCTCTATTACTATTACGGGAGCAAGGAGGGACTTTGCAAGGCGGGGATTCGGCGGTTTAGCGATCATTTTTTCACGGAATTGCGGGAGGTCCTCGGCGCGACCGAGGATTCGCGGGAATTGCTGGTGGAATACATTTGGACGATTTTCAAATACATGCGAGATCACGAAGATGAGGGCCTCTTTTACATGAGCCTCTTTTTCGGCCCGGAACGCCAGTGGTTCTTGAACGACATCAAAGAGGTCTTGGCCGACGGGCACGAATTGACCATGGCGTTAATTGAAAAGCTGATTGGAGCGGGTGTCCTTCGTCCGGGTTGCGAGGAAGAATTCGCCAGAACCGTGCGCGGGATGGTGGATGTGTGGCGTTGGGCCGCGATCACCGAGGGGATCACCTTGAGTCGCGTGATTGCCGAGCGGATCGTGGATAATTTGTTGAACGGATTTGGAAGGCGTTAATTTTTTTGGAGCGAACGACAACTTACCGGCGAGGAAAGACTTTCGGTTAGTTCGGAGCCAACGGCGAGGGACTTTCGAGGCGTGGCGAATGTACTGCATGATGTAACACTTATTCCACATCTCGCCGTCGCCGTTGGCTCCGGGCTAAACGGATTGTTCCGTGGCAACCGTTCACAGGGGACTGTCCCCCTCGCGCCGCGGGAAGGGGACAGGTCCATGTTTTCGGCCTACCGTTTGTCCACAAAATACGTTTTCACGCCGAAAAATGGACCAGTCCCCGACCGGGGCGTGAACGGTTACGATTATTCGATCTTCGGCATCGCCGACCAATAGTAGAGGTGCGGCTTGGCGGAAATTTCCGGGCGGAAGAAAAACGCGGGAATTTGCAGGTTTTTCAAGGTATTCGCGGGAACGCCGGCAAACCGGGCGGCGATGGCGGCGAGCGATTCGTCCTCGTCGCGGGAGCCGCCGAGAATCTCGAAAATCGATTTTTCCTCGGGATATTGCACGATTTCGACCTCTTCGTCGGCCTTGAGTCCGGCCGCTTGTTTGGCGACGGCGATGGCGTCGTGCAGCGTGCCGATCTCGTCGATCAATCCCAGCTTGAGCGCCTGCCGGGCCGTATAGACGCGGCCTTCGGCCAGTTGGGAAACTTTTTCGAAGCTCATGCCGCGGCACTTCGCCACCCGCGACTTGAATTCGCGGTAGGTTTCCTCGACCAGGTCGATCAGCACTTTGCGTTCTTCGGGCGTGAAGGGGCGATCGATCTCGATGCCGCTCAGTTTGCCGCGGCCGATGAATTCGGAGGTGATGCCCAGCTTCTTCATCAGCGTTTCGGTTACGAGTTTTCCGCCGACGACCCCGATCGAGCCGGTGAGCGTGTCCGGCTCGGCGATAATCTTCGTGCCCGCCACGGCGGTGTAATACGTGCCGCTGGCCGCCACGCTGCCCATGCTGCTGATGACCGGCTTCTTCTCCTTCAGCCGCAGGGTTTCCTGCCAGATCAGATCGCTGGCGGTGGCCGATCCGCCGGGCCCGTCGATCCGCACCACGACCGCTTTCACGTCGGCGTCGTCGGCCACTTTGCGGAGCAATTTCGCGATCGTCGTCGAGCCTTGCGACTTGCCGAAGAGCATTCCGCCGGAACTGCTCTTTCCGGTGGTGATCTCGCCGGTTTCATAAACCAGGGCGATCTTTTTCTTGCCGCTGGCTTTCTTGGCTTTTTCGCCGCCCGCGAAAAGCTTCATCAGGTCGAAAACGCTGGAAATCTCCTCTTTTTTCCGCTTTTTATAATTGCTCACGAGCTTGAGATTTTCGTCGGCTTTGAGGGCCGTTTTCAATTCGTCCTCCATCCGCGCGGCGTGAACTACGCAATCGACCAGCCCGGCCTTCAAGGCGGCGTCGGGCGTGAAAATGCCCCGGTCGATCAGCTCTTTGACCTTGGCCGCTTCGAGATGCCGGCCAGCCGCGATCGTCTCCACCAATTGCTCGTAGCGGTCGTCGATCAGCGATTGATAGTTCTCGCGGACTTCAGGACTCATCTTCTCGTGGGTGAACGGTTCGTATGCGCCCTTGCAGCGGCCCATCCGCAGCACGTCGAACTGCATGCCCAGCTTGTCGAGCAGGCCCTTGTAATGCCGGCGGACCATCCGCGGGCCGAGGATTTCGATTTCGGTCCCTTCGGGCATGTAGATTTTGTCGCACGCCAAAGCCACTTGATAAACGCCCGAATCGGCGCCGTCGAGCAGTTCGGCATAGACCGGTTTGCCCGCTTTGCGGATGCGCTCGACGGCGGCGCGGAATTCGTGGATATTGCCGCCGCCGGGCTGGAACTCGTCGAACCTGAGCCACACGGCCACTACGTCCTTATCCTTGGCGGCGGCATCCAGTCGTTCGAGAATCTCGTATAAGTTCGGCGTCTCTTCGCCCAGCGAACTCAGTTCGGTCATCAGGCCGGCGCCGCCTTTTTCGTCGGGATACTCGCCGCTGAGCGTGAACCGCACCAAGTTGGTCTTCTTGATTTCCTTCTTCGCTTCCTTTTTGGGTTCCGGCTTTTCGGTTTTGGATTTATCCGGTTCGGCGGCAGGCTTGGCCGGTTCCGCCGGTTTCTGCGGCTCGCCGGTCGGCGGTTCGCTCTCGATTACACCTAAAATCTTGTCCACCAGCGTGGCTTTATCCGCCGCCGATTTCTCCCGTTCCTTTTGGACCTGTTCCGTCGCCGGCTTGCCGTCGTCCGCCATCGCCCGCATTGCTGGAAATCCAAAGCAAATTACCCAAGCCATCAAGCCCAACAGCAGCAATCGTCTCATCGGAACCTCCTCGAGATGGAAGAAACGGGGAAAATGCGTGATTCGAACAATATCTCTATTCTTTACGGAAAGCCCGAAAGGAAAAGCTTGCCAAGAGTTGAATATCTTACAAGTTTAGCCTTTTTCCCGGAAAATAGACAGAGGCGCGGCAAAAAGCCCCTCTATTGGAGGCGATTGCCGATTTTCCGGTTTGGGAAGGAAATCAAGATTTTTCGATCCTCGATGTCCCGGCGGTGCAATGTCGTAGATCCCGGCGGCGTCAGCCCCTGGCATTGCGTCGAACCCCCCGCCGAAAGGACGGCATTTTCGGCGGCTTCCGTCTCTTCATAAAACGCGGCAGATGAAGCACTTCAAATAATCGCCTTCGGGGCAGGAGGTGAGAACGGGGTGGTCGGGGGCGGCGCCGCGGCGTTCGAGGATTTGAATGTCGCGGTGCGATTGCTGCGAGACGCCGACGAGCATCTCGGCAAAATCCTGCGTCGCGACATGGCCGGAGCAACTGCAGGTGACGAGAATTCCGCCCGGAGCGAGCACCTTGAGCGCGAGGCGATTCAGCCAATGATACGCCCGTAAGGCTTCGGCGAGCGCGCCGCGGCTGCGGGTGAATTTGGGGGGATCGAGAATGACGGCCTGGAAGGATTCGCCGGCTTCGGCGAGTCGTTCCAAGGTTTTGAAGGCGTCGCCTGCCTGGAAGCGGACGTTATCGACACCGTTGAGGTGCGCGTTATGCTCGGCGGCGGCGACGGCTTTCGCGCCGGCATCGACGCCGAGCACTTCCGAAGCGCCGCCCAACGCGGCGGCGGCGAGGCTGAATCCGCCGTTGTAACAGAACATATCCAACACCCTGCGGCCGCGAAGATAGCCGGCAACGGCCTTGCGGTTTTCGCGCTGATCGAGATAGCAGCCCGTCTTCTGGCCTTCCGAGAGATCGACGGCGAACCGCAAGCCGTTTTCGCGGATTTCGATCATTTCGCGAGGCGTTTCGCCGCAATACGGCCCGTCGCGGAGTTCCAGGCCTTCGGCCTGCTTGATGCCTTTCTCCGTGCGGAGGACGATGCCTTTCGCGCCGGAGAGTTCCAGGAGAATGGGCGCGATTTGCGGCAACCGCAGCGCCATTCCCAAGGCGGTTACTTGCACGGCCAGATACTGGGCATAGCGATCGACGATCAATCCGCTCAAGCGGTCGCCTTCGCTAAAGACCAGGCGGGCCGCGCCGCACGGATCGTCGTAGCCGATTTCGCGCCGCGAGCCGATCGCGGTTTCCAAACGCCGCCGCCAAAAGTTCTCGTCCAGCGTATCCGCGGCGTTCCAGGAGTAGAGCCGTACGCGAATGCGGCTTTGGCCGTTGAAGAATCCGCGGGCGATGAACTTTCCTTTTTCGTTCAAGAGATCGACGATCTCGCCGTCGGCCGTTTGCCCTTCGACGCGCTCGACGGCGGAATCGAGCACCCACGGGTGGCGGGCGTAAAACGGCCGCGATTTCCGCGGTTTCAAAACGACTCTTGCATATTCCATAATTGTCATTTTCGTTTAGCCCGGAGCCAACGGCGACGGCGAATCGCGGCTGACTCGATCGCATGAACGCCCGCTTCGAAGTTCGATGCCTGCCCCCAAACGCCGTCGCCGTTGGCTCCGGGCTAAACGATCGTGGAAACCTTCGATTGTAATCGAAGGGGCGTCGGACTACAAGAATCATCGCCATCCGTTTTCATTGGCCTTGCGAAAACGCGATTATTGGGACACAATACGGCCTTTGAGCAAGCATTTTCGCGGGGAAATCCCATTTCCAGCCAATGTCCGACGCCGGTTCCACCCTCAAGCCCGATCCGTATGCCGCGTGGCGCGTGCCGGCCTTCCGCTTGCTCGCCGTAAGTTGGTTTTCGATCATGTTCGCCAAGATGATCGAAACGGTGGCGGTGGGCGTGAGCATCTACGAGTTGACCGGGGATCCCTTGCAATTGGGTTGGGTGGGATTGGTGCAGGCGCTGCCGGTCATTTTGCTTTCCATCGCGGGCGGACAACTTGCCGACCGCTTCGACCGGCGGTTGGTGATCATTTGCGCGATCGCGCTGGGCATTCTTGCTTCGGTCGGATTGCTGCTGCGCGTGCTTTACGATTGGCCTTTATGGTGGATGTACGTCTTTTTGGGAATCGGCGCGGTCGCGCAGGCGCTGGGCGGTCCTTCGCGATCCGCGCTCCTGCCGCAGGTCGTCCCCAAGGAGATATTCAGCAACGCCATCACCTGGAACAGCACGGTGTTTCATGCCTCGATCATGGTCGGCCCCGCCGTGGGCGGATTGATTCTCGGCAGCCAAAACGAGCACGTGGCGGCGGCGTTTCTCGTCGTGGTGGTCTGTAAAATGCTCTCGTTGGCGACCGTCTGCTTCCTGAAAAGCACGCACGAACGCGCCGACGCGCAATCGATTTCGCTCGAAAGCCTGATCGCGGGCATTCGTTTCGTGGGCCGGACGAAGTTGATTTTGGCGACGATCACGCTGGACCTGTTCGCCGTGCTGTTTGGCGGAGCGACGTACCTGCTGCCGGTCTTCGCCAAGGATTTTTTGCACGTGAACGCGACGGGTTTGGGAGTTCTGCGATCGATGGAAGCCGTGGGGGCGGTGTTCATGGCCATGCTGATCGCGCACCTGCCGCTCTTGCGGCGCGCCGGTTGGACGCTGCTTTGGGCCGTGGCCGGATTCGGCGCGGCGACGATCGGGTTCGGGCTATCACGGTGGTACTGGCTGTCGCTTTTGATGATGTTCGCGATCGGCGCGCTGGATAACATCAGCGTCGTCGTGCGGCATACGTTGGTGCAGATGCTCACGCCGAACCACATGCGGGGGCGGGTCTCGGCGGTGAACAGCGTATTCATCGTGGCCTCGAACGATATCGGCGGATTCGAATCGGGACTGACGGCGCGGCTTTTCGGCCCGGTGATCTCGGTGGTCGGGGGCGGCATCTGCACGATCTTCGTGGTGCTCGCGTCGGCGAAAATCTGGCCGGAAATCCTCTCCATCGGCTCCTTGCAGGACGTGAAGCCCGCCGACGCGGCGCAGGCCGAGAAATCCGCCGAGGAGGAGAGCGCGGACCGATATTATTAAGAAAAACCTCAATTCGTTGGGGCGGCGGTTGTACTGCCACCCCTGCTATCCGGCGATTCAAAGGGCGGCAGTACGACCGCCACTCCAACCGACATGGTTTTGGATAGGTATGAACGGGGAACCGCCATGCAAAACATCGTCATCGACAAACCGTACCGCTTCATTCCGCCGCACGCGGGCACTTTTTGGCCGCGGCTGCTGCACTTGTACGGCAGGCGCTATCTCGACAAAAACTACGGGTTGGAACGGTTCGAGTTCCGCGGTCTCGAACGATTGCAGGCGTCGATCGCCGCCGGCCACGGCATCATGCTCGCCGCGAACCATTGCCGGCCCTGCGATCCGATGGTTCTGGGCTTCATGGCGGGCCGCATCCATTGCTATCCGCACATCATGGCGAGTTGGCACTTGTTCATGCAAGGCGGAATGACGAGTTGGCTGTTGCCGCGGATCGGGACGTTCAGCGTTTATCGGGAGGGGTTGGACCGGGAGTCGCTCAAATGCGCGATCGATTTGCTCGCCCGCGCCCAGCGGCCGCTGATGATCTTTCCCGAAGGCTTCGTGTCGCGCACGAACGACCGGCTGAATAATTTGATGGAGGGGACGGCGTTCATCGCGCGGAACGCCGCCAAACGCCGCGCCGAAGCGACTCCGCCGGGCAAGGTGGTGATTCATCCCGCGGCCGTGCGGTATTTTTTCCAAGGCGATCTCGACCGCGCGCTGTCGCAGGTGCTCGAAGACATCGAGCACCGCCTTTCCTGGCAATCGCAAAAGCACCTTCCGCTGGTCGAGCGGATCGCCAAAGCGGGCAGCGCGCTGTTGACGCTCAAGGAACTCGAATATCTGGAGAAACCGCAATCCGGCACGATGGCCGAGCGGTTGGCGCCGTTGATCGACCGACTGCTGCTGCCCTTGGAGCGGGAATGGCTGAAGGGCGAACGGGAGGGGGACGTGCCTTCGCGGGTGAAGTCGCTGCGGGCGGCGATTCTACCGCAGATGATCGGCGGCGAAATCGACGAGCGGGAGCGCGCCCGGCGTTGGCGGCAGTTGGCCGATGTCTATTTGGCGCAGCAACTGTCGCTTTATCCGCCGGGATATTTCGATTCGCCGCCCGCGCGGGAGCAGCTCTTGGAAACCGTGGAACGCTTCGAGGAAGACTTGACCGATGCGGCCCGGATTCATCGGCCGTTTCAGGTGGTGGTCGAGGTGGGCGAAGCGATCGAGGTCGGTCCGACGCGCCAGCGCGGCGCGGAGTCGGACCCGATCATGGTGCAACTGCGCGATGCGTTGGAACGCATGTTGGCGGAATCGAAGGCAAGGGGTAACGTGGAAACAGCGAGCCGAGGGGTTTATCCCCTCGGCAAGAACCGCCAAACAAGATCGCACTTCCAACCGAGGGGATAAACCCCCCGGCTCGCTGTTATCCATAGACACGGAACCATTCGCAGTGAGGATGCCCCATCTTGAAAAACATACCCACGCTCATCAAGTGGCTTGCATTGCTCGGGTCGGTTTTGCTGATCGGCGTTCTGTTTTGGTCGCTGAACGAGGCCGAAGCGGCTGCGAGCGGTGCTTGGCTCCACTATGCGTTGCGCGGGGGGATCGTGCTCTTCAGCCTGATCGGCTGGTTCGCCAGCCAGTCGCTGATCTCCGGGCGCGGCGTGCGAACGGGATTCATCGGCGACGGCATCCACGAACTTACCGCGCCCTTGCACGGCTATCTGGCGGCGCATCCGCGATCGGCCGACGCGGTGCTGATCGTCAGTTCGGCGTTCATCGATCTCTTGGGAATCTTCCTGATTCTAGCCAGCGTGTTCGGGCCGACGATGCAACCCTTGGCGGCCTTGATCGTGCTGTTCCTGATGCGGCAGATCTGCCAGGGATTCTGCGCGCTGCCCGTCCCGCCGGGGATGATCTGGCGATATCCCGGCTTCCCTTCGCTGTTGGTAACTTACGAAGTGGCGAACGATTTTTTCTTTTCGGGCCATACGGCGATTGCGGTATTGGGAGCGATCGAGGCGGCGCGGCTTTTTCCCTGGTGGGCGGGCGCGGCGGTTGCGCTCGTCGCGCTGGGCGAGGCCTGCGTCGTGCTGATTTTACGAGCGCACTACACGCTCGACGTGATCGCGGCCGTTTTCGCCGCCTTCTGCGCCGCGGGCTTGGCGCAATGGCTCGCGTTATTGTTTTCGCGTTGAGTAACCGTTCACAGGGGACTGTCCCGATTTTCGCGGCGCAAAAGATTATGGTGCCGTAAAAGTGCTTAATCGCCGCGAAAATGGGACTGTCCCCCTTGCGCTGCGGGAAGGGGACAGGTCCATGTTTTCGGCCTACCGTTTGTCCACAAAATACGTTTTCCCGCCGAAAAATGGACCAGTCCCCGACCGGGGCGTGAACGCTTACCGCGTTGAGCGCGAGACCGAGAGCGATTTTGCACGCAGATTCGATACGAAATCGGATCACAAAAACTTCGGGAACAAGTCGATATCGGGCCAGGCCGCGATCTCGTCTGCCAGCTTGTGCAGCAGGGGATTGATCGCGCCGGCGAATTGTACGCCGCTTTTGTCGGCATCGCCGTTGAAGAGCACGGCCCAGTCGATGCCGTCGTTGCGGCAAACCAGCGCGGTGGAAGAGCCGGCCAGCAAGCCGTCGTGCCATTTGGCGCAACGGGCCGGCTGCTCCGGATTCGGTTGAACATTCCAGCCGCAGGCGTAGTAAACCGGCTTCGCCCCGCCCCTTCGCCTCCGGCCGATGGCTCCCGGCGGCGGCGCGAGCATGGCCTCGATGCTCGACTTCTTGAGGATGGGGCATTTTTCGGGATCGTCGAGCGCGGCGGCGAAGCGGACCAATTCCACCGCCGTGGCGATCCATCCGCCGTTGGCGTCCATCGTCTCCAGGCACTCGACGCCGTAGGGCAGCGGCGCGCGGCGGCCGATCTCCGGTCCGGAGATGGCCCGGCCGCGGCGGTTCCGGCCGTCGTAGTATTTCACTTCGCCGGGGGCGCGGTCGGCGAGCAGGTTTTTTCCCAGCCTCATGCGGCGGATGCCCAGCGGCGCGAGGATGTTCTCGGCGACGTACTCGCGGTAGGGCTTGCCGGAAGCCGCTTCGATGACGCGGCCCAACACGCAATAGCCGAAGTTGGAATAGGCGTAGGCCGTGCCCGGATCGGAATCGAGCGGCTTGCCCATCGTGTAGCGGATGATTTGGTTATGGTCGATGGGCAGGGGGACATCGAACGCCTCGGCGACTAATTCGGCGGTTCCGGCGCCCATCGGATCGAACGATTTGCCGCGGTCCCATCCGCCGGCGTGCTGCAAGCAATGGCGCACGGTAATGTCGCGCCAGCGCGGATCCATTTTTGCATTCCGTTCCAGCAGCGGTTCGAGGCGCAGGATCGGAAACACCGGGTCGTCGAGTTTGAGCTTGCCGTTTTCGACCAGATGCAGCACCGCGGCGGAAGTGAAGGGCTTGCTCACGCTGGCGATGCGGAACAGCGACGCGGGCTGGACGGATTCCCGCTGCTCGACGTCGGCGAAGCCGAATCCCCGCGCGTACACCAGGCGGCCGCGATGCGTTACGGCCAAGGCGGCGCCGGGCGGCTCGCGTTCGCGCACGAATGCGGCCATTAGCTCGTCGTAGGCCTCCAGTTTCCGCGCGGCAGGACCTTTCGCTTGGCCGCACGCCCACCGTCCGCACTGCCAAGAGGCCATGGCCGCGGCGGCCGCGGCCAGGAATCGGCGTCGCGTCGAAAGCGAAGGGAGCGACGCAGGGGAAGAAATTTTCGCGAAGATTCGTGTCGTCATAGTTCATTGAAATCGGAGTGGATTAGCCCGCATTTCTCACAATAATTCACCACGGAGACACGGAGGACACGGAGAAGTAGGATTGATGGGGATTTTTTTCGCAATGGAAACTCTGACAGAGTGTGAATGATATAATTCTATATATTTCGATTTTCCAACCACTAAAGCAAAAACTCCGTGTCTCCGTGGTGAGATATCCGGGTTAGGCATGTAGTTTAACACGAGTTGCGGCCGGATTACAAGTGATTGAGCGTAAAGAAGTCCTTTTCTCCTGTTTGCAGGGGTTTCCGAAATAGCCGGGAACGGGATGTGCGGTTTCGCGGTTTGGGAAAGGAGGCATTCTCCCGAGTCAAGGAGAAATGTCGGCGAACTTGAAGGAAGTCCGCGGGTGTAATAGAATGCAGCGTTGCGTTATGCTAAAGCATAACCTACTCCACTGCGCACGATGCGTTATGCCGAAGCATAACCTACGTCCCGCGTCGTCAACCAACAATAAAGGTAACCGTTCACAGGGGACTGTCCCGATTTTCGCGGCGCAAAAGATGATGGCGCCGTAATAATGCTTAATCGCCGCGAAAATGGGACTGTCCCCCTCGCGCCGCGGGAAGGGGACAGGTCCATGTTT
>JADLEL010000111.1 GCA_020846145.1 Pirellulales bacterium | reverse complement strand
CGCGAAAATGGGACTGTCCCCCTCGCGCCGCGGGAAGGGGACAGGTCCATGTTTTCGGCCTACCGTTTGTCCGCAAAACACGTTTTCACGCCGAAAAATGGACCAGTCCCCGACCGGGGCGTGAACGGTTACAATATTCCCTAGCAGCCGGTTGAAAAAGTGCTCGGGTGCCATGCTCACGCTTGCGTGAGCATGAAAATCCCGCGGAAAACATGCCCACGACAAGCGTGGGCATGGCACCCAAAATCCAATAACCGCCGATTGCCCGCGCGTGCTCCGCGCATTTCCTTACCGGTTGATGTGCAGCACTTTCGCCGGCGGGAAGCCGTTGAAGCAGGTCGAGGAGGCGTGGCTGTAGGCGCCGATGTTCTCGCTATAGACCAGATCGCCCAATTCGAGGTCGGGGAGTTCCTCGGCCAGCGAAATGGTGTCGAGCGCGTCGCAGGTCGGGCCGAAGACGGCGGAGATTTCCGTGGGGCCGCCTTTGATGGCTTTGATCGGGTACTTGCAGTGATCGAAAATGATGCCCGAATAGGTGTGATAAACGCCGTCGTTGATGTAGTAGCAGCGTTTGCCGTCGCGCTGGGCCTTGCCGACGACCTTGGCCACCAGCGTGGCGGCGGTGGCGATCAGGAACCGGCCCGGCTCGGCGAGGATTTCGATGTCCTTGGGGAAGAGCCGGTCGATTTCGGAGTTGATTCGCCGGGCGAGTTCGTGGAAGGGGCGGACGCCGTCGTCGTAGGGTGCGGGAAATCCGCCGCCGATGTCGATCAGCGTCATCTTGAAACCGCGATCCTTGGCTTCGTTAAATACGCCCGCCGCCAAGTGCAGGGCCTGCACGTAGTTGTCGAAATTCGTGGTTTGGCTGCCGACGTGGAAGCTCAAGCCCTCGACGACCAGTCCCGCCGCGTGGGCGGCTTCGATCAAGGCGACGGCCTCGCCGGAGTGCGCGCCGAACTTCGACGATAACTCGACCATCGCGCCCGTGTTCGGCACGCGCAGGCGGAGCGCCAAGCCGGCGTGCGGGGCGTACTTGGCAATCTTGCCGATCTCCGTGAAATTATCGTACGTGACCAGCGGTTTGTACTGGTCCAACTCCTCGAGCGTTTCGTTGGGCTTGATCGGATTGGCGTAGATGATCTTGTCCCAGATCCAATCGAGCCGCTCCTTGTCGGGCAGGTGCTCGATGTACTGGTGGACGATGTTGAACTCGGGCATCGAGGCCACGTCGAAACTCGCGCCCGCCTCGTACAGCGTTTTCACGATCGCCGGATCGGGATTCGCCTTCACGGCATAATACGCCTGCACCCGCGGCAGGTAGTCCTTGAAATAGCGGTAATTCCGCCGAATCGCCTCGTGATCGACGATGAACAGCGGCGTGCCGTGCTCGGCGGCAAGTTGGGCGAGCGTGTCTTTATTAAGCATTAAAGAATGGTCCTCGTAGTTCGATTGTTTCGATGTAATCCGATTTTGCTGATTGGTTAGCCGCTCTTGGCCCCTTCTGATAACGTCCTCGATATCCAGTGGCTTGCCTTCACCGCGATCGAGCTCCTCCAGGGCCAATTGAAGTTCGGCGCGGAGTTCGTCCACCTTAAAACGGTTCGCGATCAATTCCGCATTATCTATTTCTTTTCCGAATTTCCTCTCTTCAAGTTCTTTTTCCTCTTCTTTCTGGCGAATATGATCTTCGCTACTGAATGGGACATGAGCGTATTTGCCCATCAAAGCGTGAACTCGTTCTTTGCGAGTCATGGGGGCTTTCCCCAAACCAGATTCCCCGGAGAGTTTTTCGTTTGAATTCTCTGAATTATTCTTTGATGAAGCCATTTTGACGTTTCCCGTAGCCTCTCATTCACAATCAACTTTGGTTCGCACTTCTGCGACGCCGGAGCGTTGCGTAATTGCGTTCCCACGCCGGAGCGTGGGAACGAGTAGATTTTCATCCTATCGCTTCTCAAAGATTTTATCCTATTCCGCCTCGACGAAGAAGTTTTTGAACTGCCAGGGGTCGTCCCAGTCGAGGTCGGGGCGGTTGTAGCCGGCGAAGTAGTTGACGGTGTCCTGCAGGGGAGTCCAATCGACGGGGATCGAGAACGTTTCGCCGAGGTACGGATTGGCGATGTCGAGGATGTAGTCGTGCGGCAGGTCGTCGGGCACGAGCACGCCGCGGTCGGGATTTTCGATCATCCACATCGAGGCCGCGACCACCGAAATGGCGACCTGCATGGTGGTCGCGTTCTGGTGCCGCACCAGCCGCCGCGACTCCTCGATGCCCAGCGCGCTGCCCGTCCACCAGGCCTTGTAGGGATGGCCCATAATCAGCGCGCCTAGGATGTCCTCGCCGCCGATGATCTCGTCGGTCATGATCCGCAGATTGGGCTGCAGCTTGTAGCCGTAGCCGCGCAGTTCGTGCAGCGACATTACGGCGGCGTTGCAGGGGCAATAGGCGTAATGCACCGTGGGCCGATAGATCGCCTTGCCTTCGTCGTCCCAAACGGTGAGCTTGTCGGAGAGCGTGAAGGCCTCGCCGTGCCGCACGACCATGCCGCGGATGCTGTAGTGCGGCACCCAGGAGCGGACCCAGGTGTTGATGCCCATCCGCGCGAGGCAGATTTGGTTCATCGGTCCTTCGGCGTGTTCGAAGGCGAGTTGAGGCAATTGCTTTTCGTGCGTGCCCCAGCCCAGTTCGGCGGTGGTCGTGCCTTCCTCGTTCAGGCCCTCGATGCTCCAGGTGTTGACGAACTCATCGACCAGTTTCGGTTCGTTGGAGATTTGCGTGTCGCGCTCGCTGCAATGGATGACCTTCACGCCCAACTTCATCGCTAGGCGGTTGAAAGTTTCGTTTTCGACCAGTTGCCGGAGTTCCTTGGCTTCGGCGCCCTTGGCCTTTTTGTCCTTCAGCGCTTTGGCGCCGATGTCCAGCAAACCTTGCTTCACCCAATGCGAGATCAGGCCGGGATTCGCGCCGTGTTCGAGCACCGCCGTGGGGCCGGGCTCGCTCCAACCGGCGATCATCCGGCGGATGTTCATGTGGCGATGGTAGAGCGTGCGCTCGGTGGGATGCATGCTCTCCCGATTTTTGTAGGGATCCCAAACTTCGATCGACGTGTTGATGTACAGCACGCCGCGGTCGTGGCACCACTGCAAAAGCTCGCAGCAGTCGATGTTCCACGCCAGATCGATGATCAAGTCGCCGGCCGCGACGTAGCGGGCCAACTCGGTCGCCAGATTGTCGGGCGTGATGCGGACCTGCACCCAGCGCAAACCCTGGGCGATCAGCGGCTGCAGCGTCTCGCTCCGATCGTCGAAATCCAACACCGTGATATTCTTCAGCGGAACGTTGAGGTGCTTCAACAGGATCGGCAGCGCGCAATGGCCCACCGCGCCGTAACCGATGAAAAGGATGCGTTTGGGGAAATCGAACATCGGCGGCGCCTCCAACCGGAAAAATGATCGAAAAAACGGCAATGGCGCAAAATCCCGTTCCTTTGTAGGAAAGGTTTCCAACCTGTCGTTAAAGGCAGGGCAGAAAACTCGCCTTCGTCGAATGACAGGTTGGAAACCTGTCCTACTTTTGAGCCATGTCGAAAAACGACCTTCGATTGTGAATGACGCCGGGGAGAGCGTCAAGAGGTTTTGCCTTGCTCGTTGCCGGAAAGGCCGGGGAGGAGAACGTCCCGACTCGCAAATTGAATTGAGTAGGTTATGCTTTAGCATAACAAGGGGCGGCGATGTTATGCTAAAGCATAACCTACATCCTAGATAAAACTCTCACTCGACGTTGGCTTCCAGGATGCGGAATTTCATGCCCTTGATCGCCACCCCTCCGTTGTGGAAAACAATTCCGCCATGACGGTAGTTTTTCATCGCCTTGTGCGTGTGGCCGAAATAGACGTCCTTCACCCCGGCGGCGGGGCCTTGCCCGATCTCTTCGAGATATTTCAGAATCCGCCGCGCAACCGTACGCTTGGAAAACACCAGATGCGGCACCGGCTTGTGCAGCCGCGCCAGCACCACCACGTCGTAAAGCCGGCTCATGAACGGGCCGCGGCGCGGGGCGTCGAGCCATTCGTCGCGGGCGGCGGCCAGCGAGCGGGCGTCGTGGTCTTCGCGGTCCGCCACGTCGCCGTGCATGAACAAATTACTCCCCAACCGCACGTAATACCGATGCAAGGAAAAATTCGGCAGCGTGCGATCGAATTCCTCCAATTCGGCCACGAATTGGTGGTGGAAATCGTGGTTTCCCAGGACGTAATGGAACTCGCAGCGGGGACTCGGTTCGAGCAGCGCGCGGAGCCAGCCGACGGCCTTGGCGACGGTGTGGCTGTGGCTCCCGGTCCGCGCCCAGCAAAAATCGAAGATATCGCCGCCGAGTACGAAGTAATCGGCTCGGGCCGCGGCTTTCGACATCTCTTCCAAATACTTCTCGGCCTTCGAGCGGTTGGCGAAGAGGTGCAAATCGGAAACGAAATAACATTGAGCCATGGCTGCCGTGCCGAAGTTGACGGATCGCAGGGGATGGTCGCGCAATGCCGACGGATGGTTATCCGGCCCTCAATTCCAGGGCCAGATACTCTTTTTCGTTTTCTTTTCGGGCGTTTTCTTTTCGGGCGTTTTTTTCTCGGTTCGCCATGCGGCGTCCGCGGGGAAGGGACCTTGGATTTCTTCCGGTGCCGGTATGGGCTGCATCTCGATAATCAACGGCAGATCGGACTCTTTTTCTTCCGACCACCGGAAACGATATTTCTCCGTGCTGTTTTTTAACGAGGCCGATTTCTTCTCGCCGGCGGGCTTCTCGGCTTTTTCATGCCGGTCTCGATCTTTCACCGGCGCGTCGATTTTTTCTTTCTTGAGATCGTCGTCGGTTTTCGCTCGATCGGAGCCGTTTTCCCGCAGCGAAGAGTCGGCGAGACTGCCCGACGTCGGCTTTTCGCAACCGAACTGCGGCAATCCCAGGAGCAGCAAGGCGATCGTGAAAATTCGATAGAACATGTGTTCGATTCGCGGGGAGGTCTTCGGAATTGAAAATTCGAATTTGAAATTTGACATTTCAAATTACTCTTTCCTCTGAATTGTACCCGCTCGCGGGAAAGCCTCAATCCTGAACGGAACGTTCCTGAACCATGTTATCCGTTTTGTTTACCACCTATTATGGTGGTGTTGTCGGTTGAGTCGAGTATTTTTCGAAAAAATAGCTGAATATGGGCAAATTATGTTATTTAAGAAGTTATGATTGGATATCGGAATTGAACTCGCGAGGTAAGATTTTATGGATGCCGGCTGTTAAGCGCATTGAGCATCCGGCATAATTGTTTTAACGTAAACGAAAGATATAGAGATTACTGCGCAAAATGGATTGCGGCGGGAAGCCGCGCGAAGGATGCGGTCCTACGAAAAAAACGGCGGATCGGCGGCGGCGTACGATACAGTGATTCCGCGGGGAGTAGAAACGTGAATATTTTGATTGCCACCAGCGAAGCGGTGCCGTTTGCCAAGACCGGCGGATTGGCCGATGTCTGCGGCGCGTTGCCGATCGAGTTGGCCCGGCTCGGGCACCATCCGATTTTGATCCTGCCCGCCTATCGCCAAACACACTATTGCGGCCAACCGATCGAGCCGCTGGGCATCGAGTTCATCGTGCCCATCGGCAGCAAGATGGTTACCGGCCATCTGCTCCGCAGCGTCATGCCGGGCACCCAATCGCCGGTGTACTTGATCCGGCAGGATCAATACTACGACCGCGACCAGCTCTACAGCGTCGATGGCAAGGATTACATCGACAATTGCGAACGCTTCGTGTTTTTCAGCCGCGCCGTGCTCGAAGCCATCCGCCTGCTCGGCTTGCAAGTCGATGTGATCCACGCCAACGACTGGCAGACCGGCCTGATTCCGGCGTATTTGGCGATCGAGTACCGCAAGCGGCCGCGGTATCAGAACATCGCGGGCTTGTTCACGATCCACAATCTCGCCTTTCAGGGCCAATTCTGGCATTGGGACATGCTTTTGACCGGCCTCGATTGGAAGTATTTCAACTGGCATCAGATGGAGTTCCACGGCCATTTGAATTTGCTGAAGACGGGCCTGGTGTTCGCCGACTCGATCAACACCGTCAGCCCGCGTTACGCGATGGAAATCCAGAGCAGTCCGCTGGGATGCGGCCTGGAAGGCATTTTGCAATTCCGCCGCGACGTGCTGTCGGGCATCTTGAACGGCATCGATCCGGACGAATGGAATCCCGCGACCGATCCGCATCTCCCCGCCCGTTACGACGCGGAAAACTACCGCCGGATGAAGCCGATCTGCAAGGCGGCCCTGCAGCACGAACTCGGCCTGCCGCAAGAAGCCGGCCTGCCGCTCGTCGGCACGATCGGCCGCTTGACCGAACAGAAGGGCTTCGATCTGATCGTCGAAGTCATGCAACGCTGGGTGCAATCCGAAGACGCCCAATGGGCGGTCCTCGGCACCGGCCAGCCGAAGTTTCAAAAGGCGCTCGAAAACCTGGCCCAACGCTTCCCGCAGAAGGTCGCCGTGCGGCTGGAATACTCGAATCCGCTGGCGCACCGCATCGAGGCGGGCGCCGATATGTTCCTCATGCCCAGCCGCTACGAGCCTTGCGGACTGAGTCAACTCTACAGCCTCCGCTACGGCACTGTGCCCGTGGTCCGCGCCACCGGCGGATTGGCCGACACGATCGTGGGCTACGACGAGCAAACCGCCGCCGCGGGCGCGGCCAACGGTTTCAGTTTTCAAGAGTATGGCGCGCTGGCCCTGGGCGAAACGCTCCGCCATGCCTGCGACGTTTATCGCCGGCCCGATGCCTGGGGCCGGCTCATCGCCACCGGCATGAAACAAGATTGGTCCTGGAATCACAGCGTCAAGCAATACGTCGAGCTTTATCAAAAGACCATCGACCGGGCGAAACAACCGTAGGTTATGCCTCAGCATAACATGCAAAATCTCTCTCCTCGTTATGCTAAAGCATAACCTACGCGATTACACGACTCCTTCGCGGTTTGATTTCTCGGCGACTCTCGCCGAGAGCCAATCGGCCGCGGCGGGCATCCCCTCGCCTTTCAAGGCGGACACTTGAAATATCGGCGAGTTCGGGGCCAACCGCTTCATGTCCGCGGCAATGCGCAGCGGATTGAAGTTCAAGTACGGCGCGAGATCGATCTTCGTGATTACCAGCGCGTCGGAGCCTTGGAAGATGGCGGGGTACTTTACCGCCTTGTCGTCCCCTTCGCTGGTGCTCAGGACGATGATCCGCAAATGCTCGCCCAGATCGAAGCCGGCCGTGCAGACGAGATTGCCCACGTTCTCGATGAATAGCAAATCGATCTTCGTTAGATCGAATTCCTGCACGGCCGAAGCGATCATCGCCGCGTCGAGATGGCAGGCGCCTTCGGTGTTGATCTGTACGACGGGCACGCCGATGGCCTCCATCCTCTCGGCGTCGATCGAACCGGCGATGTCGCCCTCGATGACCGCGGGACGGATCGAATTTTGGAGTTTCGCAAACAGCGCTTCCAAGAGGGTTGTCTTTCCCGCCCCCGGCGAGCCGACGATATTCACCACGAACACGCTCGACTTATCGAACTTGTCCCTAAGTTCGGCGGCAAGCTGGTCGTTCATTTTCAGGATTCTCTTCGCGGCGACGATTTTCATGGAAGAGAGGGGATAGTGGTCAGTGGTCAGTAAGCAGTAAGCAGTGGGTAGCAGGTAGTGGGTAGTACACAGTACTCATTACTTGCATATTCATCCTTCATCCTTCATCATTTCTCTCCCCTCTCCCCTCTCCCCTACTCCTCCACATCGATGCTTTGCAGGAGCAACTCCCGACCGCCGTCGATGGCGATATCGTCGCTGGCGCAGCGAGGACATTGTGAGAGCAGGTCGTCGATTTCGGTTTCGGAGCGGCAACTGTTGCAGCGGCAGACGGCTTTGGATTCGTGGATGACGATCTCGCTTTCCGCCAGGATCGTGTCCGAGGAGAGGAGGTCGAATGCGAAGCGGATTGAATCGGCATTCACGCCGGAGAGCCGGCCGATGCTCAGTTCGAGCTTGGCGATCTTTCCCTCGACGCCCGCCCGGCGGACTTCCTCCTGCACTTGCTCGATCAGGGCTTCGACAATGGACAGTTCGTGCATGGGAAGGGGGAGGGGCTAGAGATCAGGGGCTAGGGATTAGAGATTCTGATGGTTCATGGTTCTGCTTACAATCGAATATCCGCTCCAATCCCTGATCTCTAGCCCCCGATCTCTAGCCCCTTCAAAGCATCCAACACCATCTCGACCGCCCGCGGAATGGCGGCATCGACGGCGGGGGTGCAGTGTTCGCCGAAATCGAGGACGTTTTCGGCCTCGATTCCTACCAGTATTATACGCGAGTTCGCCGGGAGCGAAACGCCCGCGGTGCGGCCGAATTCCAGCGCCGTCGCCAGATTGACGTCGTGGGCCGAAGCGCTGCGCTGCGTGCCGATATCGTCGGGCGTAAGCCGGTGCAGCGTGCCCGGCGGCGAACCGGTGCAGATGGCGTCGATCACGATCGCCCGGTCGTAGCCGGCCAAGCGTTCCATGAGCCGCAGCCCGCCCCAGTAGTCTTCCGAAACCTCGACATCCGTTCGCCCGGCCAATCGCTCCTTCAAGACCGCCGCCACCTTCAGCCCCACGCTGTCGTCCGTAACGATCGGATTGCCGAGGCCGAGGAGGAGGGTTTTCATGGAGAAAGGGGGAAGGCGGAAAGAGGCGACGGAGTCTATCCGCTAGCGCGTCAAATGACCGTATTGCTCGCGGACCCAATCGCGGAAGGAGCGAATCCAAGCGGTTTCGCTGTCGAATTCGGTGAAGCGTGCCATAAATTTCTCGATTTCCTTCAGATCGAGAAAAGGAAAGAACGAACTGGCTTCCATTTTAGAGTAGGATCCGCGATTGTGAAGATTATAGACCGAGATGGCATCGCCGTCGTAAATCCACAGTTCCGGTACGCCAATATCGGCATAGATGCCAAGTTTATCCAACGAACTGCTGCAAATATCAACTTCAAGAGCAAGATCCGGCGGTGGATCGACGGAAAGGTCCAGTTCCTGTTTGCCGATCATCGACGCCACTCGAGTTAAATAATAGCATTCATCCGCTTCGGCGCCTTTTTGTTTCAAAGGGACTTTCAAGGTTGTGGAACCTGCACTGAGAATAGGTATATTCAACTCTTCCGTCAACGTTTCAATCATTCGGCCTAAATGCTTGTGGAACCATTCATGTTCAATGGAAGGCGACATAATTTCCAAATGACCTCGGTCGTAGGCGAATCGCGTACCGGCGCAATCCGAATTGCCCAATGCCTCGAATATCTCCCAAGAAATATTGGGGATCACGATCCGCGTTTCGGGCTGAATGGCTACGGTGGACATGTATTATCGCAGACGGGCTAATAATCCTAGGATAAGGAACAAATCAATTCTAACAGAAGGGGTCAAGATTGTCAAAGATGTGAAAAAACTCGCAAGGCGGGGGACTAAAACTCGTTCGTCCGCCGCCTTGCGTTGTATTTGAGGATTTTCACATGCGACTATTCCGTATAATGCGCGAGCCGTTCCACCACTTCACCCTCTGGGCCGCGAATGGTCACCTCGAGCGGCATTTGGCCGGGAAGGCTGTGGGTGGCGCAGCCGAAGCAGGGGTCGTAGGCGCGGAACGCCATCTCGACCATATTCAGCAAGCCTTCACGGACGACGCCCTTCTTGATGAGCCCCTGGGCGGCTTTTTTCACCGACATGCAGATCGGCGCGTTGTTGTTCGTCGTGCCGACGATCAGGTTCACCTTCGTCAGGATGCCGCGCTCGTCGGTCGTGTAGTGGTGCGTGAGCGTGCCGCGCGGCGCCTCGACGCAGCCCACGCCTTCGGTCGGCGTCTCGGTGGGCAGTACGCGGTATTCCTTGCCGGTGATTTGCGGATCGGTGGCCAGTTCGACCCAGCGTTCGGTGGCGTAAAGCAACTCGACCAGCCGCGCCCAATGCGTAGCCAGCGTGTGGTTGATCGGTTTGCCGCCCAGGGTTTCGTACATCCGCTTGTACGCGGCGGCGGCCAGCGGCGTGGCCATGTTGTCGGCCGCGTTGCAGCGCGAGAGCGGCGTGGCCTTATAGACGCCGGAATCCTCGCCATCGACAAAACCCTTCCAGCCGATCTTCTTCAAGTACGGGAATTTTAAGTACGACCACGGCTCGACGCGCTCGGCCACGTAATCGCGGTACTGCGCGGCGTCATACTTGTGGATTTCCTTGCCGCTGGGGCTGGTAACGCGGATTTTGCCGTCGTAGAAATTCGTGCAATTCTTCGCATCGACCATGCCCATATTGTGGGTCTTATGGACGTAAATGTCGCCGGTGATGAGCTTGACGTAATCGCTGTTGGCCAGGACGATATCGTCGAAAACCTTGAGCGAGAACTGGGCGAACTCAATCGCCTCGCGGCCGCGGGCTTCGATCTCGGTCCGCTGCTCTTCGCTGATGCCTTTGCTCACGCCGCCGGGCAGGCCCCAGTTCGGATGCACGCGGCGGCCGCCCATCATTTGGATGAGCGCGTGTCCGTCGTGCCGCATCTTGAGCACGTGCTTGGCGACGTCCATGCCGACCTTGGCGACCACGCCCAAGATGTTCCGCTGCTCCTTGGGAGCTTCCGGGCCGACGACGAAATCGGGCCCGCCCAAGGCGTAGAAATGCGTGGTGTGGTCGGTGGCGTAGAAGATGCTGTAGAGCAACTCGCGGAGTTTCTTGGCCGTGGGCGGCGGATCGACGTGGAACACGCCGTCCAACGCCTTCGTGGCGGCCATGTGGTGCGCCTCGGGGCAGACGCCGCAAATCCGCGCCGTCAGATTCGGCATGTCTTCGGCCGGCCGGCCTACGCAAAATTGTTCGAAGCCGCGCAGCTCGGGGATTTGCAAATAAGCGTTGGCTACGTCGCCTTCCTCGTTGAGGAAGATGTCGATTTTGCCGTGGCCTTCCAGCCGGGTAATCGGATCGATGGAAATTCGCTTCATCGTGTACTTCTCCAAATCAAATTAACCTATGTCTATCTTTTATTCTTCATCACTGAATGCCGAAATGAACAACTGTAAATAATCAGAAAGCACTTGGCCGTTCCATTTGGTCAAAATTGAAATCTGATCCAACCGAATCATTTCGCCCGCAATATCGCCAAATACACGATCCCCACGAATTCCTTCCACCTTATCGGCAGCAAGCCCGGTGTCTATGACCAAGTAAGGGTTTACGCAAAGGTTCTCACGAAGATCATATTCTACATAACGCTCCGCCTCACGACTCTCATTGGCAAGGACTAGATACGGTCGGGCTATATACTCCGCCTCGGCTAATTGCTTCTCGGCTTTCGCTTTGGCGATCTCTTCGTCGTGATCTTCCTGAATATCGTCGTCACCAAATACCATCACCTCATCGGCGGCACGAATCGTTTCTCGATCCGCAGAACTAATTGCACAAACAAGGAACAGGCGAGGCTGGGAGGGCATGGGTTTCTGAACTATATTCTCTCTTTTCCACGCTTCCGCGTTGGAAGGAGAATATCCTTCTTGGATTGTCACCAAGTTAATTCCCGGATTGAGGGCCGTTCACGGCCCTTGTCCGCCGCAGGCGGTATTAGGCCCGGCATTTATGCCGGGTTAGGATGATCCGCCACGATATCATCTACGTTATTTATCGAGGGCCGTTCACGGCCCTTCTCGCTGTTGCGGCTTGAGCCAACCGGATCGTAGGACGATTTTCGATTTCCGTTGGCTGAAGCCATCCACATCGAGAACGCCCGTAAACGGGCGTCGCTCAAAAACAACAAAACCAACCTTTTCGCGGTTCGTAAAACCCGGCGTTGAACGCCGGGCCTACTACCGCTGCGCGGCCAAGGGCCGTAAACGGCCCTCAAAGAGCCTGCGCATCTGTCCCAAAATCATTGCGAAACGCTGCGGCTCCTCTCATTCAATTTGCAATTTGAAATATGAAATTGCCAATTTGCAATAATCAGTTGGCAATCGCCGCTTTATTTTTCCTTCGCAACAAGCTCTTCGCCAAGCTAAACCGGTAAAAAGTCCCCACCGGATCGGGAATGCCGTCCTTGATGATGCCGTCGATCTCTTCGGGGTCGTTGGAATCGATCACCGAGGCCATCGCGCTCATCAGCCGCGCGCCGAAATCCTCGACGCCGTCGTTCGGGCCGTGGCAGCCGATGCAGGGCGAATTTACTTGCGGGCATAGCGATCCGCAGCCCGCCCGCGTGGCCAAGCCGCAGCACAAAAGGCCCTGCTCCAAAAGGCACTCTTCCTCGTTGGGGATGATTTGCCACGTGCGGTGGAACTTTTTGATCTTCTTCTCGTGCCGCGTCCGCTTGCATTCGTCGCAGACGGTCGTGTTCACGCCGATCGTCGAACCCTTCGGCGGCAGTTTGCCTTCCAAAATCGCCACGATCGCCTTCCAGATATTCTCCGCTTCCGGCGGACAGCCCGGCAGGTAATAATCGACATCGACGGTCTGGTCGAGCGTCTTTAAGGTGTCGTAGAAAATCGGCAGGTGCAGCGTCCCTTCGGGCATTTTCGTCTCGGCCTGCGGACGCTCGTCCTTCGGATTCACCGGGTAGGTCGAGGAGCCTTCCTTATAGACGGTGTCGAAAATCTGCTTGCGGTCGCTCATGTTGCCCAAGCCGGGGATGCAGCCCTCACTCGCGCAGGAGCCGAAGGCCACCAGCACCTTCGATTTCCGCCGCATGAGCTGCGCCATGTACTCCTGCTCGCTGGTGCGGATGCCGCCGTTGAAGAGGCAGACGTCGATCGCGCCGTCGGGCATTTGCTCGACGTCGCGGACCTTGCCGTCCGCGCCGCAGGGGAACATCACGATGTCGAAGGCGTTGCCCACATCGAGAATCTTCTCGTCGATCGCCAGGATCGAGATTTCGCAGCCGCCGCAGGAGGCCGCCCAGTAGATCGCCAGTTTGCCTTTGGTTTTGGCGGATGTCGCGGTCGCTTCGCTCATGATTTCACCTCCATCGCCTCTTCGTGTTCCTTGACGATTGCTTCGAGGGCGTGCAGCCGGTCGCCGTTTTCGGCCCAATTATGCCCCCAGTTAAGCGGCCCGAGTTTTTTGACGTCGGCGACGAACTTTTCGATATGCTCGGCCAAAAGCTGGCCTTCGGCGGCCGATGCCCAAACCAGCCGCACGCGGTCTTCTTCCAATCCCATGGCCCTGAGCGTGTGCTTGAGAATATGGAACCGCCGCATGGCCTTGTAGTTCTGTTCGAGGTAATGGCATTCGCCCGGATGGCAGCCGGCGACCATCACGGCGTCGGCGCCCAAGGACAGGGCCTTGAAGACGAACGACGGATCGACGCGGCCGCTGCACATCACGCGGATGATGCGCACGTTCTCGGGATACTTGATTCGCGCCGTGCCGGCCAAGTCGGCCGCCCGGTACGAACACCAGTTGCAGAGGAACCCGACGATTTTCGGTTCGAAGGACATAGTGGCTAGTGGTTAGTGGCCAGTGGTTAGTGGCCAGTGGCTAGTGGTTAGTTGATAGTTTTTTATTGAGTGAGTTTCTCAGGCCGCTCAACATGCGGCTTACCTCGGCGGTTGAATCGAGCAGGCTCTTTTCTTGTGAGTTAGCAAAGTATCCAAGTCGTTCGGCGATCGTAATTTGTGTTTCAAGTTCCATCAGCGAGCCTTGAGCCACAGATAGAAAATGGAGAAAATCACGGGTCGAATTGCGTCCTTGTCCTTCGGCGATGTTTGACGGAATGGAAACCGCCGCCCGCCGAATCTGGTTGGTTAATGCGTATATCTCCGTCTTGGGAAAATCATTTGTGGCCCGGTAGGTGGCTTCCACAAGAGCAATCGCTTTCTGCCATACGATCAATTCCCGGTAATGTTGCAGCGCCATTCTCTGCTCCATACTTTACTGTCGCACATGCCCCTGTCCCCTGCCCGCTGGCGTTCACTAGCCACTAGCCACTAACCACTAGCCACTTCCGCCGGTTGGGCGTCCCACAATATGCCTTCGATCTCGGAGTAAATCTGCCGGTTGTTGAAGTGCGCGCCGGTGATGACGCCGGCGGGGCAGGCGGCCACGCAGGTGCCGCACCCTTTGCACAAGGCGGTAATCACGCGGCTGACGCTCTTTTCCTCATCGAACTCGATGGCGTTGTAGGGGCACATCGTGTTGCAGATCTTGCAGCCCGAGCAGCCTTCCTCGTCGATCGAGGCCACGATCGGCTCGATCATTACGGTGCCCTTTGTAATCATGCCGGCAACTCGGGCGGCCGCCGCCGCGCCTTGCGCCACCGAGGCCGGAATGTCTTTCGGACCCTGGCACGCTCCGGCGACGAAAATGCCGTCGGTCATGGTGGCCACGGGATCGAGCTTGGGGTGCCGCTCGGTGTACCAGCCGGCCATGCTGCACGAAATGCCGCACTTCAGGCCCAATTCCTTGGCGTCGGCCTGCGGCTCGATCGCGCCCATCAAAATCACCATGTCGAAGGGCATCCGCTTTTGCTTGCCCAAGAGCGTGTCTTCGTATTGCACGATGAGCTTGCCGCCTTCCCGTTCGTTGCGGGCGGCGTTGTTCACCTCGGCCACCTTGCCGCGGACGAAGTGCATCCCCTCGGTCAAGAGGCGTTGATAGAACTCTTCGTAGTCCTTCATGGGGGCGCGCATGTCGATATAGAATGAATAGACCTCGGCGTTGGTCTTTTCCAGCACCAAGTGCCCGAACTTCAAGGCCGCCATGCAGCATACGCCGGAGCAGTACGGATTGAAGTTCGCGTCGCGGCTGCCTACGCAGTGGATGATGGCGATCGACTTCGGCTCGGTCTTGCCGTCGCGCATCACGATCTTGCCGTTGGTCGGGCCGGCCGCGTTGCAGAGCCGCTCGAACTCCATGTTCGTATAAACGTTGTCCAGCCGCTTGTACTGGTATTGCGGAATCCGCTCGCAATCGAACAACTTCCAGCCGGTGGCCATGATGATGTTGCCCACCTCAATCTCGATGATCTCGTCCTTCTGCTCGTAATCGACGGCTTCGGTCGGGCAGACCTTCGCGCAGACCTTGCACTTGCCTTGCGTGAAGTACGTGCAATTTTCCGTGTCGATGACCGGAATCCGCGGCACGGCCTGCGGGAAGGGAGTATAAATGGCCTTGCGGTTGCCCATGCCCGCCTCGAAAACGGTGTCGAGCACCTTTTTCGGGCATTTTTCGATGCAGATGCCGCAGCCGGTGCATTTTTCGGCATCGACCATTTTGGCCTTGAGCCGGATTTTCACCTTGAAATTACCCACCGAGCCGGAGACTTCCTCCAATTCAGCGTAAGTGTGCAGCGTTACGTTCTCGTGCTGGCCGACTTCCGACATTTTCGGCGTGAGGATGCAGGCCGAGCAATCGAGCGTGGGGAAGGTCTTGTCGAACTGGGCCATGTGCCCGCCAATCGACGGCTCGCGCTCGATGAGCGTGACGGGATATCCGGCGTCGGCCAGTTCGAGCGTGGCCTGGAGTCCCGCGATGCCGCCGCCGATGACCAGCGTGCGCGGATTAACCTTCACGAACATTTTTTCGAGAGGTTCCTGGTGCGTCACCCGGGCGACCGCGGCCGAAACCAGCGACTTCACCTTTTCGGTGGCGGCGGCTTTGTCCTTGGCGACCCAGGAGACGTGCTCGCGGACGTTCGTCAACTGGCACAAATACGGATTCAAACCGGCGTTCTGGCACGCGCGGCGAAAGGTCTTCTCGTGCAGATGCGGCGAACAGGCGGCCACGACGATCCGCGTCAGGCCTTCCTTCTTGATGTCGTCCTCGATCATCTGCTGGCCGAGCGAGGAGCACATGAATTTGTAGTCCTTCGAGATGGCGACGTTCTTGACGTTCGCGCCCGCCCACTTGGCGACCGCCTCGACATCGACCATGCCGGCAATGTTGCTCCCGCAATGACAAACGTAAACGCCGACTTTCTCGGCCATGGCAGTTCTCCTATGCGTAGGACAGGTTTCTAACCTGTCGTATCTAATATTGCAAATTTGTAATTGCAAATTTCAAATTGCAAATTGAACGAAGGCAAATATGCACTCGTTCCCGCGCTCCGTGGGAACGAAAAATTCCTGAAGTAAACAAATTGTTCGATTAAATAAATAAGTTTATTTTTCCAATTCCTTGAAAGATTCAACAATTTTATCGCTGGTCTTTTTCGCTTCATTTGCCGTTGAGCCAATAGTAGAAATAGAGAACGTATTTTTTCCGAAAACTAGAGTTGTTTGAACATAAATAATCGAACCATCGGCATTTTGAGCTTTCAAGAGATAAGAAACTTGATTTGAGATTTTACCTTCAATCTTTGGTTTGTCACCATCTAAAATCTTGCCACTTAAATTCTCTTGCTTTTTTCTGACTCCGTCCAGGTATCCCTCGATATATTCTTTTCTTTCTTTATCTGTTTTTATTTTGCGATAGTGAGCGGTTAGAACTGCAGTTTTAGTGCTATCTTTTTTCTCACATATATAACCGGCGCCAATAATTTTGGCATCTGGTGTATTAGTAAATTTTAAGTCTTGAAGTTTTTTCCATTCAAAACCTTTCTCTGGCACATCAACAGAAAACTTTCCCTTTTCTTCAAAAGTATTATTCTCTTTAACATTCTTGTCCTCAGCCAATAGAGGCGTCGCCAAAAGGACAATCAAAACAAATAGTAATTTATGCATAGCTGCCTCGTTATTCCTGGTGGGCGGAGCAGGTTCTTGAACCGGTGGCCGAAGGCCAAGAGGCATTCCCAAAACCTCCCGCGCTTCGCGCACCGGTTCAAGAACCTGCTACCCACTGTTCCCTGTCCCACTGTTCCCTGTATCCTGTCCCCTGTATCCTGTCCCCTCTTCCTCACGCCATTACCATCTTCCCATTCAACTTCGCTTGCAGCACCGGCATCGCGGAAACGAGTTCCTTGCCGAAACCGAGCGATTTCGGATCGATGCCGAAGGCGATGCCGACCATCTGCGTGAAAAAGACGATCGGAATCTTGAAGTTCAAGTTAAAGTAGTTGTTCACCCGGCTTTGATAGGCGTCGAGGTTCAGTTGGCACATCGGGCACATGCAGAGGATCATGTCGGCCTCGCTGTCTTCGGCATTTTGCAGCAGGCGGCGGATCAGCTCGAACGACTGGGCGTCGGAAATCTGCGTCATGTGCCCGCCGCAGCAATGGGCCTTGGCCGGAAAATCGACCACCTCGGCCCCCAGCCACGCGAAGAGTTCGTCCATCTTCGTAGGGTACTCGGTGTCATCGACGCCCTTCAGCGGCCGCACGACCTGGCAGCCGTAATACGGGGCGATTTTCAGACCGGCTAGCGGCTTGACGACCTTGTCGCGCACCGCCGCCTCGCCGATGTCGCTGTAGATCACGTCCAAGATGTGCCGTACGCGGACCGAGCCTGGCTCGTACTTGAGCCCGCCCGCCGCCAGGCATTCGTTCACCTGCCGGTTCATGTCCGGGTGTTCGGTCATCAGATTATCGACCTTCGCCAGATTCAAATAGCACGCCGCACAGGGGGCGACGAGCTGATCGTACTGCGAATCGACCAAGGCTAGGTTTCGGGCGATGACCGAGCAGGCGGTAAGTTCATTCTGACTGAAGTATTCGGTCGCGCCGCAGCAGTTCCAGTCGTCCAACTCCATGAGCTTGACGCCCAACAGATCGGCGACCGCGCGAACCGAAACGTCGTAGGCGGCGCTGTTGACTTCCAGCGAGCAGCCGGGGTAATAAGCGTATTTCACGGGGTAAGATCCTCGGGGAGGTTTAGTCGTTTGGTTTGTATTGCAAATTGCAAATTGGTTATTGCAAATTGCAAATTGAACGAAAGGGGCGGTTAAAGTTTGGCATTTATCGGAGAATTACGATTGTTCAATTTGCAATTTGAAATTTGAAATTACCAATTTGTAATCTACTTCTTTCCGCTCAACTCCTTGGCCTTCTTGATAATCGCCTGCAACTGGTCGATCTTCTTGATCTTCGTGGGCGTGAGCGACATGCGGCCGCGGGTGAACATCTGGGCCCCCATCGGCCCCATTCTCAAGAGCGCGAGCGGCCGATTCAGCATGTAATACCGCGTGGCCAGGCCCAACTCGAAACTGCGGCCGTACTTATCGACCAGATCGGTGAAGGTTTTCGCCAAGGCGGGCGCGTCGGTGTTCCGCGCCGTGCCTTCCGCAATCGCGATCCGCTTGAGCGCATACATGATGTCGGTGATGGGGATGTTCTGCGGACATCGAGTCGTGCAGAAGTAGCACGAAACGCACGCCCATTGCGTGTTGGCCGCCAGCACCGCCTCGCGCTCGCCGGTTTGGATCATGGCGAAGATCGCCCGGGGCGTGTACTCCATATCCCCACCGCTGGGGCACGAACCACCGCAACTGCCGCATTGCATGCAGTGCAGTAAGCGTTCGCCGTTCGGGGTGGTCGAGACCACTTGTTCCAAAAAGGTTCCTTTTTTAATGGCCGTTACATGTGCCATGTATATTCTCCAAGTAATCGCTTGTTCGGGAGATCGCCGACATGCCGATAAATTTAACGTCCAAGCCGACCGATGCAAAGTATCCTGCCGAGAGCGGCTCGATGCAGTTTTCTCCCAAGCATGCAGCAATTGCCATGCCGCCAAGGAGAAATCTTTTTTCATTCGG
Source organism: Pirellulales bacterium (assembly GCA_020846145.1). Classification (GTDB taxonomy): domain Bacteria; phylum Planctomycetota; class Planctomycetia; order Pirellulales; family Thermoguttaceae; genus JADLEL01. The sequence continues at coordinate 57,689 of JADLEL010000111.1, read as the reverse complement.
TTCAAGTGCTTACGGTGAAACGATTTACCGTTGAAATAACAACGAGGAAGAAAAGAAATCCGAGCTTTTGACAACGGATTTCCGCTCCCCGTCGCGGAAATCCGTGTATGTGCTTCGCGTCCCATATTGCCTATTTTTACCGAATGTGTTTTAGGTTGTTCAACTCCAATTGCCCCGACATAACTAAAAAATTGCTTTCGACACTTCTCATGCGCGGAGCATGGCATCCCAGCCTGTGATTTATTCAATGACGGACCACTGGGTCTCCTCCCTCTCAAAGGCCGATAAAATCCTGCGAAAAATCACGCAACCCTGCCGGCAAGCCGGCGATAATAGCATTATCCCGATATTATTCATAAAAACGATTTGTAGAAGCGGCATCTTGCCGCGTTTACCTAAAATGCGGCAGGATGCCGCATCTACGATGTGCCATTAGTTTTCAGGATTGAGGCATTATCCTCAAAGTTTTTCGTTTAGCCCAGAGCCAACGGCGATGGCGGGTGGAGTTTTCCAGTGCCCCTTATGCCCGCCGTCGCCGTTGGCTCCGGGCTAAACGATTGGTTGCGGCTACGCCGCGCTAGGAATAATCCCGGTTATCACCGCCATTTCCTTCATCGAGAAAGGAGATCGACATGGCGACGTTACTATTAGGCGGCTCGGTGGGGGCAGGCGTCAGGCACGCAGGCAGACCACATAACCAACCGGAGGATGTCGCGAAGGTCCGCGATCGGTTGGTCGAACTAGGTTTCGACTGGGTGCGCACGATCGTCCGCGGGGACGAGCGGGAATTCATCCGCACGATCAAGCTCTTTCAGTCAACCTGCGCGGGCAGCGGCACGGCGGACGGCGGAGACGGTCGCGTCGATTTCTGCGGCAATACCCATCGCTGGCTTGCCGCCGAAAATGCCCCGCAGTGGAAAGAAATCTTCGGCTTTATCGGCACCGGATGGCAATCGACCGCCGATTTTAGAAAAGACAACGGCGGGTACTGCACGAATTGGCTCTTGAGCGTTCTCGGGGATGCGGGATTCCAATATCAAGCCTTCTGCATCCTCAACCGCGCCCCCGACTATCCGCCGATGTGGGTCAGGGAATGTTCGCCGGTCCGAGGAGGCGACGCCGCGGGCCACGCCAGCCACGAAACGGGGCTGGACGTCGATATGCGGCTGCCGTTGCTGCCTCCCAACACGCATCTCTGGACCGACCTGGGCTCCAGGGGCTACGCCGATCCGAGATTCCATCGTTCGGCGGCGCGATATCAACTCTTGGCGATCAACTCCTCGATGAATCCGCAACTCGTTTACTTCAACGATCCCGAGTTCATCCGCGACCGGCTTTGCCGGAATTACCGCAATCACGATCAGCATTATCACATCCGCATCCGACCGCCCGCGAGGGTTGAAGGCACATATCGATAACCGAGCAAAACAAGGAGATCGTATCATGACGCGCGGCGCAGACTTTTCCGCACATCAGCTTCAGGAAGCGGTGCAGTATAACCGCAACCACCGTCGGCCGCGCGATCCGATCATTCGCGGCGCGCTCGGCCTGGCTCCCAATCCCTCGGCGGTCAACGAGGAAGAGTTCGCCCGTTTCGTCGCCGACTGGCAGGAAGACCATATCGGGGCCGGGGAGGGCGATGGCAAACTCGGCCCGAAAACGGAGGCCTATCTCGGCATCCAGCATCCCAAAGCGACCGCCGCCGCCGTCAGCGCGGAGGACGTGCAGCGAACGGGCAACATTCTCTTCGACTCCTGGGGCAACGACGTCCGCGACAACGACAACGACGGGGTGACCGACGGGGCGCGAGAGCAAACCAGCGATGGAGCGCATTATGGCCGGATATACAACCAGTTCTCCGTCGTTGCCGGGAGCTATCCGGGACTCGGCTGGGGCAGGAACCGGACGCTGATCGTGTCCGCCTCGCGTACGCTGCGCGGATCGTTTCGCTACTGCGTCTGCGCCGACGTCGTTTCGCAGGCCTATGCCGCCGCGCGCGTCATGCAGCACGCACGGAGCACCGCGGCGATCCTGCAAGCTATCCGCGGCAAGGGCTACGTTTGGCGCCGAAGCGAGGAATATCCGCGCGAATACCTGCCCGGCGACTTCATCTGCACTTTGGGCCACGGCGGCGGTCATTCGGGAATCGTCGTGCGGCGCTCGCCCACCAACACGATCCCCACGGTCGTCGAACTGCCGGGGCCTTCGACGATGGTCGATCTCGGAACCTACAATCCCGCAAACACGAACGATGTCCGACTGGGTAGTTGGACAAAGGCGGGACTGCCGGACCTTAGCTTACACTACTTGGGACGTTTATTACTCAGCAAGTGCCCGGCCTGAACGCGCGTTGAAAAAGGTAGCAGGCTAACCCGAATGATTCATAAAAGCGATTTGTGGAAGCGGCATCTTGCCGCTTTTGCCTAAAATGCGGCAGGATGCCGCATCTACGATGTTTATGAATAATCTCGGCTAGGAGTCGAAAGCCTGATTTCCCCAGAAAAACCGCTTGAAGCGACGTGCCTGTCCCCCTCCCCAATCCCCCATCATGTAAACCAATGCGGGGAAAATGGGTCGAATTCTCAAATAATGGTTCATACGAAGGGCAGTCGCTCCGGGATGTTTATCACCTCGGTTAAATGGCGCAATCCATAAGAGGGGTTTTTGCCGTTGACACCATTTCTCGCGGGATTAAAATGGGGAGTTTCCCCGGGCGTGAACTTTTCCGCCCGGGGTTTGCGTTTTTCTCCACCCCTCGCAACGCCCACACCCACGCCGGAGCACGCCGTTGGAAGACGCCATTCAGAAAGCCGACGTCCTCATCGAAGCCCTCAAATGGATTCGACAGTTTCGCGGAAAGATCACCGTCATCAAGCTCGGCGGCAGCGTGATGGAAGACGAGCGCGCGATGATGCACTTGCTCTTGGACATCGTCTTCATGGAGACCGTCGGCATGAGGCCCGTGCTGGTCCACGGCGGCGGCGCGGCGATCAGCCGGGCGATGGCCGAAGCCGGGCTGGAGCCGAAATTCGTGCAGGGCCGCCGCTACACCGACGAAGCCACGCTCTCGATCGTCGAGCGCGTGCTGGCCGGCGAAATCAACGAAAACCTCGCCAATCGAATCAACGATCTCGGCGGACGCGCGCAGCCGCTGAACTTCAAAACCACCAACGTCTTGAAGGGCGAACGAATCTTCCTCCCCGCCGAAAACGGCGCGCCGGTCGATTTGGGCTACGTCGGCACGGTTACCAAGGTCGATCGGGCGACCATCGAGCATCTCTGCCATGCGGGCATCGTGCCGGTCATTCCCTCGATGTGCGTCACCAAGGAAAAGCAGAAACTCAACGTCAACGCCGACACCGCCGCCACCGCCGTCGCCCAGGCCGTCGAAGCCGACAAGCTCGTGTATTTGAGCGACGTGAACGGCGTCCGCCGCGACAAGAACGATCCCGATACGCTCATTCACTCGCTGTCGGCTCAGGAAGCCCGCGAATTGATCGCCAGCGGCGCGATCGAGTCGGGCATGATCCCCAAGGTCGAAGCCTGCCTGGAAACCCTCGAGCGCGGCGTCAACAAAATCCACATCATCGACGGCCGCATCCGCCACTCGCTGATGCTCGAAGTCTATACCAGCAAGGGCGTGGGGACGCAGATCGTGAAGGAATAGGGGACAGGATACAGGGAACAGGATACAGGGGACAGGGGAGCGCAAATGAGTAATTATTGGGATTTGAAGGTGTGGCAATTGGGCATGGAAATCGCCAAGGAGATTTACTTGCTCACTCGTGATTTTCCGAAGCATGAGGTGTACGGATTGAGCAGTCAAATACAACGCGCGGCGGTGTCGATACCATCGAACTTGGCCGAGGGCCGGGCAAGAGACTCCACGAAAGAATTTATGCGACATGTATCGTTTGCTCAAGGCTCCTTGGCGGAACTTGAAACTCAACTTCGCATTGCTGAATTTCTTGGTTATGGCGATCCCATGAAAATCCGCGCAATCCTCGCCAAATGCGCCGAAGAGCGCCGCATGCTCGGAGGCCTGCAAGTAAGCCTTAAGGCAAAACTCGAAATGTGATCCTGTCCCCTGTCCCCTGTATCCTGTCCCCTAAATTGGAACTAGAAAAGTGCCAACCAACCCACCCCTTTCCTCCGCCGAAACCATCAAGCTGTTCGACCGCTACGTGGTGCCGAACTACAATCGGTTTCCCGTCTCGCTGGCGCGCGGCGAAGGCTCCTACGTTTGGGATAGCGAGGGCAATCGCTATCTCGATCTGTTCTGCGGATGGGGATGCAATTTGCTCGGGCATTGCCCCGCGCCGGTGGTCGAGGCGGTCCGCGCGCAGCTCGGCACGCTGCTGCACGTGCCCAACACCTGGTTCACCGAAGTGCAAGGCCGTTGGGCGGAGGCCTTGAGTGCGCGGAGTTTCGGCGGGCAGGCGTTTTTCTGCAATTCCGGCACCGAGGCCAACGAGGCCGCCATCAAGCTCGCCCGGCTGCACGGCTCGGCGAAAAAACGCTACAAGATCATCACCTTCGAGGGTGGATTCCACGGCCGTACGCTCGGCTCGACGACCGCCACCGCACAGCCCAAGTACCACGAGGGCCTCGGCCCGCTGATGGCCGGTTTCGTCTATGCTCCCTTCGGCGATTTGGAGGCCGTGGCGAAACTCATCGACGGCGAAACGATCGCCATTCTGATCGAGCCGATCCAAGGCGAAGGCGGCGTCCGTATCCCGCCCGCGGGATTTTTGGAAGGGCTGCGAAAACTGGCCGACGACCACGATCTTTTGCTCATCTTCGATGAGGTGCAAACCGGCTGCGGGCGGACTGGCGAGTGGTTCGGCTATCAGACGGTCGGCGTAACGCCCGACGTGATGACGCTCTCGAAGGCAATCTGCGGCGGCATCGCCGGCGGGGCCATGCTCACCACGCCGGAGATCGCCAAAAGCCTGCGACCGGGCATGCACGCCTGCACGTTCGGCGGCAACGCCGTCGCGGCCGTCGCGGGCATCGCCACCCTCGATATGATCGAGCGCGAAAACCTGCTGCAACGCGCGAAAAAACTCGGCGATTTGTTCCGCGCCCGGCTCGATACTCTGAAGCAGGAGTGCGACCTGATCCGCGACGTCCGCGTGCGGGGCGTGATGATCGGCGCGGAACTTTCGATCGATGGCGCACCGGCCGTCCGCGCGTGCCTCGAGCAAAAACTTTTGATCAACTGCACCCACGGCACCGTCATCCGCCTGCTCCCCGCCATGACCCTCACCGACGAGCAAGCCCACGAAGGTTTGGATATCCTCGGGGCGGTGCTGAAGAAAATGGCGCAGAGCGTGTGAAAGGGGACAGGGAACAGGATACAGGGGACAGGGAACAAGTAAGAATCCCGCCCCATCCCCCATCCCCCATCCCCCATCCCCTATCCCCTATCCCCTATCCCCTATCCCCTGCTCCGATGCGACACCTACTTACGCTCGCCGATCTGACCGCGATCGAAATCGAACGCATCTTCTCCATTTCCGAGGACCTGAAGGCCAAATCCGCGGCGGGCTTGCGGGAGCCGCTGCTGCCAGGCCGGGTGATGGCGTTGTTGTTCGAAAAACCCTCGCTGCGGACGCGGGCGAGTTTCGAGGCGGCGATGGCCCACCTGGGCGGTTCCGCGATGTTTCTCGGCGGCGACACCGGTTTCGGCAAGGGGCGCGAAAGCCTCGCCGATTTCGGCCGCGTACTGAGCGAGTACGTCGATGTGATTGCGATCCGCGCCAACAAGCACAAGACCGTGGCCCAGGTGGCCGAGCATAGCTCCTGCTCGGTCATCAACGGGCTGACCGATTTCGGCCATCCCTGCCAAGCGCTCGCCGATCTGTTCACGATCCGCGAACTGGTGGGCAAGTTCGAAGGACACACCGTGGCCTGGATCGGCGACGCGAACAACGTCGCCCGCTGTCTGGCCGTTGGCTGCGGCAAATTGGGACTCCGTTTGGTCATGGCCACGCCGAAAAAGTACCAATGGAACGCCGGTGAATTGGCGTGGATCGAAAAGAACTCGCCCGCGCTCGATCTGACCGTAACCGAAGACCCCGTCGAGGCGGTCCGCGACGCGGTGGCGATCTACACCGACATCTGGGCGAGCATGGGATTCGAGCAGGAAAAAGAGGTCCGGCACAAGGCCTTCGCGGCATATCAGGTAAATGCGAAATTGATGTCGCATGCGCAGCGCGGGGCGTTCTTCATGCACTGCCTGCCCGCCCATCGCGGCGAGGAAGTAACCGACGAAGTGCTCGACGGCCGGCAAAGCGTGGTCGTCCAGCAAGCCGCCAACCGCATGCACGCCCAGAAAGGCTTGCTGGCGTGGCTGTTGGGAGCGCAAGGATAGGATTCCGCGAGCAAGGCGGCACACCGCATGCGCTTACGGCGCAAGCATCGGCAAGCCGATCCAAATTCCATAATTCCGCGCCAACTCTTCGGGAGTCAATCGATAGGCGTCTTGGAGGGCATCCCGCCAGGATTTTCCGAGCTTGATGTCGTCGATCATCCGCTTGTAGCCCTGGGCGTTATACTGCAAGAGAAATTCCGTCAGGTGGGCGGCCAGGCCGTATTGCCACTTCTCGATGTGTTCGGCGGAGAAGAAATTGCCGCCCATGCTCCCGGTCTGCCGCATCTGGGCGAGCGATTTCTGGATCTTCCGCGGAATCGCCCGATCGCGCGTTACCACGTGCTTGGCGATCCACTCCGCGGCCCCTTCGTTCAGCCAATTGGGGATCTGCTTGTTCGACTTGTAGCGAAACATGAAGCCGTGCGAGGTCTCATGCACCATCACCGAGGCGAAGTAAAGGGTATCCAATCCGGCGAAACAGGCCATAATCACTTCGCCGTTGCTATTGCAATGGCACAGCCCCTGCGCGCCGGGCTTGGCTTCCTTGAAAAAGATGGTCTCGTACTGCTGGAAACTCGCCTCCTGGGCGAAGGCGATCACCAGGCACTTGCCTTGGAAGATATTCTTCTTGGGATCCAGCCCGAAGGCCTTGCAAAGGTCCCGGTACATGGCGTCCAAGTACGGCACATACAGCTTCGCGTACATCGGCGCGATGTCGCTGAAAAACAGAAAGAAGTCGGTCTCGTAAAGCTGAAGCGCGCCGGCGGGAACTTTTTTCCGCACTTCCTCAAGATGCTCTTTCTGCTTTTTCACGAAGGCTTGCTGTTGCTCGTCGGACAGTTCGGGCCAGAGCAGAATGCCGGTTTTTTTCAGGAATTCCCGGCGTTCCCTCTCGGCCTGCTCGGGGTCCGATTTTTCACGCGCCGATTTGCCCGCCTTTTGGAGCGCGTTTTTCGGCGGATTTCGCGCGGGGGCGGTCGTATCTTTCGGGCGATTCACGCTCACTTTCGCTTTCGCGGCCGATTTGGCCTCATCGGAGGATTTCTGGGAGAGATTCGATGCGTCCCGTGCGAGCGTCGCCCCCGCGAACGTCAAAACGCAGGCCAACGCCGCGCCGATGAAAAAGGGATCGATTTTACGGGAAAATATCATGCGAATCGTGGTGGCTTGAGTGCGATCTGGAGCATGTCGATCATTTAAGTCATAAAATACCCGATTCATCGAACGCTGTCAATTTTTCCGCATCGGAAATCGGATAAACCGCCAAATCATTTTTTCGTAACCGTTCACAGGGGACTGTCCCGATTTTCGCGGCGCAAAAGATGATGGTGCCGTAAAAATGCTTAATCGCCGCGAAAATGGGACTGTCCCCCTCGCGCCGCGGCGCAAAGTACGTTATCCCGCCGAAAAATGGACCAATCCCCGACCGGGGTATGAACGCTGACATTTTTTCCAGGAGCAGGCGATGTCGTTGAGCGAGTCCCAAGAAACCATTCGAGCGGTCCGGCAAGAAATCGCCGGACCGCTCGTTGATTCATTCGCGAGTGCTTCGGACTGGAATCGAGAAAGCATCCGAGCGACTCTCAGGCAAGCTTAGTTGCAGCCGGCCGGGGCGCAAGCCTTGGGGGCTTCGCAGCAAGCCGGGGCGCAGCAGGCCTTCGGGCGGCAGCTACGAACTTTGCAGCAACGCTCTTTGCAGCAGCGTTCCTTATGGCAGCGCTCTTTGCAGCAGCGTACCTTCTCGCAGCAAACCGGCTCGCAAGCCTTGGGGGCTTCGCAGCAGGCCACGGGGCGGCAGCTCTTCGGACGGCAGCAGCGAGCCTTGCGGCAGCGCTCTTTGCAGCAGCGCTCTTTGCAGCAAGCCGGTTCGCAGCACTTGGGAGCTTCGCAAGCCGGCGCGCAAGGCTTCACTTCTTCGCAAGCCTTGGGGGCTTCGCAGCAAGCCACGGGAGCGCAGCAAGCCTTCGGACGGCAGCTACGAACCTTGCGGCAACGCTCCTTGCGGCAACGCTCTTTGCAGCAGGTCGGTTCGCAGCAAGCCGGGGCGGCGCAAACCTTCGGCGCTTCGCAGACCTTCACTTCTTCGCAGCACGGGGTCGGGCAGCAGCTCTTCGGGCGGCAGTTCCGAACGCGGCAGCAGCGCTCTTTGTGGCAACGCTTCGGCAAGCAGGTGGCGGGTTCGCAAGCAGGGGCGCAAGCCGGCTCGCAAGCGGCCGGGGCGCAAGCCTTCACTGCTTCGCAACAACCGCCAAGCAGGCCAGCCTTCGCGTTGTTGGCGGTGGTGATTGCAATCATCGCGGCAATCGCCAGCGCCGGCAACAAAATACGACGGTACATGTCTGGTACTCCTGTTAGGAAAGACCGTGTGGGATACGCACGCTAAATGGCGTAAGTGGGGGGTTTAGGTCCAATCTAAGTTCTGCTATCGTCGCAGCTACCTCGAATTCCTTAACCAGACAACCCATTTCTCATAAAAGACGCAATTTCCGCGTTCCGTTACTGACGGGCTTTTCGGCTATTACGCGATTGACGATTGTGACGACACTGGCAAGTGAAGTCAAATCCCTATCCCCTATTCCCTATCCCCTATTCCCTATCCCCTATCCCCTCCTCATGCGTGCGGTTTCGGCCCCATCGCTTCGGCGGCGGCTTTCAAGGCGACGAGATACGGCACCGGCTCGCTGCCCAGGGCATTTAAGACCGTGCCGCCGGCGGTGAAGCAATAGGTGATCCAATCGGCTTGGCCATATTTTTCCACGGCCGCTCCCCCCTCGCCGCCGCCCACATAAACCTTGAAGCCGGCGTCTTTCATGCGTTTGAGTTGCTGCGTGAACTGTTTCGTGCCTTCCTCGAACCGCGGATCCTCGAACATGCCGAACACGCCGTTGTGGAAAACCGTCACCGCGGCGGCGTCGTTCTGGTGCGCGGCGATGAATTCGCCCACCTTCTCGGCATACAACTTGCTCGAGGCCGGTCCCACGTCGAACTGCTGATTGCCCGGCCCGATGCTTTCCGACACCCGGCCGTCTTGCAGCACGGAATCGACGGGCAGGATGAACTCGATGCCCTTCGCGCGGCCTTCGCTAATCATGTTCTTGGCCTGTTCGATCCGCTCGCGGGGAATGTAATACGGCTTGTCCTTGTGAGCCGGGTCTTCCGACAGCCCGATATGGAAATCCTTGCCCTCCAGTTCGGCCGCCGCTTTCTTCAGGCACATCGCCAACGAGCCGGCAGTGAGGATTTTGCGAATTTTGCCCCGCGCGATCATCGCCTCGAGATCGTCGAGCTTGTCGATCTTCAAGCCGCTAAAGATCACGATCTGCGCGTTCATGCAGTCGGTCAAGGGGCCGGTGAATTGATCGGCCTCGTACTTGCCCAGGGCGACCATGTCCATCGCCGCCGGGACGGCCATGCTCGAAGAGTCCAAACTGCCGGCCGAAAACGCCTCGTGAATATAGACTTTTGCCACCTTTTCGGCGAATTCGTTGGCCAGTTTCGCCAGATTCGCAGCCAATTTCGGCAGATCGGCTTCCTTGGCCTTCCACAGCACGCGCTCGATTTCGTATTTTCGCGTGTTTTGCAGCACGAAGATGCTGCCCGGCGCGGCCTCGGCAATCGCCTTCGCGGCTTCGTCCTTGATCGTAATCGTGCCCTGATCGAGCCAATCCTCAATGAACGCGACCTTGCAGCATAAGATGTCGCCGATCCGCGCGGCAACCTTGGCGAGCGACTTTTCCGGTTCCCGTCCGATATGGCCGAAAACTACGGTCTTCCAACCCTTTTCGCGGCAGAATTGAAGCGTGTCTTTCATCGAACGCAGACGGATATCCCCCTCGCCCACCGTCGCACCGGGCTTGGCATCGACATCGCCGCGGATCAGCACGGCCGTCCCACTCGGCAATTTTCCCAAGCATTCCATGCGGGGGATGGCCGTTAAATACTTCTCCAGCGGCAATTTGGGATGGTTGGCGTCGAATCCCAATACTTTTTTCAACCAGGCGAGCATCGTTTCGGATGTTTGTAACACGGCGAATCTCCTTTTCGACTATGAAATGAAGGTCGATTTGTTGTAAGTACCTGTCCAACAACAACTCCGCGATTTTCTCGTTCCCAGGCTCCCGCCTGGGAACGCAATGTCCGCGAGGCTCCCGCCTCGTAGAATCGCCAACCAAACCGTGCCCGCATTGAACAAAACGCGGTCTTGTTACTGGACAGGTACTAAGCGTTCACGCCCCGGTCGGGGACTGGTCCATTTTTCGGCGTGAAAACGTATTTTGGGACAAACGGTAGGCCGAAAACATGGACCTGTCCCCTTCCCGCGGCGCGAGGGGGACAGTCCCATTTTCGCGGCGATTGAGCACTTTTAGAGCACCATAATCTTTTGCGCCGCGAAAATCGGGACAGTCCCCTGTGAACGGTTACGATTTGTTTTTCTTCCCGGTCAAGAAAGATAACGATTCTTCACGCTACTGGCTAGGGGACGACCCGCTACGAGCGGGACGGCCCGTTGGATTGATTCAGTGTTTCATCCGGTGCGGTCTTACCTATCACCGCTTCTCTGAAGTGTCTCCAGCACCTGGTTGAGCGAGAAGCTGCCGGCCTTTTGGCTCGGCGGAAAGTCCTTGAACGTTGCCAGGAACCCGCCGATGTATTGCTGTGCCGGCACCAGGAGAAAAGTACGGTCGAGCCGCCAGCGCGCGTAACCGATGCCGAGTTGGTCGCCCTTTTCAAACGGATCAGAGCGCAGATTGAATATCTTCGGCAGGCGCAAAGGCACGAACGGCTCCTGCCAGACATCGAAGCCTTCTGCGCGTTGCTCGGCGAAGACGATTTTCCACTGGTCGTAGCGCAGGCCCACCAGCGAACCATCGTCGTTGAAGTAGAAGAACTCATGGCGCGGGTCGGGCGACTTGCCCGCGAGCGCATCGGTAATGTTATAGCCGTCGAGGTGGACCTTGAAGGTCTTGCCGCCGACTTTCATGCCCTTGAGCAACTGCTCCTTCACATCGGGCACACCTGCGGCGGCCATTAGCGTTGGCAGCATGTCTTCATGGGAGAAGATGTCGTTGTTGACGGTGCCGGGCTTGATGACGCCGGGCCAGCGGATGACGCAGGGTACGCGATAGCCGCCCTCCCAGTTGGTGGCCTTCTCGCCGCGGAACGGTGTCGTGCCGCCGTCGGGCCAAGAGAACTCCTCCGCGCCATTGTCGGTGGAATACATGACAATGGTGTTGTCTTCGAGGCCGAGCTCCTTAAGCTTGTCGAGCAACTGGCCGACCATCGTGTCGTGCTCGACCATGCCGTCAGGGTAGATGCCCAGGCCGGTTTTGCCTTCGCTCTCCTTCTTGAGGTGTGTGTTTATGTGCATGCGGGTTGAGTTCCACCAGAGAAAGAACGGCTTGTCGGCCTTTTTCGCCCTCTCCATGTATTCCAGCGAGATTTTGGTGACTTCCTCGTCGATCATCTCCATGCGCTTCTTGGTAAGCGGACCGGTGAGCTCGATCTTCTGCGTGCCGTCCGGGTTCGCCCAGGTGTGGAGCACGCCGCGCGTGTTGTACTTTTTAATTAACGCCGGATCCTTGAAGTAGTCGGCGTTCTCCGGCTCCTCCTCGGCGTTGAGGTGGTAGAGCGAGCCCATGAACTCGTCAAAGCCGTGGGCAGTCGGAAGATGCTCGTCGCGGTCTCCAAGATGATTCTTGCCAAACTGGGCGGTCATATAGCCTTGCACTTTGAGCAACTGCGCAAGTGTCACGTCGCGGTCCTGCAGCCCTTCCTTGGCGCCGGGCAGGCCAACCTTGAGCAGGCCGGTGCGGAATCCGCTCTGGCCAGTGATGAAGCACGCCCGGCCCGCGGTGCAGCTTTGCTGGCCATACCAATCGGTAAACCGCGCGCCCGCATTCGCCAACCGGTCGATATTCGGCGTACGATAGCCCATTACCCCAGAGTTGTAACAGCTCGGATTGAACCACCCGATGTCATCGCCCCAGATGATGAGGATGTTGGGCTTCTTCTGCGAGGACGACGAATTGCCCCGCGTCGTCCTTCCGCCTTGGTTTTGACCGAAGGCTTGCTGGGTGAAAAGTCCCAGCGCTCCGAAGATTACCAAAACGGTAATCCTCTTCTTCCCTAAAAACTGAAATTTTCCCATCGATATATCTCCATGTCTCCTTGAGCTTCTCAAACTCGATAAACGAGTTGTTAAAAAGTGTGCCAAGCACGAAAAACGAGACACGGAATGATACGCACAATCCCTATCAATGAATCAACTTTTTTTACTTAATCAATTGATAGATAAGAACTTAGGATAATAAATTTCGAGCTAGACATTCCAGCAATAAGCATGAGTCCTATAGCCCGTATTATTCATAAAAGCGATTTGTAGAAGCGGCACCTTGCCGCTTTTGCCTAAAATGCGGCAGGATGCCGCATCTACGATGTTTATGAATAATCCCGGATAGCCGGTAAACAAGCCATGAACCTGAATAGGAATCAAAATGAAATCCAAATTGGCTACCACCAATCGAACGGCATTCAGTTGCGCTACTGGCCGCCGACGAACGGATTCGTCCGTTTTTCTTTCCCAACCGTGGTGCATGACCCATGACCGGGATAAAGAATGGCGTCGTCGGGCAGAGTGAAAAGTTTTTCACGGATTCCTTGAGCAAGTTGCTTGAAATCGCCGTCGGGAAAATCGGTGCGGCCCGCGCTGCCGGCGAAAATAACGTCGCCCACGAAAATAATGGGCGGCGCGCAATCTTCGATTTGAAATACCACGTGCCCTGCCGAGTGGCCGGGTATTTCAAGGATCTTCACGCGAAAGCCCGCCGCTTCGTAAACATCGCCCTCTACAACGGTTACGTCGGCGGGCGGGCTGGTCATCGGCAAGCCGAACATCGCCGAGAGATTTAGGCGGGGATCAATAAGTTTGGAGGATTCGACTTTCCCGATGACTATTGGACATTCCGGCCAGCGTTCTTTTAATGCCTCGTTGCCTGCGATATGATCGCTGTGGCCGTGGGTAATCAGGATGGCCGCCAGCTCTATGCCCATTTTATCCAAATACCCTATAATCTTTTCCGGTTCCAGACCGGGATCGACCACCAAGCACTCTTTTCTGGAAGGAAGTCGAACCACGAAAGAATTTTCTTCAAACGGAAACGAGATGATCGACGTAATATCGATAATGGTCGATTTCAAGTAATTTACCTCCTTAAAAGCAAGCCGGGGCATTTCCACCCCCGAAGAAGCGGGCCGGATCGTCCCCGATCCCGGCACGATATTGTTCGTCTTGAAAAAATGCTCTCCTCAACCCGGGGAGAAATAGGTAAAATAGCGTTATTGACGGAAGTTTCGTCGGATTGTCCGGTCGGGTTTTATGAATCGATTGGGCAAACCGACCCTGCAATCGGAAACATTGTAATACTCCAACCCGAGATTTGCGATAACGAACAAGTGGATATATTGTAGGAATCGGAACTCGCGAACGAATTGGCGTGCTAATTCAGGTGGGACCAACGCAGTGCAGTCCCGCCATTCGTCCTTAGAAAAATGCCGGTGGGACTGCACTGCGCATGTCCCACCCTACATCGTTATTCACGGAAGGTACTAACGCGCATCGCTCGGCCGATTGTAATAAGAGGTCTTAAGGCTTCTCGCCTCGATGCCAGACAGGGAGGATTTTTCATGCTTCGCTTGAGTTCGATTTGTCGCAAGGTGCTGCCCGCGCTAGCGGTCGGTTCCCTGCTCACGGCCATCGTCTTCGCGCAATCGCCCGCGGCCAGCGCGCCGAATCCCGGCGAACGCCCGCCGCTAAAAGTGGCGGAGCGGGCCGACTTGTCTTCGCAAGCGGTGGCGCCGCAGTTGAGCGCGGCGGCCGCCAACGAACATCCGCTCACGCCCGCGCTGAACTGGGCAAACGACGGCATGGGCAATATCGAGAAACTCTCCGACTACTCCGCCACGTTGGTCAAGCGCGAACGGCTCGACGGCAAACTCGGCGAATTTCAGCACATGTACGTGAAGGTGCGGCACAAACCGTTCAGCGTCTATATGTACTTCATCGCTCCCGCCAAAGTCAAAGGACAGGAAGTCATTTACATCGACGGCAAGAACGACGGCAAAATGTGGGCGCACACCGTGGGCGTGAGAGACAAGCTCTTCGGCACGGTCTCGATTCCGCCCGACGGCCCCATCGCCATGGAAGGCCAGCGTTATCCGCTCACCGAATTGGGCATCCTCAACCTGACGCGGCGCCTGGTGCAGGTCGCCGAGCAGGACATCAAGTACGGCGAGTGCGAAGTGAAGTTCTTCAAGAATGCGAAGATCAAGCAGGAGAGCGGCGACCGCGTCTGCACGTGCATCCAGGTGAAGCATCCCGTGCCGCGGCGGAACTTCCTCTTCTACGAAGCGCGGATCTTCGTGGACGACGAGTTGAACCTGCCCATCCGCTACGAATCTTACGATTGGCCCAAGGAAAAGGGCACTCCGGCCGACCTCCTCGAGGAATACACGTACATGAATTTGAAGCTGAACAACGGCTTCACCGACGCCGACTTCGACGTGAAAAATCCGAACTACAAGTTCCGCTGATCGAATGGCGCGAACCCTGTCCGAAAACGGCCTCGCGGCGGTTCTTCCCGCGAGGCCGTTGCGTTTCTTGATAATGAGATGAAAATAGGGATTAGGGACTAGGGGCTAGAGAAAACGTATTGAATAATCAACCTCTAGTCCCAGGGCTTTGTAGATGTGTTTAATTGACACTAGTGAAACTTGGTAAAGTGCGCGACAAAAATCGCTTGTTTTCGGATGTTTCGGTCGAGGAAGGCGATGACTACACCAACCGTATCTGAACGAAACAGCATCGCGGATAGGCGAAAATCAAAACAAAAACACTCAAAACGCTCGGAAAAACACCGTATTTCCATGTGATAGCACTGCTAGCTACAAAGCCCTGCCTCTAGTCCCTAGCCCCTAGTCCCTGGCTCCCAATCCCTTCCATGAAAAAGACCCTCCGCTGGCTGAAAATCGTTTTCGGAACCTTTGCGGTTACCTATCTCCTCATGGTGGTGATGCTCATGTTTCTCGAAGAATCGATGATTTTCTTTCCGTCGAAATATCCCGAAGGCAATTGGGAGGCATCGGGCTTGAACTTCGAAGACGCCGAATTTCAGGCCGCCGACGGCACAAAATTGCACGGCTGGTACGTGCCCTGCGAGAAGCCGACGGCGACCGTGCTCTTTCTGCACGGCAATGCCGGCAACATTACCGATCGCGCGGCGATCTTGGAACGGCTGCACGATGTCGTCGGCGCTGCGGTGCTGATTCTCGATTACCGCGGCTACGGGCGGAGCGCCGGCAAACCGAGTGAAAAAGGCATCTTGTCCGACGCCCGCGCCGCTCGCGCCTGGCTGGCGAAAAAGGAAAATCTGGCGGAAAAAGACATCGTGCTGATGGGCGAATCGCTCGGCGGCGGCGCGGCCGTCGATTTGGCCGCGGCCGACGGCGCGCGAGCGCTGGTGCTGATCAGCACGTTTAGCAGCCTGCCCGACGTGGCGGCTTACCATCATCCGTTCTTTCCCGTCCGACTGTTGATGCGAACGCGGCTCGATTCGGTAAGCAAAATCCCCAATTATCGCGGTCCGCTCCTGCAATTTCACGGCCGGACCGACGGAATCGTCCCCTTCGAATTCGGCAAAAAACTATTCGATGCCGCCAACGAACCGAAAGAATTCGTCGTTTCCGAACGCCACGACCACAACGACCGCCTGCCGATGAGTTTCCACGAAAAAATACGCAAGTTCTTGACCGATTTGCCTCATGCGCAAGAGTACTGATATTCTCTCACGGTAGGCAGGCTTCAAAGTAGGACAGGTTTCCAACCTGTCTCATTAAATTCAAATTCTTTGGTGTCGGACGACAGGTGGAAAACCTGTCCTCGATCGGGGGCGATAATCATAAGTCGTTACGTGATCGATACTTATGGCGTTATTTCTGATCGGATTACGTTTTAAGCCGATCTCGTCCTTGCGGACCGCGCCTTTTGTTTATTTAGCACGGTTTACCCCACCTCCCCGGTTCAACTTGACACAAGTCCGCAATTCTTGGTAGCCTATAAGGAGAGTGAGATATTTTAGGGCAAATCCCACCTTAAACACGGTTTTTTCATGTTTTATTCAAATTTCAGCGCAAACAGTTTCTTAAGAATAGCTTTTCATTGTGCTTTTGCGCCTCTTTTTGCGGGAACGGCGGTACTCTTCTCTTCTGCCCAAGAGGCCGAAAATCGTGTCCCGCCGACTCCGCCCGCCGCGGGAGCAGCCGCGGATAGCCAAGGGCACCTCGAAGATGCGCCGAACGAAGCGCTTAAAAACAACTATACGGCGATCAGGCCGATTATCCAGAGCGGGAGGTTTGGAACCCCGGCCGAAAAGCAATTGTTCGACGACTATTTCGAGAACTATGAATTCAAACGCTGGACGCAGAAAAAGAATTTCCCCAGCCTGCACACGATGCGCAAGGAGCTGAAGAATAATTGCATTCGCTCCAGGTCCGGGCAGGTTCACGACCGTTTGAACGAATTGGTCATGGATGTCCTGGGCAAGAAAATCAAGAACCGGAAATACCACCCGGTCTTTCTGTTCAACGCCATGCTGGCGATCGGCGATCTGAACGCGACCGAAGGAAGTTCTCCCGCGCCCTTGCCGGCGGCCCTGGCCTTGCTGCTCGATGCGATCGACGACGCCCAGCAATTGGATTCCGTGAAGATCGCGGCGCTCGTCGGCATCAAGCGCCACGTGGCATTGGGCGTGAAAGATCCGAAGATCGCCGCGGCGGCGCTCAAGCTGGCGACGGTCGAGGATTCCGACGTCGGCAAGGCCTGGATGCGGGAGCGGGCCGTCGAACTGCTCGGTTATTTGCAATCGCCCGGCCAAGGCAATGCCGTCGTCAATCTATTGCAAAAGATCATCGCGGACAAAGCGGCGGCGCTGAAATTGCGGTTTATCGCCGCCGACGCCTTGGGGCAAATCAATCTGGCGAATGCGGCCGGCTTGAACGCGAACCAGTTGATCGCGGATCTCGTGCAATTGATGAAGGACGGTTGCGACTCGGAGTTGAAAAACGTCAAGGAGAAAAACGAAACCATTTCCCGGCGGCTGATGAAAGCCTACTTGGGCGCAGTCGTCGCGGGATTGGGCGACGCGACCAAGGGCGTGAAATCCCTGAAAGTCCAGGCCGTGGACAGAAGAATCGCCGATCTGCAAAAATACCTCACCAAGGAATTGCTCCCCGTGCTCGACAACGAAGAATCGACCGACGAGGACGTCAAAAAAGCAGTGGAAGAAGCGCCGAAAAAACTGGGATGATTTTTTTAATGTAGGACAGGTTTCCAACCTGTCATCGGATTTATTAGTAGTAGGATTCTTCGCCCATCGTCGGACGACAGGTTGGAAACCTGTCCTACAACATCCCCCGGCAAACGGATTTGCCATTCAAATGTTCTCCTTCAGGCGATACACGGACGTAGCCATGCTCACGCTGGGACTCGCTCTGTTCCCGGCGCTGGCCGGGTGCAACGGTTTGGGCTTCGGCTGGGACGGTCCCTCCGTGCGATCGGCGCAAAAAGCCGAGGGACGCAAGGAAGATCAATTTGCCGATCCCGCTGCGCTTGCCAATGACGATCGGGCCGTTTTCGCGCGAGTTGCCGAGAAAGACGCCCAAGGCATCGAGCGCTGCGTGTGGATTCGAGCCGTCGATCCCGAATCGCCGTTTCGCTGGCGCTATCCGAAACTGGAGGCGGCGCTCGCGCAGCCGGTCGAGCAACGTCCGAACTTGGCGAAACTGCTCGCCGATCGCGACCCGAAGGCGGCTTTCAACGCGGCGATCGCGCTGGGCCGCTGGGGCGACAAACGGACCATCCCGACACTGAGCAAGGCGGTTCAAACGCCGACATTGCCGCTGCCCATGCGCTGCGCGGCGGCGGAAGCGCTGGGATGCCTCAACGAGCCTTCCTCGGCTTGGCCGGAAGGAAACGAAGCCGTTCCCGATCTTCGGAAATTGATCGATCGATACGGCCGCTATTCCCCAAAATCGGCCGCGTCTTACGTTTCCGAATTGCATCTGGAATTGCTCCGCAGTCTGGCCCTGTCGATCGACGCGACCGACGACGAACGGTTCGTATCCGCATTGAAAAGCCCGCGGGCCGAGGTTCGCGAGGAGGCGCTCGTCGCGTGGTCGGCGAGCAAGAGCGGGAAATTGCCCCAGGAGGCGGCCGATCTGCGGACCGACGGCGACGCGCGCGTCCGCGCCGCGGCGCTGGCGGCGTTCGTCGCGCAAAAACATCCGCAAACGCTCGATTATTTGCGGCGCGGCCTGAACGACGCCAATTTCACCGTGCGGCGGGCCGCCATCGCCGGCTTGGGCAAACTGGGCGGCGAGGAAGCGCTGTCGATCCTCAAGGAACAATATCGGGACCGTTCCGACGGCGTTCGCGCCGAAGCGGTCAAAGCGTTCGCGGCGATGCGCGCCGAGCAGCAGATTCTCGAAGCCGTCGGCGACAAGTCGTGGCGGGTGCGCTTGGGAGCCGCCCGCGCGCTTACCATATTTCCCAGCGCTGCCTGCGCGGCGTCGGCGGAAAAACTCCTCGACGATCCCAGCGCGGAAGTGCAATTGGCCGCGGTCCTGGCCCTGAAAAGGTGGCCCCGGGCGCGTTCCGGCCCGGTGATGCTCGCGGCGATGGGCAAGTCGGTCCTCGCGGCTCGAAAAGCGGCGGCCGAACAGCTTGCCGAATGGTGGCCGCCCGCCGCGGAGTTCCCCGCCGACGGTCCCGCCGAACGCCGCGCTAAAATCCTGCGCGACCTCGAATTGCAATACGGCAGCCGATTCGGCGTCATTCGCGCGAGCGGGCTCGAATCGCTCTTCTCCCCGCGGCACGAGCGGCGGGCGGTCTCCCCGCAAGCGATCGCAAATGTCGAATCGATGCTGGCGTCCGGCGACGTACGCGCGTTGATTTCCTACGGCCCTGGATTGATCGACGTACTCGAAGAGTTGCGATTCGAGCGGAAGCGAACTCTGCCGGAAACGGTCTATCGCGAAGTTTTACCCCGGTTAAATCCGGTTTATTCCTTGTTGGATCGGCTCGCGTCGCGCGATTTGAGCGAGCGTCGCCGCGCCGCCGAAGAATTGCAGTCGCTCGCCGCGAAACAATCGTCCGTCCAACCGGCTTTCGACCGCCTGGCCTTGGATCGCTTGGCGCAACTCATGGCGGCGGAGAGCGACGACTTGGTCTGGTTAAGCATCTTGCGGGCGATATCAAACGAAAATGGCGATGAAGCCGCAACTCTGGCCTGCGCCGCTTTGGGGCATCCCGCTTGCGAAGTGCGGCGGCGGGCATGTATGCTTATGGCTGCGCATCCCGACCGGCGGCACGCGTCCCTGCTTTTACCGGCATTGGAAGATTCGCAACCTTTGGTGGTTTGCGCCGCCTTGGAAGCCTTGGGAGCAGGCGGGATGGACGATCCGGCCCCGATCAAACGCCTGCTCAATTCGCCGAGCGACGAAATACAACTGGCGGCGGCAACGACGCTAATGCAATTGAACGACGCCGCCGGCAAACCGGCCTTGGAGCGCTTGGCTCATAGCGGCGATCCGCTCATTCGCGCCCGCGCCGCCCGCGCGATGGGAGAATTTCCCGATCCGGCGTTCCTCCCGATCCTCATCCATCTTCTGAGCGATAAAGCCGACGTATCCCGGTCCGCCTTGATGAGTCTTCCGCAAGTGGCGGGCGAAGATATCTCCCAGCCCGCCGGCCAACCACCCGCTTCGACCGCCGAGCGCATTTCGCGTTGGAAAAGATGGTTCGAGCGCGAAGGGAGCGCTAGCCCGCATTTCTCACAATAATTCACCACGGAGACACGGAGAAGCAGGATTGATGGGGATTTTTCGCGATGGAAACACCGACGGAGTGTGAATTAAATATTTCTATTTTTAACGTCCGAATAATTCGATTTTTCGACCACGCAAGTAAAAAAACTCCGTGTCCTCCGTGTCTCCGTGGTGAGATATCCGAGCTAGTGTTGTGTCTCGCAAATAACGCATGGCATGTTGCGGCGTATTCGGGAACGCTCACTCGCCCGTCTTCTTCACCTTGTATTCGTGATCCCGCTTGCGGAGAACTTTCATTTCGAGGATTTTATCGGGATCGGGCCGATTGGGATCGTCGGGATCGCAGCGCTTGATTTTCGAGAGCACGTCGATGCCGCTGACGACGCGGCCGAAGACCGTATGCTTGCCGTCCAGATACGTGGTGGGTACGAAACAGAGGAAGAATTGCGAACCGCCGGAATCGGGTTGATCCGATTTGGCCATGCTCAGCGAGCCGCGGAAATGATTGCGGCGATTGGGATTCGACACTTCATCGGGGATGCTGTAGCCCGGCCCGCCGGAGCCGGTGCCCGTGGGATCGCCGCCTTGGGCCATGAAACACGGCAGTACGCGATGGAAAGGCGTTCCGTTATAGTATCCCTTCTCGGCCAGAGTAATGAAATTCGCCACGGTGTTAGGAGCTTCGTTTTCGAAAAGCTCGACGACGACGTCGCCCTTCTCGGTTTTGATCAATACGCGGGGCAAGTCGTCGGCCTTGGCTTCCGCCGCGCGGATTTTTTGCTCTTTCTCCCAGTTCTGCTCGAGCGCGGCGAGATTCTGCCAAAAGGCGACGGCGCTCTCCATGTGTTTGTCTTTCGGGGAGGGGGGCGTATCGAAGGCGCCCGCCTTCTTTGCCTGATTGAAGTAGTTGGCCGCCGCCTTGAAATCGCCCACCGCCACGGCGGCGACTCCCGCCAAGGCGAAACCCTGTTTATTGCTGTTGCCGTTATCGATTAAGAGCTTTCCCGCGCGGGCGGCGTTCTCGAAGTCGTCGGTATTGGCTCGATAACCGAAGATGCTCCAGAGGAGTTTCACAAGTTCCGGATCGGTGTTGGGCGATTCGGCAAAGGCCGCTTCGGCGGCTTGAAAATACTTCGCTTGCAGAGCCTCCCCCCGCGGATACAGTATGCTCCATTTTTTATCGAGCGCGGGCCGGTCCTCCTTCGCCGCCTTCCGATACTCCATCTGCAAGATGCGGAGTTCGGCGTTCAAGGCGTTGAATTCCGCCTGGATTTTCTTGAATGCCGCTTTTGCGGAACCGGGCTTCGCCGGCGGAGAATCGGCCGCACGAACGCCGAGAAACGTGCAGAAAAACAAGGTAATGATCGCCGATAAACGCAGAAATAAACGCATGGTTAATCTTCGAATATGGGAGGGGACAGGATACAGGGGACAGGATACAGGGGACAGGATACAGGGGACAGGATACAGGGGACAGGATAGAGGGAATCAACGGTTACTGGCGTGCATGTCGGTAAAACCGAGTAAAAGCTCCTGCCCGCCCTATCCCCTCTCCACTCTCCCCCTCTCCACTCTCCCCCATCCCCTATCCCCAAATCATACGTTACCATATTGAACGGGCGATGCAAGGAGTTTTCGGTGAAACAACGCGATCCGCAAAATAAACGGCGCCGGTCCCCGCAAGCGCGACGCACCCCAAACGATAGTAGTACGGAAGTCGCCGGCCTGCGGATCATCGGCGGCAAGTTTCGCGGCCGAAAAGTGATGTATGGCGGCGATCTTCGCACGCGGCCGATGAAAGACCGGCTTCGCGAGGCGGTTTTCAACCTCGTCGGCACCGATATCAAGGGCGCCCACGCCATCGACCTCTTCGCCGGCACGGGCGCTTTGGGATTGGAAGCCCTGAGTCGCGGCGCCCGGCGCGCAACCTTCATCGAACAACATTATCCCACGGCGGCGATTATCGAGCAGAATATCGCCGCCTTGGAGGTGGGCAGCGCGACCGAAGTCGTGCCCGGCAATACCTTTATCTGGTTTCGCCGTCGGCCCGAACTTGGCCCTAATCCTTGGGTCGTATTTTGCTCACCGCCCTACGATTTTTACGTGGAGCGGATTGCGGAAATGCTGGAACTCTTGGGCGGGATGATTGCCGTCGCCCCGCCCAAAAGCGTGTTTGTCGTCGAGGCCGACAAGCGTTTCGATTTTTTGCTTCTTCCGCAGCCCGACGAATGGGACGTGCGGGCGTATCCCCCGGCGGTAGTGGGGGTGATGAGAAAGGATGAAGGATGAAGGATAAAGTATGAAGGATGAAGGAACAATTCTATCCAAACGTAGGTTCAAAGACCCAAGGCCAAAGACCCAAGGCCAAAGACCTTCTCCGGCGTGGAAGCGGGAGCTAAACGGGATTATTCATAAACATCGTAGATGCGGCATCCTGCCGCATTTTTGGCAAAAGCGGCAAGATGCCGCTTCTACAAATCGCTTTCGCGAATAATTTGGCTAAACCATCAAAAATAATTTGCTTTCTCAACCACATCCTTCATGCATATCCGGAATATCAACGGCGTTCCTGCTTTCATCACGAAAGACGGTTCGGAAATCCGCGAGCTGTTGGCGCATCGAAATTCCTGCATCCGCAATCAGACCTTGGCCGAAGCGCGCCTTCCCCCATTGGGCGGCACCGCTCCGCATCGACACCGGAATACCGAAGAGATTTACTATATTTTGGAGGGGCACGGACTGATGCAAATCGGCGATGAAACGTGCTCCGTCGGCCCCGGCGATGCGATTGCCATCCCTCCGGGAGCGATGCATCAGATTACCAATACCGGCAACGATCCCCTCAAATTCTTATGCTGTTGCGCGCCCGGCTATGAACATGAAGATACCATCATGGAAACCGCGAAAAGATGAACGATCTGCGTGATATTGTTCCCTTTTCATTTTGCGAGTTTTTTTATCTATTGTTCATAAATTATCTATGTTGTTCATTTGGTGCATAATCCATTAGCTCTGAATGGATTCCATTCTTACTCCTATCCGATCTTAATGAATACCGGATTATCTCGTTGATCGGGCGCTAATGATATGGAGCAAGCTAATGATTATGCGGTTACGTTTCTTGTCCTTGTCTTTTTTAATGTTATTTCTCGGTCTTTTTCTCTCGTCTTTGGCGAGGAACCAAGAGGCAATTGCCTTATCCGATTTGAGCGAATCCTCTTCGGTAGTCGAAGAGGCGATGCCCGCGCTATTCCCGGCTCGAACCGAATCGGCGAGCGAAAAAACAGCCCAACCTTCTTCCGAGCAATCCTCCGGTCAATTGCGGACCAATTCGCCATCCCCGTCCGGGAATTCGTATCGCATCGCGAATTTGCCCGAGGCATCGCTCCAACAATTGCCGGAATCGGCCAAACCGAATCTCAAAGACCTCATGCAATCCAACGAACCGACAGACCTCGGCGGTTCGCCGACAATCGTTCCCGGCGAAACGCCCATCGATTCGGCGAAACGGAATTGGCATCAACCGACGGCTTTGTTGGATTCGTTGGCGGAGTTATCGAAAATCCCGGCAACCGCGGCTTGGACCGAAGCGACTCGGGCGCAAGTCGAGCGGTTAGGCCCCGCGCTGGCCCGCGATTCGCGGGAAGCCGTTGAAATAACCGCGCGGTTGGCGGCATTGTCGCAACAAACGTCCGCCTTGGCGGAGCAGATGTCGGCCGCGGCCCAAAAAGCGGCTCTTCCCGCGCAGAAGGTTGAAGGATGGAATGCGGTTCGCAAACTCCGCAAGGCGGGTTACGCCCTCGAACGGCGGTTGGATATCTGGCGCGCGGTGGCCGAACTCGGTTCGGAGCGATTGGATAATCTCGAAAGCGCAGCCAACGATTCTAGAAGGCTATCGCTCTGCCTGGCGAACGTCGAATCGGCCCTTCCGGGCACTCCGGAAGGACGGCATTGGCGCGAGTATTTGCTGCTGGACGCGCTCAAGCAGAGCGCCGTGCGGCAGTCCGACCGCGAAGCGGAAAAGCGGCGGCAAATCGCGCAGTGGGCGCTCGAACGGCTCGAGGAGACGCCGATGTCCGATCGGCAGCGGCAATTCATCAACCGGCCGCAGGTTGCCGCCTTGCGCGAGGAATTGCGGCAATGGGCGGCCGAGCCGGTGAGCGCCGCCGACGTCCTGCGGACCATCGAGCGTTACGAACGGAGGGGATCGATGAGCGATGCCCGGCAATTGGCCCGGGAACTGCAAAGCCTGAACGTTTCGCCCGACGCGGCGCACCGCGAGTTGGCCCGCCGCGTGGACGCCTATTATCGCAACGCGAATTTGCGGGTCGCCATCAGCGAGAAGCTGCTCAACCGGCTGATTCCCGCGTCGAACACGGAGTACGCGCCCGTTCACGACCGGGTGCTGGGCGTGCCGGTGCATGGCCGCAGCCTGACTTCGTCGGATTTGGCGATTCGCTTGATTCCCGATCCCGACCGCGCGCGGATGGCGTTGGAAGTGACGGGCGAAGTGGCCGCGACGACCTCTTCGACAAGCGGTCCGGCGACGTTCTACAACGACAGCGAATCGGTGTATGCCGCGCAAAAGCAGGTGGAAATCAACAAAAAGGGCTTCTTCCGCTTGTTGCCGGCGGAGGTTGACGTGCGGCATCAATCGCGGCTCCGCGACGTAACCACCGATTTCGAGGGCATCCCGATTTTCGGCGGCATCGCCCGCCGCGTCGCGCAGACCCAGCACGACCTGTACCGCGATTCGGCCAACGGCGAAGCCCGCCGCAAAGTGGCCGACCGGGCCAGGGAACGCCTCGATAACGAAGTGCTCGAGCAGTTTTCGAAAATGGTGGATAAACTGAACGAGAATCTCTTCGGGCCGCTGGTCGATTTGTCCTTGGAGCCGACGATCCTCGACGCGCAAACCACCGCCGAGCGGCTGACGATGCGGCTCCGCGTGGCGGGCGCCGATCAATTGGGCAGCCATACGCCCCGGCTGCAGGCTCCCGCCGAATGCCTGGCGAGCTTCCAAATTCACGAATCGATGCTCAACAACGCCCTCGGGCGGCTGCAGCTCGAAGGCAAGACGTTCACCCTCAAGGAACTTACCGAGAGGTTCTCTCAGCGCTTTCAGCGCCCCGGCTTCTGGCGGATCAATCCCGAACACGAAGACGTGAAAATCACGTTCGCCGATAAAAACG
Source organism: Pirellulales bacterium (assembly GCA_020846145.1). GTDB lineage: Bacteria > Planctomycetota > Planctomycetia > Pirellulales > Thermoguttaceae > JADLEL01. The sequence goes on along the minus strand of JADLEL010000111.1, from coordinate 32,243 downwards.
CGATTGCCGTGCAATGCCGCGAGGGACAAGTGATCCTCTTGCTCGCGGTGGCCGAGTTGAGCAAGGAGCCGCGGCAGTGGCGGAATTTCCAAGTCAAGGTATTTTTCAAGCCGGAGATCAACGGCCGCTTGGCGGAACTCGCCCGCGACGGAGCGATTCATCTGATTGGCGGACCGATGAGCATGGGTTCGCAGATCGCGCTCCGCGGCGTCTTCTCGAAGGCGTTCCCCAGCGGCCAGCGGGTAACGCTCATGCCCGATCGGTTTCTCAACGACGCCAATCTGAAGGACCTGACCGTCGGCCAATTCGCCATCGACGACGGCTGGATCGGCGTCGCCATCGGCGACCGGCCGCAGATCACGAGAACGGCGCGGCTGCCAGGACGGTAGCAATAGGAAACGGATTCAATTCTCACTTTGCTCCGAAGGGGCAAGCGTTCTCCCAGCCCAGGACAACGTCCTGGGAATGGAAAGCTACTGAACCGCTTCGGCCCAACGGGCCGGCATTTCGCCTCGATTCCCGGTGAACGGTTGGCCCATGGGCCGAAAAGATTTTCAAAACCGCACCGTTCCCAGGGCTGCGCCCTAGGCGGGTAGAACCCCTATTGCGGATTCCATGATCTGGATTACAATGATGTCCGCCAAAGGTCGAGCGGAGCAGTACTCTTTGTAATCAGATCGAGGCAGCTCGGCAACTGCATCAGGTATGATGCGGAAGATCTTTGGCCGCCTATTCAACACCTCATTCAATAAGGAGCAAGTCATGCGGCAGCGAATACAACTGGCGGTGGTTGGTTTCTGTATCTTGGTAAACACGGTTTTCAGTGTCTCCGACGTTCGTGCGGGCAAGCCGATTCCCGCCGGAAAAAACGCCCCCACGGAGGCATCTTGGAGAGCGGAGCTTTACGCGCGGCATCAACAAGACATTGCCGCATACAAAAAGCTTTCCCAGGATCCACAAGCCATTCAAGCCGAAACGGCGCAATTCCTCGACGGCTACTTTAAAAAAGCATATTACATGCCTCAAGCGCCTTCGTGGGAGGAATTGGGAAAGCGTGGCGATCAACTGTCTGCGCGGGGCGCGAAAGATCCTTTCTTCGTTGCGATCGTCGGTTTGGCGAAGGCCCGCATGGGAAAAACCAAGGAAAGCGTTCCCTTGATGACGTCGGCCTGCCAAGCGATGGAGGCGAACCGGTATCCGGCGAGCATTCGATTCATGGCGTGCGCGAATTGGTATTTGCAAGCGGCGTCGAACCGCGCCCTGAAAAATGAAGCCCAGGCCGCCATGCAAGCCATCGTGCCAGCGTTTCTCCAAGTTGCCGAGGAGACCGCTGACAATCCGCAGGAGCAGAAATTCGTCTGGGACGCCGTTTCGGAGCTCATTTTTCCCGGCGGGGTGAAGAAATCTCCCGTGGGCATGGCAGTGCAGCCCGCCATCTTCGAGGCCGCCGAAAAGGCGGAAAAAATCCACCCCTGGCTGAAACACATGCTGCTCGGCTATAAATATGCGTTCGTCGGATGGGAGCATCGCGGGGAAGGTTTCATCAACACCGTAACTCCCGAAAATCGGCGCAAGTTCCTGGAGAACATGGAAAAGGCGGCCGACCACTTCACGAAAGCTTGGGAATTGGATCCGAAAGTCCCCTATGTCGCGGAGGCCATGATCGCGGTGGCCGGTAGCTCGGGAGTTGGCGGCCGCTCGGCGCGCGAGTGGTTCGACCGGGCCGTAGCGGCACGAATGGACTATTATTGGGCCTATCCCGCGGTGGTGAACTATTTGCAGCCGAAGTGGGGCGGAAGCTACCCGGAGGTCCGGCAGTTTCTCGCCGATTGCGCCGCGACAAAACGTTACGACACCGACGTGCCCTTCAAATTCATCTTGTATCTCCACTTCCTCGACGCGGATTTCGGCAATCGCGGAGAAATCTGGCTGGAAGAGGGCGTTTACGAAACGGCGAAAGTCATCCTCGAAGGCATGGAGCAAGAGCCGAACCGTTCTGCGGAATCTCTCGAAAGACGCCCGCCCGACTGGATCCTCTCGCTCCACGGCGCGCTGGCGGCGAGAGTGCGAAAGTACGACGAAGCCCGGAAAATTTTCGATCGTCTGGGCGAGAAGTTTCAAAAAGACGTTTTCCAATTCATCAATTGCACCGATCCGATCGAGGTTGCCCGCGTTTATGCGATGACCGGCGGGGGCCGCGCGGAAGTCGTCAAATTGGAAGACCTCTTCGCGGACGGCGACCTCGGCACAACGGAAAAGCTTAAATCGGCGCGGGAACTGCTCGAGAAAGCCGTCCAAGCGGCGAAGGAGCCACTAGCCGAACCTTATTTCAACCAGCGAAAAACCGCGCTCGACTGGCAAGAGAAATTCCATCGGGGGGATTGGATCGATCTAAACTTCGATGAGCATTTTTCGATGTGGGAACGATGCTCGGGCAAATGGACATTCGCCGATTCCCAATCGGTGATCTCTCACGAAATGCCCTTCGGGAAACCGAACCGCCTGGTGCTAACCGTGCCGCTTCCCGGCCCGCTGGAAGTGGAGTTGGACATCGCCGGCTTGGATTATTCGAGAGGCTATCAGTGCGGCATCGGCATCGGAAACACCTGGGAGCGTTCCGGCCAAACGGGTGGATGCATGTTTTGGTTTTCGCCCCGCTGGCGGCTTTCCGGGGTCAGCGTCCCCGGGAATAACCATAATGTTTTCAAGGAGCTCGAATACGAGGCCCATTTTCGCATCCAAGCTTGGGACGGCGCTTTTTGTTTCTATCCGCATAGCACCGAACATCCGCCGGTCGCCTTTCCCGGAATGACGTTGGGAAGCCATTTGGAACTCAATACCTCCGGCATCAACGGCGAGATGGCCGGTAGCGCGCGTTTTTCCAACATTCGCGTGCGCAAGCTGACGACGCCCCCGCCGCCCATGGGCGAAAACGCCGACCGCGTCGGTTATTTCGACAAGCTCATCGAAAAAAATCCAAAAAACGGTTTCTTGTATTATCAACGCGGCGAATCGCGCTCGGCAATCGGGCAATTCGAAGCGGCCTCGGCCGATTTCCAGAAAGCCATTAAGCTTGATCCCGGCTTTGCCATGCCGCATCTAACCTGGAGCCAGGCCGCTTATAAGCTCGGAAACGTAAAGTTGGCGATGGAACAACTCGATGCGTATCTCAAGCTCGTGCCCGACGATTGGTACGCCAACGATGGGAAAGCCGTCTTCTTGGCGACATGCGAAGACAAAAAATACCGCAACGGGAAACTGGCGGTGCAAATTGCCAAAAAACTCTGCGAAAAAAGCAAGAATCGGAGCTACACTAGTTGCGCGACCCTCGCTTGCGCTTACGCCGAATGCGGCGATTTCGCCAATGCCGTCAAATGGGCTAAAGAAGCCGCGCACCTGGCCCCGCCTCCAAAGAAAAAACAACATGAATCGCGGGTGGAACTCTTCCAGTCGAAAAGACCGCTCCGCTATCCCGTTCCAAAACCAAAGAACCAATCGTCAGGCAATGATACTTGACGATCCGGCACTCAACTCTCGGTTGAGGATCTCGAGACGAAAGCCGTCTCAACTCAATATACGTCAGGATTCGAACCTGTAACCTGGTATGTTGTTCTGTGCAAGACATCTTATGAGCCTTTTCTTTTTGCTACGGCAAACCGGATTGGGGAGGCAAATAAACGGGACAGGGAAAACTATTTGCCTTTGTAATGGAGGGACTTCGCTTCGCTTGTCCAACACTACATTTACACTCCCGAAAACTTCCGCAAATCCTCCCCTAATTTCTTCATCCGTTCCGCCTGAAGCTGCTTCACGGCTTCGAGATCGACCGATTTTTCCGGCGTATCGAAGGCGAATAGGTAAAATTTGACTTTCGGTTCGGTGCCGGAGGGACGGACGGCCACGTAATTGCCGCCTTCGAGATCGAGGATGACCATGTCGCCGGCGTAGGGGCAGGCGAGATCGCCTTCGAGCGGCTGTTTTTTACCATCGGATGTACGCATCACCGAATTCAGATAATCGCGCATCCGCACGAGTTTCAAACCGCCGAGGCTCTGCGGCGGCGCGGATCGGAACTTGGCCATGAGCGCCAGCATGTCTTCCATCCCCTTTTCGCCGGGCATCTGCACGTTGATCTGGCTTTCTCCGTGGCAGCCGTGGCGGAGGAACAACTCGTCGAGTTTCTCGGCAAGCGTTTTGCCTTCGGCCTTCAGGCGGGCGGCAAGCTCGGCAAGGAGCATCGAGGCCACCGCGGCGTCCTTGTCCCGCGCGTGATCGCCCACGAGGAAACCGTAGGATTCTTCCGCGCCCAATACAAAAAGCTCCGGTCCGCGGGCGTCCATCTCGCCGCCGATGTACTTGAAGCCCACCAGCAGATTGCCCGCCGTCAGTACGCCGTAATCGTCGGCGATGCGGCGCATGAGTTCGGTGGTAACGATCGTTTTCACCAGGTAATGCCGCGGCGAAAGCGTGCCGGCTTTTTTCTTCTCGTCGAGCAGAAAATCGGTCAACAGCGCGCCGACTTGATTGCCGGTCAGCGTGGTCCAGGCATTTCGGTCCGTAAAGGATTTCGGCACGGCGCAGCCCAGCCGGTCGCAGTCGGGATCGGTGGCCAGAATCAACTCCGCGCCGGTTTCTTTCGCGCGCGCGATAATCGCGTCGAACACGGCGGGATTTTCCGGATTGGCCACGTGCTTGGGCACGTTGGGGAAATCGGGATTCGGTTCGGCGTGCGGCGCGAAAAGCTCCACGTCCGCGAAACCCGCCGCTTTCAACACCGGCATTACCGCCGATGCGCCGACCCCGTGCAGCGGCGAATAGATGATTTTGATATCCCGCGGTCCGGGCAGGCTTTGCTCGAGCACCGCCGCAATGAAGGCCGCATCGACTTCCTCTTGACAATAAACGATTTTCCCGGCGGCCATTGCTTGGGCGAAGGGGATGCGCTCGATCTTCGTAACGCTTTGCATTTGCGCGATGGAATCGGCGTCGTGCGGCGGCAGGAGTTGTCCGCCGGTGTTCCAATAGACCTTCACCGCATTATCGGAGGGCGGATTGTGGCTGGCGGTAATCATGATGCCGCAATCGCACTTTTTGAATCGCACGGCGAAGGAGAGTTCCGGCGTGCTGCGGTAACCGTCGAGAAAATACACGGTGTAGCCCGCCGCGGCCATGATCTCGGTGCACAACTCGGCGAACTCGCGGGAGCGGTGGCGGGTGTCGTAGGCGATGGCGCAGGAGAGCGGCTTATTTCGCACCTGCTCCTTCACGTAGTCGGCCAAACCCTGGGCGCTTTCGCCGATGGTCCGCTCGTTGATGGCGTTGCAGCCGATGGGGTACATCCGCCCGCGCCGGCCGCCGGTGCCGAAGGGGATCACGGTCCAGAAGGCATCGTCGAGTTGCGCGTACTTGCCCGTAGCCAGATGTTCGGCGACTTGGGGGGCATAATCGGCCAAATACGGTTTGGCCAGCCAGTCGCGGATGTTTTCCACGGCCGAGGGCGAGAGCAATTTTTCCGCGGCGGCGTTTTCGAGTTCTTTCAGGGCAGTCGTGGCGTCAAACATGGAAATTCGTGATTATTGAGAATAAACGGAAATCTTTGGCTAATCGGAAATATGCCGACACCGGGCGATGCGCGGCAACCGGCGAGGCGGCGACAATGCTTTTTTCGGAAAAAAAACATCCCGCGATATCCTTATCTCCGCTTCTTTCCGCCGATTCATGCCGATTTTATCTCCCCGACAATCGGCTGTGCAACAACTACCACTTTTTCGGATCAATAATTGAAGAAGGACGCCAGCGAAGCAAACGACCGCCGTCTTCGGCAGGGGACATCCACCGACGACGATTTTCAAGGAGAGAACGTACGCCCGCCAAGCCATTGTAGTAGGCACACTCCGTGTGCCGTAATTCGCGGACGGCACACGGAGTGTGCCTACTACGATTCCGGCAACTTATTGTCGGGCAACGCCTAAGCCGGACGCGCTCTCCAAGCATGAGATCGTGCTCCGGCTCGTCAGGGGGCACCCCCTTCCACCCCGGAGGAAGGTGATTTATACTATCGATTTCATTATCGAAACATATTATACGCCGCACGGTCATTGGCGCGACAAACCTTTTCCTGGAAAAAGTTTTTGCCGCATTTCAAACCGCTTGCGGAATATCCTCCAATTTCATTGACCCTTGATATCGGTGCCGCAAAAAATGGGACTCCTCATTCTGCGTTGCGTTTTCGTATTCGTGGCCGCGGGCCTGGGCCTTTCCATCATCTACTCCGGCGACATTTTGTTTAACACGGAATGGATGTTTTGGGCGGTTTTTCTGGGAGTGATGGCCGTCGCCTTCGGCGTCATCGCCCTCGATATGGCGATCCGCAAAAAACATTTGGAATCCATCACCGCCGTCTATTTCGGCATGATCATCGGCCTCTTTTTGACTTACGTCCTGGGATTGGCCTTGGTGCTGATCGTCAGCAACGAGGCGATTCGCAAGCCGATCCAACTCGTGGTCGGCTTGGCGATCTGCTACACCTGCATCAGTTTGCTGCTGCAAACGCGAAGCGATTTTCGCTTCATCATTCCCTACGTGGAATTCGCCAAGGAAATCAAGGGCGTGCGGCCCTGCGTGCTGGATACGAGCGTGATCATCGACGGCCGCATCGCCGACGTGGCCGAAACCAACATCTTCGACGGCAAAATGATTATCCCGAAATTCGTCATCAACGAATTGCAGGCCATCGCCGACAGTTCCGACCGGCTTCGCCGCGGGCGGGGCCGCCGCGGTTTGGACATCCTCAACCGCCTGCGGACCGCGCACGCCGAGGACTTGGAGATTTTCGAGCAGGAATTGCCCGAATTCGCCGCGCAAGCCGTGGATATAAAATTGGTCATATTGGCCAAGCATCTGCAGGGCAAGCTGATCACCAACGATTACAATTTGAACAAGGTCGCCAAGCTGCACGGCGTGCCGGTCATCAATTTCAACGATCTCTCGAACGCCTTGAAGCCCGTCTTCCTCCCCGGCGAACATTTCGACGTCCGCGTGGTCAAGGCCGGCGAAGAGCCGGGGCAAGGCGTGGGCTACCTCGAAGACGGCACCATGGTCGTCATCGAGAACGGCCGCGACTGCATCGGCGAAACCGTCAATATCGCCGTCACCAGCGTTCTGCAAACCAGCGCGGGGCGCATGGTTTTCGGAAAATGTTGAGCGGGGCGCGGGAAATTCAAATGCGTCATCTCTGATGCGTTTTACTCTCCCCTCTCCCCTCTCCCCTCTCCCCTCTCCACTTCCAGAAATAAATCTTCCGCGCTAATCGGCTTCGAAAAAACCGCCGCGGCGCCGGCCTCGAGGAGGCGGCGTCGGTCTTCGATCCGCGGAAAATCCAGCAGCGCGATCAGCTGCGTCCGCGGATAGCGCTCGGCGATTTGCCGCAGGGCGTTGAACTCCGCCCCGCGAAAATCGGTTCCGTCGAGCAAGATCGCCGCAAACCCTTCCACCTTCGGATACTGCGGCCCGCGCAGCCAAAGCGTCGCATAATCCCGTTGCCGACATGCCGTTGAAAGCCAATCGAATGACTCGAAGCGCCGCGCGGCAATACCGATCAATCCGCTTGGTAGGACGGATTTCCAATCGGTCGCGGCAGGTTGGAAATCCGTCCTGCGATTTGGTTGGGAATCCGTCCCGCAATGAGCCAAAAGTCGCTCTTCTTCGCTGACGGTCAAAGGCAATCCCCAACTCGGGCAATCGCCCCGGGCCAATCGCCCGATTTCCCGGCCGATTCGATGTAGCCCGCGATGCCAATACAAGCGGATGACCGTCGGCCAGGGCTGGCCGCTCCGCATCTCCCCTTCGCACCAACTGCCCAGCAGGGCGATGATGCGGCCGATGGGCGAGGCCGAACGGAGCCCGTCGATCGCATCCTGCGAAAATTCGCCGGGGTACGCTTGCGCGATCACCGTGAGGTCCGCCACGATTTCGCCCGATGCCAACGCGCCGGCCGCCGTTTCCGCATCGGGACGATAATGGACTTGCCCGAACGATTCCAGAAACTCCCCCACGCCCCGAAATTCCGGACGTGAGATATCACCGATCAAGAGAATGGAAATATCGGGCATGTTAAGAGTGATTGAACCACGGAGACACGGAGGACACGGAGAAAGTCGCTCCACTCAGTTTGTTTTGTTTAGATCCCATCGTATTTGTCCATCCATCAATCTTCATTCGGCATTCCTCATTCTCCTCCGTGTTCTCCGTGCCTCCGTGGTGAAATTTCTTTCATAATTTCTCTTCCGCTTCCACAATCATTCGATGCACGGTAGCCGCATCCGCGGCTTGATGCAATCCGTTCAAAAAGCCCGGCGCGGTCAGCAAGCGGCTCAGCCGGGCCAACACGCGGAGATGGACGCGGTCGTCGGTCGAACAGATGAGAAAGAAAACGTCGGTCAGCGCCGAGGTTCCGCCGAAGGGAATGCCGGTTACCGTGCAGCCCAGCGCCAACAGCGGCTGGGCGAGGATTTTCGGCATCGGACGGCGGGGATGCAAAAGCGCCACGCCGTTGTCGAGCGCCGTCGGGTGCATGTCTTCGCGCAACCGGACCGCCTCGGCCATCTCCTTCGGATCCCAGAGCAAGCCCGTGCCCGCGGCCAATTCGCACATCGACTCGATCACCGAATTCCGCGTCCGCGCACAGAGCGGCACGGCGATGGCCTCGACCGGCAGCAGCTCCGATATCCGCACGTGCTCCCGGTCTTCCTCCGGCGAAGAACGCTGCAAAACGTGCTCGACCTGCAACAGTTCCACTTCGTCCGAAAATCCGATCCGCTGCTCGAACCATTGGTGGATGTCTGGCTTGGCGAATTTCCACTCGCCGCCGACCTTTCGGCCCGGCAAATTCCCCCGCTCCGCCAGCTTGACGATCTGTTGGGGAGTCAGGTGCAGATAACGGGCCAGCGTTTCGACTTCGAAATCTCCGTAGGGCATGATGCAAAAAGTATAGCGATAATGCCGTCAAAAAGATAGAGGACGAGGTGATAGGGACTAGATTAACCGGTCGTATTCGTCGTGGGTCCCGATCCACACCCAGACGAAATCGTCGCCGTCCGGTACGGCCAATGCGCGATGCCCCAGGCCTACTCGGGCAGACCAGAATTTACCAACCTTCTTGAAGTGCAAAGAGGGATGGCTTGAGTCCTTCTTCAACAGATCGAAGTTCTTGTCGGCCAATCGGCGGACTTCCTCGGGCAATGCCGTATAGAGATCCCAGAATCGTTTTGCCGTACGATGCTTCACAATGGGCGAAGCCTCCCCTGCCGTTTTTCCTCCTCGGCTTCATTTAATAGAAAGTCCAGTTTGCCGGATGCCGAATCGGCTTCGATTTGTCGGTCCCAGGCGGCCCAATCGCGCTCGAGGAACCAGTTGCGAAACTGCCGATATTCTTCAGCCGCCAATGAATCGACGGCCTCCTCAAGTTGTTCGACTCGGGTCATAATATCACCAGATGTTATCAGTTTTTTCAGCCCGCAGTTGATTTCTCAAGACGATTCATTCAATATTTTGCCAGGATATCTACTTCCAGGGGGGATGTCAAGCAAGAAAACGCCTTGCAATGAATACACAATGGGGGGTTTATAAGGAAGTGATTGATATATGTTGTGGAATGATCGTAGAAAATTCCGCCTTGACACCGACCCAAAAATCGGGACAATCCGGCCCCCGATCAAGACAGGAGGTCTGCTCGACGAATGAACTATTCAGCCGCGTTTAGCGGATAACAATACGACCTCACCCCCGGCCCCTCTCCCAATGGGAGAGGGGAGGATTTCAGGCAAGGAGGCCTGTGCCATGCACTCCTGTCCCGAACTGGGACAACTTGAGAGTCTGCACGCGATGTTGCCCGAAGCCGCTATCCAAGGCGCGGGCGACATCGGCCTGAGCGGCTGCGCGTGCGATTCACGGAAGGTGAAGCCCGGCGATTTGTTCGTCGCCATTCGCGGCGAGAAATTCGACGGCTTGAATTTCGTCGCCGAAGCCGTCGATCGCGGCTGCGCGGGGGTGCTGAGCGATCGGCCGATCGACGATTATCGCATTCCCACCGCCTTGGTTCCCAATGCCCGCGCGGCTTACGGCGAACTTAGCCAGCACCTGGCGGGCAATCCCAGCCGGTTGCTGAAGGTCATCGGCGTTACCGGATCCAACGGGAAAACGACGACGGCTTGCCTCATTGCAGGGATTCTTTCCCACGCCGGACGAAAAACCGGATTGATCGGCACGCTGGGCTATTTCGACGGCGACGACGTCGAAGATCCCACGCACACCACGCCGCCGCCGGAAAAGCTGGCCGAGTTGCTCGCCCGCATGGTCCGCAACGGCTGCTCCCACGCGGTGATGGAAGTCTCCCGCCATGCGCTCGCGCAATCGCGCATCGCCGGCATATCCTACGACGCCGCTTGCGTAACGAACGTTACGCCCGATCATCTCGACTCCCCTCCGAGCATTCAAAACTACCGCCGCACGAAGAAAAAGCTATTTGCGCACTTGAGCGGCGAAGGCTTCGCGGTCGTCAATGCCGACGATCCGGTCGCCTCGGGCTTTTTGAAATCGTTCGACGGCCCCGCGCTTACCATCGGCATCGAAAATGCGGCCGAAATCATGGGTACGCCCATCGAACAATGCGCGAGCGAGCAGACGTTCCTCATCACGGCGGGGAGCGAAACGCTGCCGGTCCGCACGCAGATGATCGGCACGCACCACATTTACAACTGCCTTACCGCCGCCGCCGTCGGCTTGACCTACGGCCTCGAATTGCCCCGAATCGTGCGTTCGCTCGAAGCCGCCGCGCACGTGCCGGGCCGGCTGGAGCGGATCGAATGCGGACAGCCGTTTAGCGTTTTCGTCGATTTCGCTCACACGCCCGACGCCTTGAAAAAAGCCTTGCAAACGCTGCGGGCGGTTACCGCGGGCCGCGTGATCTGCGTATTCGGGGCGGGCGGCGAGCGCGACCGGACGAAGCGCCCCTTAATGGGCCGAATCGCCGAACAATACTCCGATCTGGCGATCGTGACCAGCGACAATCCGCGCCGCGAAGACCAAATGTCGATCATGATCGGCATCCTGAAGGGTTTTTCCAACGTCGAGCGCGCCGAAATCATTCCCGACCGCGGCGAAGCCATCCGACACGCGCTCGCCGCCGCTAGGCCCGACGATTGCGTGCTGATCGCCGGCAAGGGGCACGAGCGATTCCAAATTATCGGCGACGAACAATTCGACTTCGACGACCGCGAAGTCGCCAAGCGATGGTTGTATCAATTGGAAGGATGAAGGATGAAGGATGAAGGATCGCTGATTGCGGTTCCGTCCTGCCTACCGCCTACTGCCTACCGCCTACTGCCTACCGCCTACTGCTTACTGCCTACCGCCTACTTCCCCCATGACCACCCTTGACGAACTTAACCGAATTCTCTCCGGCCGCCTGATCTACGGCGGCGGGCTGATCGGCCGCGCGGACTTCGCCATCGGCACGGTGGTTGCCGATAGCCGCCGCATCGAGCCGGGCGACGTCTTCTGGGCGCTGCGGGATTCGATGCAAAACGGCGCGAATTTCGTCGGCGACGCCTTTCGCCGCGGCGCGGCGGGCGTCGTCGCCGAAAGAACGGTCAATCCGCCTCCCTATCACTGGTCCCTGCAAGTGGACGACGCCTATCGGGCGCTCGTCGATTTCGCCGCCTGGAAACGCCGCCGATTTACCGGCACGTTGATTGCCGTTACCGGCAGCATCGGCAAGACCACGACGCGGCAGATGATCCAGACCGTGCTGAAAACGCGGCTCGCTGGAGCCGTCAGTCCGCGAAACGACAACAATCGCGTCGGCGTGCCGCTAAGCATGCTGCAGATCGAGCCGAACCACGATTACGCCGTCTTGGGGTTGGGCGCGAGCCGGCGCGGCGAAATCGCGTCGCTGGCCCAATTGTGCCTGCCGAAAGTCGGCGTGATCACGCAAATCGGCGACGCGCATCTCGGCGGATTCGGTAGCCGGCAAGCCATCGCCGAGTCGAAGGCCGAACTCCTCGACGCCCTGCCGCCGGACGGTCGGGCCGTGCTGGGCGACGATCCTTGGCTGCGGAACCTCGCCGAAGACTGCAAGGCGGCCGTCAACTGGGTCGGCCTCGGCGAAGGTTGCGACGTCCACGCCCGCGACGTAAAATCCCACGACGGGCATCTGACGTTCCGCGTCGTTACTTCCGCGAACTCGCCGCACGCCTTGGGCACGCCGTTCCGCATTCCGGTCTGGGGCCGCCACCACGTAACCGCCGCCTTGGCCGCGATTGCCGTGGGCCGCATGATGGGTTTCGACCTGCATGAAATGGCCGACGCCTTGGAACACTTCAAGCCGCTGCCCCAGCGCTGCGAAGTGCTCCATCTCCGCTCCGCCACGGTCATCTACGATGCCTACAGCGCGAATCCCGCGGCCATGCGGGCCGCACTCGAATTGCTCGGCGACTTCGACGGCCAGGGCCGAAAAATCGCCGTTTGCGGCGATATGCCCGGACTCGGCGACGAAGCCCACGAGTTGCACTGGGAAATGGGAAAACAAATCGTCGAAGCCGCGGACGCCGACATGCTCATCGCCTGCGGCGAATACGCGCGGCAGGTGGTCGGCGGCGCGAAGGCGGCCGGCATGTTCCCCGCGCGGGCCATCGCCTGCAAGGATGTCGAGGAAGCCCTGCCCTATTTGGGGCAAGCCATATTGCCCGGCGACGTGGTGCTCGTCAAAGGCTCCCGGCTGATGGCCATGGAGCGCGTCGTCGAGGCGTTGCAGCAGTATCCAGTGAGAAAAAGCGCATAAGAAGAGGCTTTTGGTCTTAGGTCTTGGGTCTTGGTTTTTAGCTAAGACCTAAGACCCAAGACCAACCAACGATTGATTCCGCCGTTTGCGCCGGGTTTGCGGGAATCCGGCGCTACCCTTCCCTCCTTGGGGTCGGAGCAATAACTTGCCGAATGCGGTTTCTGGGTCAACCGCCTCGGCAAGTGCTTCGCGGTGGAGTCTTTGTCTGGGCGCCGTTCGCGGTGTTCACCCACCGCGAACGGCCGCTCAGGGATTTTCCGCAATGGCAATATGTTTCCCCTGCATTTTCTTCGGGATACTCGAAGGCGGATTGATGGCAAGCGCCAACGATTCTTCAAACGCGCCGCCGAAGATGCCGGCGGATTGATTTGGCCGCTGGTTTGCAGCCGCGCCTGGCGGGCGAAAGCCGAACTGGCGGCCTAACAGACCGTTGAAAAAGTCCGATGTTGGGGTGGCAGTTGCACTACCACCCCAAAAAATGCCGCAAAATTAGGGATGGCAGTACAACTGCCATCCCAACTTGGGAAGAAATTCCACTTTTTCAACGGGCTGCTAGCGTTTTTCGGAAGAGTCGAGTAAGATATCGCCAAGATTGACTCGTTCCCGCGCTCTGCCGGGGAACGAGTAGCAGCGAATGTAGTATCCCATGTTGCGTTGGCGTCTATTACTGGGCTTTCTGATGATCGCCGCACTGGTTGGCCTGTGTTGGCTCGATCATCTTGCGTCCACGCCCGGCATCTATCTCTTGCCCTTGGGACTGGTGTTGGTCGTTCTTGCTTCGTCCGAGCTGTTTGCAATGCTCGAAGCCGGCGGGATGAAACCGCGGAAGGGGATCGTCTATGTCGGCAATATCCTGCTGTTCGCAAGTTGTTGGCTGCCAACGCTCGCGGCGCGGTCCTCCCTGCCGTTTGAAGGGATAACGCTCTGTCTATTCGCGGCCTGTGTCCTGGCGGCGTTTTTCGGCGAGATGCTGCGTTATGAGAAACCGGGTGGAAATTTAACGAATCTCGCCGCCTCGGTTTTCGTGCTGGCATATATCGGGCTGACGTTCTACTTCCTCGCTCAATTGCGAATGACCTGGGGCGTCGGCGCCTTGGCTTCGATGATCGTCCTGGTGAAGCTAGGCGATACGGGTGCCTATACGGTTGGCCGCTTGTGCGGCCGTCATAAAATGGCGCCCCGCTTGAGTCCCGGCAAAACCATCGAAGGCGCCCTGGGGGCGCTTCTTTTCTCCTGCGCCGGCGCTTGGCTATGTTTTCACGTTCTCGATTTGACGATGGACTCCCCCTACTGGAAATCCACTCCCCGCATCCCCGTAGGCTGGTGGATTTACGGCTTATGTATGGGAGTAGCCGGCATGTTCGGCGATCTGGCCGAGTCGCTCATCAAACGCGATGTCGGCCGGAAAGACTCCAGCACCTGGATGCCCGGCTTCGGCGGCATCTTGGACCTCCTCGATTCGCTCCTTTTTGCCGCCCCCGTCGCCTGGGTCTGCTGGAACTGGGGAATCGTGTAGGACGGGTTTCCGGCCTGTTCGGATAAATTGAAAATCGATCTTTTGCCTAACCCGAAATGGGGTATTTCACTTCCCAATAAATCGATTACAATAGAAGATGTAGGTTGGTGTACGGTGCGTTGGTTTTGTTTATTCTCATCATTGATTATCATAATTTATTCCTCAAAGATAGCGTTTTTCGCCGAGATTTCGCTGGTTTTGCGAAGAGAAAGCATCTTTGGATTTTTCGACCAACCGAGTTGAGCATCGGCGTTTAAGTCCTCACCCAGTGGGCAAGATTGGGAGAGCGAGCGATGTCGATCGAGGTAAAATGCCCGAATGGGCACCGTCTGAAGGTTAAAGATTCGATGGCGGGGATTACCGGCCGTTGCCCCTTATGCAAGTCGCTGGTCTCGGTTCCGAAGCCCGTACAGCCCAAGGCGATCTCGGAAGACGCCATTTTGGACTTCCTCGGGCCATCCCCCAATCTGGACGATAAATCTCTCACCGACACGATCCACGATTTCGGCGATAGCGTCATCATGCGCGGCAGCGCCATTCACCACACCCCCCGCAAGACGTGCGTTAAGTGCAACCGCGACATTCCCGCGTTGATCCATATTTGCCCTCATTGCCATACCTATCTGCCGGAATTAACCAATTATTGATGATTTTTTAGGGTGGGCTTTGCCCACCAAAGAATACTATACTGCGTTAGGTTGAGATGGTCGCTTATCAAAATCAACGAAAGCGAGCCGAGGGGTTTATCCCCTCGGCTGGAAGCGTGAAATCGTTCGGCGGTTCTAGCCGAGGGGATAAACCCCTCGGCTCGCTGGAAATCGGACAATTTCAACAAAATGCAGTATAACAACCTATTGAAAATCGTGGTCACAGCCCACTCGACTAATCTTTTCGGGATATTCCTTGTTGAACACCCCCTCTTTCTCCCTCTGAGGGTGGGCTATCTAATCATCTTGCCGGCTTGATCGTATAATGGAGAGTGAAGTTCGCATAAACCATTGTAAATGGTTTGTTATTCTTCGATGGAAGGATAAGGAATTCAGCGAGGGACGACCCGTGGCGCCGGCGCAAGAACCGGTGCGAATTGGATGAGTGAAACGACCATCTCGGTTTTCGATGCCAAGTCGCTGCTCACGCTCTTTGGCGCCCGCGATCAGCACGTGCGACAGTTGCGCGAGGCATTGGGCGTGAACATCTCCGCTCGCGACGGCCAGGTCTATATCGAAGGACCGAGCGCGGCCGTGGCGACCGCCACTTCCATTTTAGAGGAGTTTCAATCCCATGCGAACCGGCACGGTTCGTTGGCGGCCGAGGATGTTTCGCGGATGCTCGCGGCGGTGAAAGACGGCGGCGTTCCGGGCGATGCGAAGAACGCCCCCGTCGAAGTTTTCAAACCCGGCCGCCAGATCCGCGCGAAAACGCCCGGCCAGGCGCGCTATCTCGACGCCATCCGGCACAACGACATCGTATTTTGCCGCGGCCCGGCGGGCACGGGCAAAACTTATTTGGCCGTCGCCATGGCCGCCGCCGCGCTCAAGCGCGAGGCGGTCCGCAAAGTGGTCTTGGTTCGGCCCGCCGTCGAAGCCGGCGAGAGCCTCGGCTTTCTCCCCGGCGACTTGCAGGCGAAAATCAATCCCTACTTGCGGCCGCTGATGGACGCCTTGCACGAAATGATGGACCACGACCTCATCCGCCGCTATTCGGAGGAGGATCTCATCGAGGTGATCCCCTTGGCGTACATGCGCGGCCGCACGTTGAACGAGGCCTTCATCATCCTCGACGAAGCGCAAAACACCACCATTGCGCAAATGAAGATGTTCCTCACGCGCATGGGCATGGGCTCGAGAATCGTCGTCTCCGGCGACGTAACGCAAATCGACCTGCCGGAAAATACCCGCAGCGGCTTGATCGACGCGCTGGAGCGCCTCAAGGGCATCGACGGCATCGCCTCCGTCGCGTTATCCACCGCCGACATCGTCCGCCATCCGCTGGTCCAGCGGATCGTCGATGCGTATGAAAGCCACGGAAAGCATAAAACAGGGGATAGGGGATGGGGGATGGGGGATAGGAAATAGGGGATTAAAACAGATGACACCGAATTTGGATCAACAATTTGTTCTTGCCAATCAATCATTATATGAAAACTTGCCAAACCGCCTAATACCTATTCCCTATTCCCTATCCCCTATCCCCTATCCCCATGTCTCTTAGCGGACAGATACGAACGCGATCGGAGCGGGTAGCCGCCCTCGACCTTCCTCCCGGCCCTTGGGAGCGGGCGTGGCTCAACCTGCGCCGTCGCGATATCGTCGCCCGCATCGGCCTGGCGTTCGTTTCCGCCGTCGTGATCTGCATCGTAATTCAAGGCTGGAATCCGCCCTTCGGCTATCGCGAGGGCGATGCGCCGCGCAACGGCGTCGTCGCCCGAGTGCCGTTCACGCGAAAAAATCTGCGCGAAACCATGAAGGCCGAGGAACTCGCGCGGAATCAGGTTCGTTATATTTACAAACTCGATCCGCGACCGCTCGAACAGCTTCGCGCCGCGTTATCGACCACCTTGCGGGAGATTGCGGCCGCCCCATCCCTGAAAGACCTGACTTCCGGATCGAAGTCGGAAAAGTGGCGCGAATTTCAACCGCCCGAACCGGCCGCCGCATCCGCAAAAGCTGCCGAAAAAATAGAAATTCCCGCGGAAAAGAAGTCCGAGAAATCGCCGGAAGAGCGGTTTCGGGAATTCAAATCGGCGTTCACCGGAGCGGAGAAGATCGAGCAATTGGATCAGGCGTTGAAAATCGCGTTGGCGCCTTACGAGCGGCGCGGTTTGTTGCAAAAGCTGACCAAGCTGGGGAAATTGCCCGCGGGGAAAGAACAAGGCAATCAGGAGGAAATCCTCGTTTATCGAGTCGATCCCGCGGCGGCGGCTCCCACCTTGAATCCCGCCGGCTTGCAAACGGTCAAGGTGGCCGATGTATTGATCGGCGACGGCGAAGCCATTCACGACAGCCTTCGAAGCAGTCTAAAAAACGACGGAGTCGCCGATGGCGTCTTTGCCTGGCTCCGACCCAAGCTTGCTCTCGCTCCCACCCTCAGCCTCGACGAGAAAGCGACCCTCGATTCCATCGACAAAGCCGTGCAGGCGGTGCCGGAAGCCGAGGATATCTACGCGGCCGGGACGATCCTCGCCGAGGGCGGCAAACCGCTCGCCCAAGAGCAAATCGCGCTCTTGCGCATGGAATACGCCAAGATGCTCGAAGACCGCTGGAATACCGCGCCGATGTCCCTGCTGCTTCGCGGCGGCGCGGTGATGCTGATGGTTTTCGTGGCCTTCCTGCTCTGCGGCGTCTATACGCGCTACCGGCAGCGAACTCCCGCGGTCGGCCTCGGCCGCGTCTTCGTCATCACGCTGATTTCGCTGGCCACCGTCGCGTTTGCCCAATGGGCGGCCGCCGACCGTTGGCATGCGGAAATTATGCCCCTCGTCCTCTTCGGCATGACCATGGCCATCATCACCCGCCGCGAACTGGCGATGATGGTTACCGGAACGCTCTCCGCCGTCGTCGTGCTGGCCTTGGGAGAAGACCTGTCCGAATTGATCGTTCTCTTGGGCACGATCACCACCGCCATTCTTTGCCTCGGCGGCATCCGCTCGCGGAGCAAGCTGATCTATGTCGGCCTGCTTGCCGGGGCGGTGGCCGCGGCGCTCAATCTCGCCATGGAAACCATCGGCGATCAACCTTGGGGCTGGTTGCTGCTGAAGAATTCCCTGCTCACCGGCCTCTGGACCGTGGCGGCGGGTTTCGTGATGACCGGCCTCTTGCCCTTCGTCGAACAAGCGTTCGGCGTGCTCACCGACTTGAGCCTCCTGGAGCTGGGCGACGTCGCCCATCCGCTCTTGCAGGAATTGGTGCGCCGCGCCCCCAGCACCTATAATCACTCGGTTACGGTCGGCTCCATCGCCGAGGCCGCCGCCGAGAGCATCGGCGCGCGGGGCCTGCTATGCCGGGTGGGCGCGTATTTCCACGATATCGGCAAGATGCTCAAACCCGGCTATTTCGTCGAAAATCAGTCCGCCGAAGGCAACCGCCACGAATCGCTCGTGCCCGCCATGAGCACCCTGGTGATCATCGCGCACATCAAGGACGGCTCCGACTTGGGCCGCCAGCATCATCTGCCGCAGCCGATCATCGACTTGATCGCCCAGCACCACGGCACCACGCTGGTCGAGTATTTCTACGGGCGAGCGCAGCGCGAATCGGATCCCGAAAACGGCGAAGTCGATGAGAGCAGCTTCCGCTACCCCGGCCCCAAGCCGCAAACCAAGGAAGCCGCCGTGCTGATGTTGGCCGACGCCGTCGAAAGCGCCAGCCGCACCCTGGTCGATCCCACGCCCGCGCGCATCGAAAGCATCGTCCGCGAACTCGCCGAACGCCGGCTGGACGACGGCCAATTCGACGAGAGCGGCCTCACGCTCCGCGAACTCCGCACCATCGAGCGCAGCCTCGCCATGTCCCTCGCCTCCATTTACCACGGGCGCATCAAGTACCCCGACCAGAAAACGGCGTAACGCCGAAGGATGAAGGATGAATGCTGAATGATGAAGGATGAAGGATGAATGCTGAATGCCAGAACAGTCGCTTGCGGCTTCGCAATGCGTTTCTCTCCCCTCTCCCCTCTCCCATCTCCCCTCTCCATGCTCTCCATCGCCGTGAACAATCGTCAATCACGCCTTCGCGTCGATAAGCGTCTGTTGAAAAAGGCGGTGCGTTTGATTTTAGAAGACGCGGGCATCGAAGCGGCCGATATCAGTATCGCCGTGGTCGATGATCGGACGATCGCGCGAATACATGCCGAATTTCTCGACGACGACTCGCCTACCGACGTTATCACCTTCGTGCTCGAATCCACGCCCGATCGGTTGGAAGGCGAAATCGTCGCCAGCGCGGAGACGGCAATCGCGCGCGCGCCCGAATATCATTGGTCGCCCGAAAATGAATTGCTGCTCTACGTGATTCACGGCGCCTTGCATTTGGTCGGCTACGACGATACAACTCCCAAAGAGCGAACGACGATGCGCAAGATGGAACGGTATTATTTGAGGGGAGAGGGGCGGGGGGCGAGGGGCGAGTAACGCATTGCGAAGACGCAAGCTGCTGTCGCGGCATTCATCTTTCATTCTCCATCCTTCATCATTCATCATTCATCATTCATCCTTCATCATTCATACTTCTCTTCCATGTCCAGCGAAAAAGCCGCCGCCATCGTCCTCCGGGCAGTCGATTTCAGCGAAACGAGCCTCGTAATTACGCTTTTTACCCGAGAATTCGGTAAAATAGGGGCCTTGGCCAAGGGGGGAAGGCGACTAAAAGGACCTTTCGAGTCTGCTCTTGACCTACTGGCCCTCTGTCGAATAGTCTTCCTCCACAAAACGTCCGATACCCTCGATTTATTGACCGAGGCGAAGCTCCTCAGGCGCTTCCGGCCGCCGGGAAAAAACCTGCTGAACCTTTACGCCGGGTACTACGTAGCCGAGTTGCTCGACGACTTGACCGAGGCGAACGACCCTCATCCGCGACTTTTCGACTTGGCCGACGAAACCCTCGCCGCGCTGGCCGCCGGCGAACCGGCGGCGCGGCGCACGATCCGCTTCGAACTGGGAATGTTGCAGTTGCTGGGTTTGTTGCCCTCGTTGGACGACTGCGCCGAATGCGGCAACCGCGTGCCGGCCGTGGGCCGAATCGCCTTCGGACTGATCGACGGCGGCGTATTGTGCCCCGCGTGCCGCGCGGGAAAAACCGGCGTCGTTTCCGTTCATGCCGGGGTGCTGCGGACCATGTCCCAACTCGCCGACGCGGAGGGCAACGCCTGGCAGCGTTTGGAAATCGATCCGCGTTCCCTGGGCGAATTGCGGGGAGTGTTGAATCGTTACCTGATTCACCTCCTCGGAAAAAAGCCGAAGATGCACGAGTATTTGGGCGCGATGTCGAGTTGAACGCGAAAGGACGCGCCATCGGTAGGTTATGCTTTAGCATAACAAATTGCTCGACGATATTACTTTGTTTGCGCACCATTTTCGATGTTATGCTAAAGCATAACCTACGGTCAACAAAACCGGACAAGGACGTCCAGCATGATCCCAGCCAGAACTTTGCCGGCTTTATATCCCGGCGTAAAACTCCGCCGGCTTCGGACGTTCGGATTATTTGCCGGATTTTTCTCGATACTCGCCCTTGCCGGCTGCCGCGTGCCGCCTCCGCCTCCCCACGCCGCTCAGCAACGGCCCGCGGGCGATGGGAACGACGACGGCTGGCTCTGGCGGCAACTGCGCGGCGAAGCAAAGCCGAATGCCCCCACCGCTTCCGCGCGAACACCGTCGCAATCGCCCCCCGCGTCCCTCGTGCAGCCGCAAACGGACTACGCCCGACGATCGCCGCCGGCGACATCCGCCGTGATTCCCGCCGTGGGCGCGGTCTCGCCGTCGTCGAAGGGCGGGACGATCATTCCTACGGTGGCCGTCGAGCCGCTCGAATCCGCGAAGCCGGATGAAATTCCGATGTCGAAACTCGGCCCGGCCCAACCGGTGGTTACGCCGCCGCCGGTCTTGCCGTCCGATCCGCCGCCTTCGGTCGTCTCCTCGAATTCGGCCAATCCCGCCTTGGAAAAGAAGGGCTTCGAACTCTCCGACCTGAAGCCGGACAATATCTACAAATCGATGAAAAAGGCCGCCGGCTACGGTCCCAGCGAACCCATCGCTCGGGCCGCGTTCAAAGACGGAAAAGAGTTGTTCGCGCAAAAAAAATACCCGGAGGCGGCCGCGCAGTTCAAAACGGCGGCCGATCGCTGGCCCGACACGCCGTTGGAGGAAGACGCCCTCTTCCTGCAAGCCGAGAGCTATTTCTTCGCCGACGAATACGTCAAAGCGCACGACGCATTCGAAAAACTCTTCAAAAAATACAACAATACGCGGCATCTCGAGACGGCCGTCTCCCGGGAGTTCGCCATCGGCCGATTCTGGGAACAGTTGCACGACGCCAAACCGCTTTTGGTCATCCAGCCGAATTTCACCGACAAGGGCCGCCCCTGGTTCGACACTTTCGGCTACGCCCTGAAAGCGTATCAAAACGTGCGGATGTACGATCCCACCGGTCCGCTGGCCGACCAAAGCGTGATGGCCATCGGCACGGCGTATTTCCGCCGCGACGATTTCGAAAATGCCGCGCTGGAGTTCGACCAGCTCCGCAAGGATTATCCCAACAGCGACCATCAAATGCTGGCCCACGTCCTCGGTTTGCAGGCGAAAATGCGCGTCTATCAAGGCGACATGTACGACAAGACCGCGCTCAAGGAAGCGCACGAAATCGCCGATTCGGCCCTCACGCAGTATGGGCCGAAATTGGGCGAAGAACAAGCGCGGATGATCAAGGCCCGCAGCCGGATCGTCGAAGAGGAAGCCAACCGCCTCTACGTGCTGGGCCAATACTACGAGAAAAACAAGTATCACCGCGCTGCCCGCTTTTATTACCAGAGCGTGATCGACGAATATCCGCGCACGGAAAAATCCGAACTCGCAAAACAGCGCCTCGCCGCCATCCGAGATAAGCCCGATCAACCGCCCAACCACGTCAAATGGCTCACCGATTTGCTGCCGGAATCGAAGAAGAGGTAGAGCAGTGGCTAGTGGTCAGTGGTCAGTGGTCAGTGGCCGGCGGTCAGTAAGCGGTAGGCAGTTATATAAGCGATCGGAAGCTTTGCTATAGAATCCATCCACTAACTACTAATCACTAACCACTAACCACTGGCCACTGGCCACCGACCACTGGCCACTGCCCCATGCCTCACCACGTAAAAAAACTGCCGATCGTGCTGCTTTTGGCCGTCTTCGGCGGCTGCGCGACGTATCAGATCGGCAACGCCGCGCTCTATCCGCCCGAAGTGCAAACGGTTTACGTGCCGATGTTCGAGTCGGTGAGTTTCCGCCGCGACCTGGGCGAACGCCTGACCGAAGCGGTGATGAAGGAAATCGAGAAGAAAACGCCCTATAAAGTCGTCTCCGATCCCAACGCCGACAGCGTCCTTTCGGGCCGCATCACGCAGGAATCGAAACGGGTCTTGATCGGCGCGCGAACCGGCGATCCGCGGGAATTGCAAACCCAAATCACGGTGCAGGTAAGCTGGACCGATAACCGCGGAAAAATGCTCCGCCCCTGCCCGGAAATTCCCCTCCCGACCGCTCTTACCGACGCGCTGGGCACCGGCAATCTCGTGCCCGAAGCGGGCCAATCGCTCGCCGTCGCCCAACAAGACGCCATCAATCAACTCGCCCAGCAAATCGTGGGCCTGATGGAAAAACCCTGGTGAGCAAAGGGGGAAGGCGGAAGGGGGAAGGCGGAAAATTGCATTGATTGTTGGCCGTTTTATTCATCCCTCATCCGACAAAATTCTCTTTTCCCCCTTCCCCCTTCCGCCTTCCGCCTTCCGCCTTCCCCCTTCTTCCAATGCTTCCCGTCGATCTAAAAACCGCCGATCGTTGGAAACTTCGCACGAAGACGTTGTTCTTGGGGCGAATGCCGCTCCTGATGGGCATCGTCAACGTAACGCCCGACAGCTTCTCCGACGGCGGAAAGTTCCTCGATCCCGAAAAAGCGGTCGCTCATGCCCTGAAACTCGTCGAAGAGGGGGCCGACCTGCTCGATATCGGCGGCCAAAGCACCCGGCCCGGCTCCGAGCCGGTATCGGCCGACGAAGAACTTCGCCGCGTGCGGCCGGTGCTCGAAAGTCTCCTCGCGAAAACCGCCGTGCCGATTTCGATCGACACCTTCTATCCCGGCGTGGCGGAATTCGCGTTGGAAGCGGGCGTCGAAGTCGTCAACGACGTTGCCGCCTTCCGCGACCGCGATATGCTCCGCCTGGCAGTCCAGAGCGGCTGCGGCGTCGTGGCGATGCACCTGCAAGGCGAGCCGAAAACCATGCAAGACGAGCCGCAATACGACGACGTGGTGGTCGAGGTTTTGCAATTTCTCCGCTGGCGGCGCGACGCGCTCGTTGAGGATGGCGTGGAGTTGGCGCGAATCGCTCTCGATCCCGGCATCGGCTTCGGCAAGACGCTTCAGCACAATCTCGAACTCCTCGCGAACTCCTGGCGATTCCACGCGCTCGATTGCCCGCTCCTCTTCGGCCATTCCCGCAAGCGGTTCATCGGCCAATTACTCGACCAACCTTCCACCGACCGTCTCCCCGGCACCCTCGGCGCCGCATTGGCATTGGCCCGCCAAAACGTGCAAATTCTCCGCGTCCACGACGTGGCCGCCGTACGGCAGGCGATGCTGCTGTTCGAGGCGGCGGGCGGTCTATAAAGGGAATATATGGATCAATCGGAAAGAAATTTGCGAATCGCGGAACTTCTTCAACAATGGTTGGCCGAAGATGCCAACGACGATCAGACGGATTGGCCGGTTTTGGAACAGGAATTACTCGATAGCACAATGCGTTGCCACGAACCGGAGGACAAGGATTTTGCTTGATGATGCGGAAATAAAAACGGGCCGCACCGAAAGGCGGCCCATTCTCGAATGGCAAATCTCAAAACTAAACTTTTAACGGGGGTATTGGTTTGCAATAGGGGGGTGAAGAAAGGAGGAAGGCGGAAGGAACTCAATAGAATGTAGGATCAGCCCAAAATCCACGACCTTGACGCCCTACGTCCGGCGGGGTAGCATTGGTTGTTATGGCAATGATCGATTCCCTCATGACCGCCAAAGAACTTTTTCAGATGCCCGACTTGGGGCGGTGCGAATTGATCCGCGGAGAAATTATCACGATGCCGCTCAGCGGCGCTTTGCATGGTAGGTATATAGTTATCCTCGAGCGGTGGCTCGGAAATCATGTTGCCGAACACAACTTGGGAATGACCTTCGGGGCGGAAACGGGCTTTATCCTAGGGCGCAATCCCGATACCGTTCGCGCGCCCGACGTGGCTTTCGTGGTAAACGAACGAGTTCCTAATCCGCTCCCGGCGGGCTTTTTCCCCGGTCCGCCCGACTTGGCCGTCGAAGTGCTTTCGCCCAGTGATCGGGCCAGCGAAGTTACCGCGAAAACTCGCGGTTGGCAGGCCGCCGGCTGCCGGGAAATTTGGATCGTCGATCCCGAAACCCAAACCATCACGCTGCATCGCGCGGAGGGCAGCATCGTACAACTCGCTCCCGCTGACGTTCTCGAAAGTCCAACCCTGTTGCCCGGTTTTCGCAAGCCTCTCGCCGATCTGTTCTAACGGAAATTATCCAGTAGATGCTTCGCGGATCGGCCCGCTCTGTTCGGATTCCGCAACATCTTGTCGGATAAGCACTTAGGGTTGATGGCAAATCGCTTTTCTTTTCGGAATCGACGTTGACTCGCAGCCCGAATTAACGGATACTTCCACGGGCGATAACGTCTTGATTCCGTCGGCCAAAGGCCGACCGTTCTCCCAGCCCGGGGGCAACGCCCTGGGAAGGGGAAATGCCAGAGGAAATCAAACGGCCCGACGGGCCAACCATTCTCCGAGAATCGTTGGCCCGTTGGGCCGGATAATGGGCGAGTTGCGTTCATCATCTCCAGGGCGTTGCCCTGGGCTGGGAGAACGGCTGCCCCTTTGGGGCAAAAACAGCAATATGACCAGCGATCTCCACGAATACTGCCTGAATGTTGCTTGCCGGGCGAAAAAGGCCGCGGAAGAACTGGCCCGCGCGACCGGCGCGCAGAAGCAAGACTGGCTGCATCGCTGCGCGCACTTGCTGGGCGAACGGTCGGTGGCGATAGCCGAGGCGAATCGGCTCGATATCGGCAAGGCGCCCGCGTTCGGCTTGAGCGAGGCGGCCATCGACCGCCT
Organism: Pirellulales bacterium; assembly: GCA_020846145.1. GTDB lineage: Bacteria > Planctomycetota > Planctomycetia > Pirellulales > Thermoguttaceae > JADLEL01. Next base: position 7,028 of record JADLEL010000111.1, on the reverse strand, counting down.
GCGGCTCACGCCCGAGCGAATCGCCGCGATGGCATCCGCGCTCGGCGAAGTGGCCGCGCTGCCGGAACCGATCGGCCGGGTGATCTCCTCCTCGATCCGCCCCAACGGGCTGGACGTGCAAAAAGTCCGCGTGCCGCTGGGCGTGGTCTTTTTCATCTACGAATCGCGGCCGAACGTTACCGCCGACGCCGCATCGCTGTGCGTGAAGGCGGGCAACGCGGTGATCCTCCGCGGCGGCAAGGAAGCGATGCACTCGAACCGTGCGATCGCCGAAATTCTCCGCGAGGCGGCGGCCGACGCGAATCTGCCTACCGACGCCGTGCAACTCATCTCCACGCCCGACCGCGCGGCGGTGGGCCACTTGCTGAAAATGCCGGAGTCGATAAGCGTTTGCATTCCGCGGGGCGGCGAAAGTCTGATCCGTCGGGTGAGCGAAGAGGCCAAAATGCCGGTCATCAAGCATTTCGCCGGCAATTGCCACGTTTATCTCGATAAATCGGCCGACCTCGAAATGGCTGAACGAATCACCGTGAACGCCAAGTGCCAGCGGATGGGCGTATGCAACGCCGCCGAATCGCTTTTGGTCCATGCCGAGGCGGCCGAAACGCTCTTGAAGCGCGTCGGCAGTGCGCTCATGGAACGCGGCATCGAATTGCGCGGCGATGAACGCACGCGGACAATTCTGCCGCAAGCCAAGCCTGCGACGGAAGACGATTATCGCGCCGAGTATCTCGGGCCGATCATGTCGGTGAAGGTGGTCGATTCGCTCGATGCGGCCGTCGAACACATCGGCCGCTACGGGTCGCGGCATACCGAGGCGATCGTTACCCGCGATCTCGACTCCGCCCGGCAGTTCGCCGCGCGGGTCGATAGTTCGGCGGTGATGGTGAACGCCAGCACGCGGTTCAACGACGGCGGCGAATTCGGCTTGGGCGCGGAGATCGGCATCAGCACCGACAAGTTTCACGCCCGCGGCCCTTGCGGCCTCGACGAGTTGACGAGCTATAAATACGTGGTTTACGGCAGCGGACAGGTGCGGGAATAAAAGTATGAAGTATGAAGTATGAAGTATGAATGATGAATGATGAATGGCGCGCTCAACAATTTCATACTTCATCATTCATACTTCATACTTCCCCCCCGTTCTCTGTTCGTTCGACAAGTAGGAGCATATCATGCCCAGCGACGTACTCAGCCAAACGGAAGTGGAGAGTTTGCTCAGCGCGATGGCCAGCGAAGGCCGGCACGCCACCGCGAGCGCCGCGCCGCCGCCGAGCGGCGCGAATGCCGGAAAAACCCGCGATAAAATCGGCTCTTACGATTTTAAGCGGCCGGAGCGCGTCGGCAAGGAACAAATGCGCGCGCTGCAAACCTTGCACGAGAGTTTCGGCCGCAATTTCGGCGCGGCGATCTCCGCCCTGCTGCGAAGCATCGTCGAAGTGAAACTTACCAGCGTCGATCAGCTCACCTACAGCGAGTTCGTTTTCAGCCTCGAAAATCCCACCTGCTTCAACTTGCTCAAGGCCGATCCCTTGGAAGGGAATCTGATTCTCGACATCAATCCCTCGATCCTCTATCCGATCATCGATCGGCTGCTGGGCGGCGGACGCGAAGCCGGCCCCTTGGCGCGGCGGCCCCTGACCGAAATCGAGCTCCGCCTGGTTTCGCGGATCACCGACCTCTTTCTGCACGAGTTGCGGCACGCCTGGGAAAACGTCATCGACTTGAATCTCGAAGTGCTGCAGGTCGAAAGCAATCCGCAACTGGTGCAGATCGTGCCCCCCAACGAAGTCGTCGTGCTGATCAGCTTCGAACTGACGGTCGGCGACCTGCGGGGGATGATCAATCTCTGCATCCCCTACAACGCCATCGAGCGCATCGGCGGCAAGCTCTCGGCCAATAGCTGGATCGCTTACGGCAGGCGGCAGCCCACGCCCGAAAGCATCCGGCAAATCAGCCGGAAGGTTTGCACTTCGCTCGTCGAGCTGAACGTGCGGCTGGCGCAGACGCAGATCAATACGGGCGAACTGATCGGGTTGAAAGTCGGCGATATCATCACCACCGAGAAGGATATCCACCGCCCGCTGATCGTCTCCGTCGAAGGAATCCCAAAATTCCGCGCGGGCGTCGGGGCCTTCAAGGGGCACAAGGCCATCGTCATCCAAGACGCGATCAAGAATCCCACCGAAGCCTTGGGGGAATGACGGGAATGATGAATGATGAACGATGAATGATGAATTCATCGCGAGCCATTCATCATTCATCGTTCAGCATTTTTCCACAGATTCTTCTCGCCCGCCGCCGCTTTCTCCATCACCACCGTCTCGACGGTCGCGCGATTCTCGAATGCCGCCGTCTCCGATTTCGCCGCCGTCTCCGATTTCGCCGCCGTCTCCGATTTCGCCGCCGTCTCGCCCGCCGGCTTGCGAAACAGTCTTTTCAGCAGCCGCGACTGGGCGGCATCGTCGAATAGCGAATAGGCCACCGGCGTGGCGATGAGCGTCAGCAACAGCGAGAGCATCTGCCCGCCGATCACCACGGCGCTGATCGTCTTGTTGGTCGCCGCGCCCTCGGCGTTGGAAATCAACAGCGGGAACATGCCCGCCACGAACGCCACGGTGGTCATCAGGATCGGCCGCAGCCGGTCCAGGTTGGCGGCGATCATCGCCTCGTGCCGCGGCATGCCCGACTCGCGGAGTTGGTTCGTGTGGTCGATCTGCAAAATCGAGTTCTTCTTCACCACCGCGAACAGCACCAGTACGCCGAGGATCGAAAACAAATTGAGCGACTGGTTGAACAAAATCAAGGCGATCAAGGCGAACGGAAACGTGAGCGGCAGCGAGAGCAGAATCGTGATCGGATGCAGCCACGATTCGAACTGCGCCGCGATCACCAGATACACGAGAATGAACGACGTCAAGACGACGAACGCAAAACCGCGCAACATGCGGGCCAACTCCTTCGAGCGGCCTAAGAGTCCGGTCGTGTAATCCGGCCCCATCTTCATCCCGGCGACGAATTTCTCGATCTCGGCCAAAACGTCGCGCTGCGACATGCCGGCCTCCAGATTGCCGCTGATCGTCACCTGCCGCGTGCGATTGAGCCGGTCGATCTGCGCCGGCCCGGTGCCCCGTTCGACGCGGACGACGTCGCCCAGCGGCACCATGCCGTACTTGCTCGAGGGCACCGAAACCATCGCCAATTCGTCGATGCGGTTCCGCGCTTCCGGCAGGGCGCGGACGTGGACTTCGTATTGCTCGCCCCCCTCGTTGTAATCGGATACTTTCAGCCCGGAAACCAGCGCGCTGATCGTGCGCGCCGCGTCGGCCGTGCTCACTCCCAATTCGCTCATCTTCGGACGATCGGGAGGGAAGCCGATTTGCGGCGTCCCCGCGGTGAGCGTGGAGTCCACATCGACCACGCCGGGCTTCCGCGGATCGGCGACGCTGGGTATTTCGCGCAGCCGCTTCATCACCGCCTGCGAATACTCCCGCAGCTTGTCCATGTCCCGCCCGCCGATCATGTACTGGATGTCGGCGTTGGTCATGCCGCCGCCGGAAAAGGCGGGCACCGGCCCGACGCTCAATCGCAATTTTTCCCCATCGTACCGCGGCAGAATATCCTCGCGGATGAACGTCGCGATCTCCATCTGGGTATAGGTGCGCTCGAAGACGTTGACCAGCCGAACGTAAATCGAACCTTTGTACGGCGTGCGCTGCTCGTCGTCGCCCACGCTGGCGATCGTGTAGCGAACTCCATCGAGCCGCCTGATGTCCCGCGCCATCCGGGCGACGATCGCCCGCGTCGCCTCGAGCGTGGTCCCCTCGGGCGCGCGAACGCTGACTTCGAATTGCGATTCGTCGTCTTCGGGCAAGAAATTCATCGGCAGGATCGTCAATAGGGGATATATCGAACCCAACGAGATCAGCACGGCCAACACCACGATCCAGCGATGGGAGAGCGAAAACTCCAGCAAACTCCGATACCCCCGCTCGATCCACTCGTAGTATTTCAGCCACTTCGCTCCCCGGTGCCGTTTTCCGCTCCGCCCGTCGCCGCCGGGGAAATCGCCGGCGAGCGGCTTGAACCAGCGGGCGGAAAGCATCGGCGTGAGCGTGAATCCGACGATCATGCTGACTACGACCGTGGCGGCCATCGTGACGCCGAAGCACTTCATGAACTTGCCGATGATCCCGCCCATGAAGGCGATCGGCAAAAAAACCGCCACCAGCGAGAGCGTGATCGAAAGCACCGCCAGCCCGATCTCCTTGGTGGCCGCGATCGCCGCGTCGTACGGGCGATAGCCCTTGTCTTGAATGAAGCGGAAGATGTTCTCCATCACCACGATCGCGTCGTCGATCACGATGCCCACCGAGAGCGACAGAGCCAACAGCGACATCATGTTCAGCGTGAAGTCCATGTACTTCATCACGGCAAACGTGGCGATGATCGACGTGGGAATCGCCAGGCCCGCGATAATCGTCGCCCGCAGATTCGCCAAAAAAAACAGCACCACCACGCCGGCGAGAAACGCGCCCAGCACCAGATGCTCCTTCACGGCGTTGGTCGAGGCCTCGATGAACGTCGATTGGTCGCGGACCACTTGGATGCGGTATCCCGCGGGCTTGAGCTTGTCCAACTCGTCCAACCGCTCGCGGACCAGCCGCGCGACTTCCACCGTGTTCGTGCCCGACTGCTTGCGGACGTTCAACAGCACGGCGGTCGTGTCGCGCGCCTTTTCGCCGAACACCGCGGTGCTCTCAAGCTCGGCCGTCGAGTCTTCCACGGTCCCCAGATCGCCGATGGTGATCGCGCGGCCCTCGCGGTTGACCACCGAAATATCCTTGATCTCCTCGACGCGGGAGACGCGGCCGAGAATGCGCAAGGTAAACTCCTTCTCCCCCTGCTTGATCGTTCCGCCCGGCAGCTCGATGTTTTCGTCGGAAAGCGCGCGCATCACATCGACCACCGTCAGCTTGTGGCCGCGAACCTTGATCGGATCGAGCAGCACGTTCACCTGCCGCGCCTGCCCGCCGATCAATTTGATCTCGCCCACCCCCTGGGTCGTCTCCAATCGGCGGCGCAACACCTTATCGCAATACTCGGTGATGTCTCTGAGCGGCGCGGGCGCGGAAACCGCGATCGTGATCACCGGCGCGGCGTCGGAGTCCATCTTCTCGACGGTCGGCTGATCGGTGTCCTTGGGCAGGTTCGGCAATACGCGATTCACCCGGTCGCGAACTTCCTGCGCCGCCACATCGACGTCTTTTTCCAGTGCGAAGGCGACGTAAACCAGCGATACTCCCTGCGCGGAGACCGATCGCAGCTCGTCGATGCCGCTGATCGTGTTGACCGCCTCTTCGATCTTATTGGTGATGTTGTTCTCGATCTCTTCGGGCGCGGAACCCATCAGACGCGTGGTGACGGTGATGGTCGGGAAATCGACCTTGGGAAAAAGATCCACGCCCAAGGAGAGATAGCCCACCACCCCGAAGACCATCATCACCAAGACCAAGACCGAGGCGAAAACCGGCCGCTTTACGCATATTGCCGCTAGCCAATTCATTTGCGCGCCTGCGCTCCTTCCCGAACCTGCGCGGGATTGCACACGATGCGCTCGTTCCCTTGGAGTCCCGCGGTGATCTCGATGAGGTCGTTCTTCCGTTTCCCCAACGCCACGACCTGCTCCCTCGCGCCGCCTTCCCGCACCACGAAGACCCGCGCCGATTCGCCCATTTTCTCCACCGCGGCGGCCGGCACGAAAAATTGCTTGTGTTGTTCGGGCAGTTCCAACTCGGCCGTAACGAACAGGCCCGGCCGCAAAATACCCTCCGCGTTCGGCGTGATCGCCTCGACCACCAGCGAGCGGGTGTCGCTGGTTACCGAAGGCGAAATATAGCGGATTTCCCCCGCGAACTTCTTCTCCGGAAAGCTATCGACTTGAAAAATCGCCTTCTGGCCGGGTTTGATCCGCGCGATGTGCTGCTGCGGCACCGTTAAGGAGATTCGCAGCGGACTGGTCTTGACCACCGTAACGACTTTCGAGGCGATAAATCCGCCCGTCACCTGCTCCCCCAACGCCACGTGCTTTTCCACCACCACGCCGTCGAACGGCGCGGCGATCGTCGTGTCGGCCACAGCCTTGCGCATCGCCGCCAGCTTCGCAACGTTCGTTTTGTACGATTGGTAGGTCTGTTTTACCTGTAATATCGCTTGCTGATAGCGTTGTTCGGCAATCTCCGATTCCGCGCGAATCTGCTCGCAATCGTCCAGCGAAATAGCCTTCTGCGGGAGCAAATCTTCCGCGCGTTTCCGGCGGGAGATCGCCAAGTCCCAAGCCGCCTTGGCCAATTTTACTTCCGGCAGTTCTTCGGCGACGAACGGCTTCGACTCGTCCAGCGAAAGCTTGGCTTTCAACTCCTCGACCAAGGCCATTCCTTCGCTCAGTTTATTCTGGGGATCGGTCGGATCGAGCTGCACCATCACGTCCCCCCTCCTTACGACGCTGCCCCGATCGACGCGAACCTCGACCACGATGCCGTTGACGTTGCTGGCCACGTTCGAAAGCTCGTCGGCCGCCAAACTGCCCGTAACGCGCAAGGTCTTGAAATGCTCCACGACCTCCACGCCGGTCGTCCGGTAAGGATCCGTTTGCCCCGGCCGCTCCGGAGAATTTCCGCCGTTCGCATAGCCGAGATTCGCTTTTCCGCTCCGTTCCGCCGCCGCGGAAGATGACGATCCCTCGCCGGCCGCCTTGGTCAAGTCGCGGGCGGGCAAATTCCGTAAAGTCAAAAACAGAATCGCCCCGCCGATCAGCGAAAAACACGCGACGAGCACCCAGCGCCGGTAACGCACGTATAACGAATACCATCTCATGGAGGAACTCCCTCAATGCACAAAACGTAAGCGTTCACGCCCCGGTCGGGGACTGGTCCATTTTTCGGCGTGAAAACGTATTTTGTGGACAAACGGTAGGCCGAAAACATGGACCTGTCCCCTTCCCGCGGCGCGAGGGGGACAGTCCCCTG
>JADLEL010000110.1 GCA_020846145.1 Pirellulales bacterium | reverse complement strand
TGCGTCGTTCGGTGGCGCGCGGCGCGCCGTTTGGCGCGGCGCCGTGGCAAGCGCGCACGGCGAAGCGATTGGGGTTGCAATCCACGCTCCGCGCCCGCGGTCGGCCGCGCAAGTCCTCGTCCGAACCAGAATAAGAATTTCGACCCCTTTATCCCTTTCTTATCCCCGTTCAAGGAGAAGCGGGAAGCCCGCGTAGCGCAGAAAACAGCAACAGCCATCGATAGGCCGTAACGAAGGACAAACAAGATTATCAGGAGCAAAAACAAATATGAACGACACGTCACCTTCGCCGTCGCCACCGCCCAAGCCACGTGGCTGGCTCAGCTTTGCCCGCATGGTACTGGTGTTGTTTCTTACCGTCATTGTAGCGGCCAGCAGCATCGTGATGGTCGGTCCCCAGATCCTCGTCATCGTGCCTTTGGCTCTGCTGTTGGGGCTGGTGTTTGCGTCTCGTCGCTCGCCCTGGTCGCTGGTCTGTTTCGGCTATCCGTTCACGTTCGGCCTGACTTCAGCGTGGATCGGCGACATGGAAATGCCTGGCTATGAACGGACCACGGCCTTCGCCGTCTCCGTCGGAATCGGCTTGGTCGGTTGTGGCCTGATTGGGACGGGTCTGTGGAAGCTGGTGCGCACTGGATAAAGGGGTCGGGAGTCTTTTCTCTCCGGCGAAGCGATTAGGGTTGCAATCCACGCTCCACGCCCGGCCGCGCATGTCCTCGTCCGAACCACAATAAGACTCCCGACCCCTTTATCCGGCTTTGCGGACTTCCTGCTTGACATGGGGCGTCGCTTGGGCGAAAATGGGCAATTATTGGTGCTCCGGTGATAATTGTCGTGGAATGCCGACGTTTTGCCCCGTAATTCCGGCCTCCGTTGCTCGCCCTTACGACATTTAGTTCCTGTCCCTCTATAAAGCGTTCCATCCTTTACCTCAATCCAACAGGTGTCTTCGTCATGAAATCGCCCCTTATTTCCCGACGCGGTTTTCTCAAAAATTCTTCCCTGCTGGCCGCGGGCGCCGTCTCGGTGCCGTATTGGATTCCTGCCGGAGCGCTGGCCGCCGACGGCCGGCCGGGGGCGAACGACCGCGTGGGAATCGGAGTTGTCGGCATTGGCCGCCGCGCCCCGCAGGTGTTGGGCGACCTGCCCGCCGAAGCGCAAATCGTGGCCATCGCCGACGTTTATGCACCGCGCTGCCAAGAAGCCTGTAAAAAATACCAGGCCCAACCGACCCGGCATTACCGCGAACTGCTTGCCCGCAAGGATGTCGATGCCATCGTCACGGCGACGAACGATCAATGGCGGGCGCTGATTAGCATCCATGCCTGCCAGGCGGGGAAAGACGTTTATGCCGAAAAGCCGCTCACGCTCACCATACTCGAAGGGCGGCGGATCGTCGAGGCGGTGCGGAAGTACGGCCGCGTGCTGCAAACCGGCGGCCAGCAGCGTTCGATGACTCCCAACCGCGTGGGCTGCGAGTTGATCCGCGGCGGCGGCATCGGGAAGATCGAGAAAGTCGTGGCCTTCAACTATCCCAGCCCGTGGGAGTGCGCCCTGCCCGCCCAGCCGATTCCCGACGGCCTCGATTGGAACGAGTGGTGCGGTCCGGCGGAGTTGCAGCCGTTCAATACGGATATTTTCACTCCCCGCGCGGATCCGGGCTGGATTTCGTACCGCATTTTTTCGGGCGGCGAAATGACCGGCTGGGGCGCACACGGCCTGGACATGATTCAATGGGCGCTGGGGATGGACGACAGCGGTCCGATCGAGGTTTGGACCGAAGGGGCGAAGTTCGCTCCGCCCGTCAACAAGGAACCGATGCCCGTAAAGACGGGCGACGCCTTGTGCGACGCGCCGCAGGTGTTCTTCAAGTATCCGGGGAACATCGTCGTCGAATTGGCGGAGAGATGCGTGGTGAACGGCAAGCGCGTCAATACGCCGCGCGGCGGAGCTATTTTCTACGGCGAGAAGGGGGTGGCCACCATCGACCGCGCCACGTTCAAGACCGATCCGCCGGAAATCGCCCGGCAGGCGCTGAAGGCGGCGAATTCGGGCCGGGAAAATGCCCAGGCGCTGCACGACCGGAATTGGATCGATTGCATCAAGACCCGCAAAAGGCCCGTGAACGACGCCGAAATCGGCCACCGCACCTCGACCGCGTGCCACTTGGGCAATATCGCCCGCTGGGTCGGCCGCAAACTCGTCTGGGACCCGGTCAAGGAGCAATTCGTGGGCGATGCGGAAGCCAATCGATTTTTGGATCGCCCTCGCCGCAAAGGCTACGAATTGCCGGAGAAGGTGTAAACGGCGGCGCGAAGGGGACAGTCCCATTTTCGCGGCGATTAAGCAGTTTTACGGCACCATCATCTATTACGCCGCGAAAATCGGGACAGTCCCCCTTGAACGGTTACAAGACACCCATGACGAATCCTCGTTTATTATCCTTTCAAACGGCGGTCATCATTGCGGCAACGGTCTTTGTGCCGGGAGGGTTATGCGCACAAACCGCAAAAAATCCGCGTGCAGCGACGACCGTGCAACTTCCGCCCTTGGAGCGGCTTCCCGATTTCTACCCCATCATGCCGTGGGACAATATCCACGGCATGGAAACGCCGGGGCTTAATCCCGAGATGGGCCTTCGGGCCATCGCCGAATGCCAGTTCACGCTGGCGGGCTTCGTCCAGCCCGATGATTTGCCGCTCTGCAAAAAACTGGGGCTGATGGCCATCATCGGCCCCCCACCGTCGAAAAATATCTGGAAAGGCCCCTGGACGGAACTGAGCGACGCGGAAATCGAGCAACGCGTGATGGCATCGATCGGCGCGACCGCGAAGGATCCGAACGTGTTGGGGTACTATATTTCCGATGAACCGCGGGCAAACGCCTTTCCCGCGCTGGGCAAGGCGGTGGCCGCGGTGAAGAAACATGCTCCGGGCAAACTGGCGTACATCAATTTATTTCCCAGTTATTCCACCATCGACGCCGCGCGGTCCGAACTCGAAACCGTCACTTACGAGGAATACCTCGAACGGTTCGTTCGAGAAGTCCAGCCGCAACTAATCAGTTACGATAACTACCTGATCGTCCACACCGACGACATGCAAAAACCGGCATCTCCGGGCATCTATTTCAAGAATCTGCTCCAAGTGCGGAAGGTAGCGCAAAAAAACCGTTTGCCCTATTGGAACATCGCTTGCAGCAACCAAATTCGGCCGTTGACGGTAATCCCATCGCCGGCCAATCTCTCCCTGCAAGCCTACACGACGCTGGCGGCGGGATTCCGCGGCATCGCCTGGTATAAATTTTTTCATCATTCCGAGGGCAGGGTAATCTATAAATACGCCTCGTTCGATAGCGCGGGCAACAAAACGGCCACGTTCCTGGCCCTGCAAGCGGTCAATCGGCAATTGCGCGCCCTCGGCCCGGTGGTCGATCGACTGGAATCGACCGGCGTGTTTTTTTCCGTGCCGCCCCCTTACGAGTCGCTTCCCGCGTTGCCGGGCCGCGTCGTGAAGCAAGTGCGGACGACGACCTCGCCGCGCGGCTTCGCCGAGAATTCGCCGCCGGTGATGATCGGCGAGTTTCGCGATTCCACCGGCGGAGATTACGCGATGATCGTCAATCTCAGCCTCGAACGGTCGATCTATTTCGACATCGAGACGGCGAAGGAATATCGGCGGATACAAGTGTATTCGCCCGTCGAGGGAAAACTATCGCCGTTCGGCGAGCGAGAGGGGCATTGGTTGACGCCCGGCCAGGGAGAATTGCTGAAATTCGAGTGAGTTCTTGCACTGAATCGCCGGGATTGCCCCTCCGGCAAAAAAGGAGAAACCGATGCGCTACCGATGGACGATCACCTGCCTTGCGGCGGTGATATTGCTAGAAACGAGTTTCCTCTTCGGCGAAATAACCGGCCCACCGGAACCCGCGCGGGTCGAGTTCTATCGAAAGCTGCTGCCCGATTTGCCGCGCGGCGTGGGCGCGCCGATTTCCGATCGCAAGGCCTGGGAGGAAATCGCGGGACGATCGGCCGACGTTCGCCGGATTGTGGCGGACGCCGAGGCCGCGCTCGAAAAGCCGATGCCCGAGATGACCGACGACCTCTACCTCGATTACACGCGGACGGGCAATCGCAACCGGGGCCAAGCCGTGCTCGGCGAGCGGCACGGCCGATTGCGCAGCCTGGTGCTGGCCGAATGCCTCGCGAACGAAGGCCGTTATTTGCCGGCCATCGAAGCGACGATTCGCGCCCTCGCCGCCGAAAAATCCTGGCTGATGCCGGCGCACGACTCCAGCTTGCGGAATTTCAAGGGCGAAACGGTGGAAATCGATCTCGCCGTCGCCGGCTTCGGCTGGCAGTTCGCCACGGCAAAGTATTGGCTCGGCGAGAAACTCTCGCCGGAGGTCCGCAAGCTTATGGCCGACGAATTGGAACGCCGCGTCTTCGCGCCCTTCACCGGCATGGTGAACGACGGCAAACCGCGGCGGTGGTGGCTCAACATGATCAATAATTGGAATGCCGTTTGCCTGGCGGGCGTAACCGGCGCGGCGCTGGCGGAGCTCGAATCGCGCGAGCGGCGCGCGTTCTTCGCCGCCGCGGCCGAAAAATACGTCGAATCCTTCTTGAATAGTTTCACGTCCGACGGCTATTGCTCCGAAGGCGTGGGATATTGGAACTACGGCTTCGGTCATTTCATCATGCTTGCCGAAACGCTCAAGCAGGCCAGCGGCGGCAAGGTCGATTGGATGGCCGAGAAACGAATCGAGCCGATCGCGCTCTTCGGCCGGCGGATGGAGATTCTGCCGGGCATCTATCCTTCTTTTGCCGATTGCGACGAGGACGACCGTCCCGACGTAACTTTCATGGCCTACCTCAGCCGGCGATACGGCTGGGGCTTGCCGGAGCGGGAGCAATCCGCCGGAAGGCGTTCCGCCATGAGGAAAGACAGTTTATTCGAGGTCGGGCTGTTCGCCTTTTCCAACTCGTTGGCGCGCGTTCGGCCCGTGGAAAAACCGCCTGAGTGGACGCTGCGCGACTGGTTTTCCGATGCCGGGATTCTGATCTGCCGGCCGAGCGCGGCCGATCGGCATGCCCTGGGCGCCGCGCTCAAGGGGGGCCACAACGCCGAGAATCACAACCACAACGACGTCGGCTCGTTCATCGTCGCCCTGGGAAAATCCAAGCCGCTGACCGATCCCGGAGCCGAAGTCTATACCGCCCGCACCTTCAGCAGCCGCCGCTACGAGAGCAACGTGCTCAATTCCTTCGGCCACTCGGTGCCGCGCGTGGCGGGCCAATTGCAAACCCCCGGCCGGCAATCCCAAGCGAAAATCCTCAAGGCCGATTTCAGCGCCGCCGGCGATACCTTGAAAATGGACATTTCCGCGCCGTATCCGGTCGGATCGCTGAAAAAACTCGAGCGCACCTTCGTTTTTTCCCGCGCCGGAGCGGGCCGATTGACCGTAATCGACGAGGTGGAATTCGATCGACCGGAAAGTTTCGGCACGGCTTTGATGACGCATGAAAAGTGGGAGCGGCGCGGCCCGAGCGGGCTGTCGATCGGCGAAGGCGCGGACGCCGTGCTCGTGGAAATCGCCGTGGAAGGCGGCGAGTTCCGCCTCGATCCGCAAGAGATCCATGAAGACGTCCACGGTAACCGATTGCCGGTCCGCCTGGGCATCGAGCTGACGAAACCGGTTGTCAAGGCAAAAATCACGACGGTGATCGATCCGGTATCGAAAAAGTGAAGCCGCGTTTCATCCAAGCTTGCCGGATTCTTCGCCCTACGAGAATAATCTGCGTTGCATGGAGTAGAAGCAAATTCCCGCCGCCACGCCGAGATTGAGGGAATCGACGCGCTCGGTGATGGGAATCGTTACCCGATGATCGCAGAGTTCGAGGGTCGCGGAGTCGAGGCCGTCCATTTCGTTGCCCAAGAGGATGCCGCAACGCGCTGGCCAATCGACCTCGTCCAGTTTCCGCGCGAGGGGATCTAGAACCGCCGCGAAGAGGGAAAAATCGCTGCCGTCTTTCAGGATTTTGAGCGACTCGTTCAAGTTATCGCTCTTGTAAAAAGGCATCTGCAAAACCGCGCCCATCGAAACGCGCATCGAACGGCGGGAGAACGGATCGCAGCATCGCTCGCCCAGCAATATGCCGCTTAAGCCGAAGGCGGCCGCGTTGCGGAAGATCAAACCCATGTTTTCGGGCTTGGTGATTTCCGGGCATACGGCAAGGCGAAATTGGACTTCCCGGTCGGCGGGAGCAAGGAGTTCCGCAAGCGTCGTCGGCCGCCCGCGCCGTCCCACCGCCAACGCCCCGCGATGGAACGGAAATCCCACGATCGCAAGCAGCAGCGACTCTTCGGCCGCGTACAGCGGCACGCCCGCCGGCGTCAAGCGGCGAAACTCCTCGTAATAATCGGTGCTCACGAAGACCGATTCGACTTCGTAACGGCTCTCGAGCAAGCGTTCCGTCAGCAATTTTCCTTCGGCCAGAAAGACACATTCGCCCCGCAACGTCCGATCGGGCAAATTGCGGTACGCGGCCACGCGCGGATCATCGAGAGATTGAATGCGTTCCATGAAAAAGTCTTCCGCGCGTTACTTGTTCTTCCCGTAAGCGCCATAATAAAGCGCCTTCTCATTGATGCGTCTTTCTTTCTCGGCGGGATGGCGATATTGCCAGCGGAGCGGGGCGGGGGCATCGATGGCGGCGTCGTTGAGAATCGGTGGAATTTCGAGTTGCTTGAAGGTTAGGGTGGTTTTTGACGTTGACTCGGCTTCTTTTGTGAGACGATAGTCGTGTTTTACAGGGTTGACGAAGAGGGGGGATTTCGAAAGGCGAATGAGATTGTCTTCCGGCTTGAGACCGGCATCTTTAGGCAAAACAAAATCACCGCTGATGTAGTTTTGCATGCCCGTGAGATTCTGAATTTGCGCCCCGCCGCGGACGTTCGCTACTTGCTGGTTGCTTTGTCTCGCACTGCCGTTTGAAATCAAGTTGCCTACCAGTTCGGCCTTCGCTCCCGGCGCAGAGAGTTCCACGACGGGGGCGAGAAAGGGCGTCACGATGGTATTGAAATAGAGATACAACGTGCCGTCGCGATCTTTTCCGCCGTCCTGGCCGAAGTGAATCACGCTGCGATTTCCTTCGCAATTCGGGTTTTTGACGATAATGTTTCCCCGCAGCAGCGCATGGCTTTCGGGCTCCGCGGTGTCGGCGGCATCGACCAGATCGAATTCGCGGTTTGCCGAATCGTGAATGAAGCAGTATTGCATCCGAAGTTGATGGGCGCGGCTTTTCAGGTTGTGGCCCGTCAAAGAGGAATGAATCTCGCAAAAGCTAACGGTCGCGCTCGTGCCACCCAAATAGAGGTTGTGATTTTGACCGGGTTCGGCCGTGTCGCCGTTGTGGTGGATTTCGCAGTGCTCGATGCGCTGGTCCGCGGCGGTGTTCGACGTGCCGTCGCCGTTGGACATGATGCCCATGTCGTTGCCGTGAATCGAGCAGCGGCGGATCGTCGTTCGATTGGCCTGGTTGATGCGGACGCCCGCGCCGTTGTGACTTTCGTTGTGTGCGCCGAAAAGCTCGAAGCCTTCCAAAACGCAGCCGTCGGCGCCGCGGTTGAATTGAAAGATCGCCCTCGGCGCGCCGCCGTTGCCGCTGTAATCGAAATCCATGCCGGAAAGCCGAACCCACGATTTTTCCTCGCCGGGCGCGGCGCGGAAAGTGAGATTTTTCTTTTGAACGAAGACTGCGACTTTTTCGTAAGGCCGATCGTTTTCCAGATCATGTACGAGGATGACGTCGCCGCGTTGTGCGGCGGCGTTGGCATCTTCGATTCGGGAGTACGGCTTGCCGTCGCCCACTTCGAGTGTCTTCGCGTGAATATTGGTGACCGATAAAGCAATGGATAAAGCAAACAGGAAAGGGAAGAATCTCTTTATTTCGGCATTCATGAGCCAAGCTCCTCGAAGCGGAAATTCTGAATTTTGAACACAACGCGGCCCTCACCCCCGGCCCCTCTCCCAAAAGGAGAGGGGAGCAAAATAAGTCAAAGGTGGTGAGAAGCAAATCAAATCAAAGGCGGAGGGGAGAATATCAAAACAAAGTTTGCAGTTGTTCCATCGCCGTTTGCACATCACGAAACGCTTTCGACTGCGGCACTTCCGCTCCTTGACGGAGTTCGCCGAGGAGGCCGCCGAGCAGTTCTCGTTCCAGCCAGTCGGCCAGCCACTGGGCGCGCTCTTGGGCATAGCGCGATTGCAGTTTGAGAAACACGCGCCCGGCGGCCTGGCCGACGCCTTCGCTGGTGGCGCCGACGATTGCTTC
Organism: Pirellulales bacterium; assembly: GCA_020846145.1. Lineage (GTDB taxonomy): Bacteria > Planctomycetota > Planctomycetia > Pirellulales > Thermoguttaceae > JADLEL01. The sequence continues at coordinate 32,635 of JADLEL010000110.1, read as the reverse complement.
GCCGCCGCCGGCAATGCCCCCGGCGATGGCCGCTTCGGCGGCGAGATGGCCGGCCGATTGACTCGCGGCGTGAACGGCGGCCTGGCCCGCCAAATCGCCCGCGAAATGCAGTCCGGTGAAAAACAGACCGATGGAAATCGCCGGCCGCGCCGCGGCGGCGAAACGGTCGAGCGACTGCATCAACTTCGCGGCGCGGGGATTGCCCTCGCGCCAGGCATTCAATTCGACCCGGAGAAACTCGCGATAGTGCGCATCGACCGCCGGCAAATCGTCGTGAGCCTTTTCCACCCGCGCCAGCAGTTCGCTCCGCGCGTGGCCGCTTAAGAGTTTCAACAATCGCGGGCGGAGCGTGTCGTTGCCGACCTGCGCCAAGCGGCCGAGTTCGTCGAGCAGTTTGCCGACGGCCGAGATAACCGCCGCGCGTTCGAGTTTCCGAAAGGCGGCGAGCGGATCGTCCGCCGGACCGGTTGCGGAAGCCCACGCGGCGCGGAGCGGCCAGGTAACGCCGCGCCCCAACGCGCGGTAGAAGCCGTGAATCCGCCGCGACCAAGGCTCCCGCGTTCCATTCCACCACCCGCGGATTTCCTCGACTAAAACGCCGGCGGGCAGCGCGGGCCAATCGACGCGGGCCATGTCCCGCGCCGAGAGCACCTGCCCCGCGGCGGCGAACTCGCCGGACGTGCGGCGGATATTCTCCAAATAACCCGGCGCCCCGCGCGCGGCGTCGAGCACGACCAGGAGCGCGCCGCGGAAGGTGCGGATTTTGATGGCGTCGAAATGCAGCGCCGCCAACTCGTCGCGCAGATCGATGGGAGAACCGAGCGGCGCCTTGCCGTCCGCCCCGGCGTTATAGATCGGCAGCCGAAGTTCCTCCGCCGCGCGGCGGTCGTGCGGAACGATATAGACCAACTCCGGCGACGCGCCGGTCTCCTCGCGGAACGTGGCCAGCCAGCGCGGCCAGAAATCGCGGTCCGCCTCGAGTTCGCACTGATTGAAGAGCACGACGATGGGCTTGTCGGCCGCGGCGGCGGCGCGGAAAAATTGCTTCACCGCGGCGTCGTTGTATTTTTGCTGCGTGAGAATCGCCACCAGCACGTCGGCCGCCTGGCGGATGGCTTTCGCGCGGTCCCAGTTGATCGCCGCGTCGGAATCGACGTCGGGCGCGTCGAGCAGCAGCAGCCGCGGGGGCATCCGCCGGCCCCGCCGCCAAAACAGCCGGTTTTCCGCCGCTTCTTCCAGCGGGTCGTCCGCCGAGCGCCAGGGATGGAGGGCGAACGTTGCGAAAAGTTTTTGCAGCAGTTCCGGCTCGTCCAATCCCTCCGGCGCGAGGCACACCGGATGCTTCGTGCCCGAGGCCAAGGGCGTGGCGGCGCTGGCGTTTTCGCCCGCGAGATGATTGAAAATCGCCGACTTGCCGATGTTCGTTCCGCCCACGATCGCAACAACCAACAGCGGCGGCAGATCGAGTTGCGGCAAAAGCTTCTTCGAGAGCAACTCGAACCATTCCCGTCCCGCCAAGCCCGGCGCGCCGAGGATTGCCGCCGAATGCTCCAGTGCCCCTAAAGCAACTTGGAGTTCGCATATTTTACCGGCGAAGGAACCGTATTCGGCTGGCATGGAGCGGATAGTGCGTTTGAACTTTTATCGCGGATGCCGCGGCGGCTGATTCATCAAGGAGACAAAGCCGGCTTGCAAAAAATGATGATCGGCCGATAACGCTTCGGATATGCCGAGTTCTTGCATGATCGCAAACGAGATACAGTCGGTCAGAGACCAGTTTTTATCCGTTCTTTTGGAAAATAAATCGAGACCTTGAGCGAACAAGCCGGAAGATGCCGGAACGATGTTGACCAAAGGATCATTACGAAGATTGGATACGATTTCCACGAATTGCCGGCGAACATTGGAACGAGAGTATGCATTTCCCAATTCGATGAGGATGAATTCCGTTGTTACGATCGGCCGCTTTAACGAGTAGCTAAGACCAACGGCTACATCGTGTAACGCATCGTTCGGACTGAACAGTGAGATGTAGAACGAAGTGTCGGCAAAAACGGGCGTCATGTGTTTTTTGGAACTCCGTATAAATAATGATCGTGATTGACGGATGCATCGGGAGGAAGACCCTCAAGTTTACCAATAAACGGTTTAAGCCGTTCGTACAAAGAGGGAATTTCATGTGATGGCTCTTCGGCTAGCTCTTTTGCTAGTAGAACAATATCCACCGCAGAACCTTCCGGTAAAGGCAGATTAGTCTCATCGAGAACGATCACGCCGTTTTTTACGTGTCCGCGGTAGGTCATCATGGCACCTATTATGAAAAGATTATAAGGTTTTCACTTTGGAGTATTGTGAATATACTGATCGTGATTCCTCGCCATATCCGGCGGCAAATTGTCAATGCATCCAATGACATCGCCTAAAATTTCCGCCAAAGACTTGAGAGGTTGGTCGGCGACCAGTTCCACGCGAACTAACGATCCTTCCGGCAGGGATATTTTCTCATCCAACACAATCTTTCCTTCGTTTATTCGTCCAAGATAAGTCATGCTATTTCTCCCTTACTCAATTCTACACTCCCCCCAGTAGCACCGCCACCGCTTGCCCTTGCTGGGAATGGCTGAGGACCAGCACCGCGGGCGATGCGAGCGGCCGGGCCTGGCCGCGGACGACGTTCACCGGGCAATTCGGGTCGGGCGTTTCGTAGTTCAGCGTGGGCGGAATGAGTCGATGCTTGAGCGCGAGCAGGCCCACGACCATCTCCACCGCCCCGCTGCCGGCCCCGAAATGGCCGAAGAAGCTTTTGGGAGCCGTGACGGGCACGTCGCCCAAAACATCGCGGATCGCTTTCGCCTCGCGCTCGTCGTCGAGATGCGTGCTGTAGCCGTGCGCGACGACGCATCCCACGGCTCGCGGCGCCACGCCCGATTCGGCAAGCGCGCCGGCAAGCACGCGGCGGATCGCCGTGCCCTGCAAGGGTTGTGCGGCTCGATTTCCGGTCCCGCGCTCGTAGGCCGAGGCGTGTCCGAGCAGCTTCCCCAGCGGAACGGCGCCGCGCCTTTCGGCGCGTTCGCGCGATTCCAAAATCAAGGCCGCCGCGCCTTCGCCGTTCACCATGCCGTCGCGGTCGGCGTCGAAGGGACGGCAAGCCTTGGCCGGTTCGCCGCCGCGGCGCGAGAGTTCGTGGGCCATGCCGCGAAAGAGCAAGGTCGGATGAATCCGCGAGCCTGCGCCGCCGGCAAGCATCGCGTCGGCTTGGCCGCGCTCGATCACCCGCGCCGCCTCGGCAACCGCCGAAAGGCTCGACACGTCGCCCAGCGTGAGTGTGTTGTTCGGCCCGCGGGCGTCTTGCGCCAGCCCGATGTGGCAGGCGTGCATGTTGGGCAGGTATTTCAGCAGCCAGAGCGGAAACATTTCGGCCATCGCGGCGTGCCCCCAGCGGTGAAAATCGAATTTTCCTTCCACCAGGCAACTATGGAACGCGGGCACCAGCTCGGGAAGTTCGCAGGGGATCACGTCGGCCCCGAAAACCACGCCGAACCGGTCGGGATCGAGGGGCTTGGCCCGATGCCCCGCTTGCTCGGTCGCCATTTCGGCCGCCGCAACCGCAAGTTGAATGTCGCGGCTCATCACTTTCAGGCTTTTGCGGTTCTTGACGAATCGTTTCGGATCGAAGTCGATGATCTCGCCGCCGAAGGGCGCGGGAAGATCGGGGGCCTCGTAGAGATCCAAATGCCGCACGCCGCCGCGGCCCTCGCAAAGCGCGGCCCAAAGCGCGTCCGGCCCGATGCCGATCGGGCAAACCACTCCCGCCGCGGTAACGACGATTTCTTTTGCTAACGCCATTTTTTTCGACTTGCTGCTATACGGCATTCCGTTGAAATAGTCCGATTTCCTGCGAGCCGAGGGATTTATCCCCTCGGCTAGAACCGCCGAACGATATCGCACTTCCAACCGAGGGGATAAACCCCTCGGCTCGCTTTCCGTCGATTTCGATAGGCGACAATCTCAACCGAACGCAGTATGCCATTAGCTTTCAGGATTGAGGGTAATTCCTCCATGTTTTTCGTTTAGCCCGGAGCCAACGGCGACGGCGGGCGCAAGAGGCACTGGAAAACTCCACCCGCCGTCGCCGTTGGCTCCGGGCTAAACGATTGGTTGCGGCTACGCCGCACTAGGGTATCCGTTACGGAATGTACTTTACGAGGGCATGGCGCCCGATCGATTGCTTTTAGCCGAATAGCGAAACCAACAGGCGATTGATGTCCAAGCCGATGACGAAAATCATCAAGCCCAGCAGCAGGAACAAGCCGATCACGCTGAGTACGATCTGCACCCGCTCGTTGGCCGGTTTGCCGCGGATGCCTTCGTAAGTCAGGAAGACCAGGTGACCGCCGTCGAGCATGGGGATGGGCAAGACGTTGAGCACCGCCAAATTGGCGCCGAGCATCGTCAAAAACAGCAGCAAGGTGGCGAACCCGTGTTTCGCCGAAAGGTAAGCGTAGACAATGATCGTGCCGGGGCCGCCGAGGTTCGTCGGCGAGATCTGTCCCGATCCCATCCCCCGCAAAATCCGCAGTACCATAGTCAGTGAATCCCAGGTTTCGGTTGCGCCCAGGCGAAGGGCTTCGGCGACGCCGTCGGCTTGTTGAAAAAACGTCACCGGCTCGAAAAATAAACCGCGGTCCGGATTGAACCAGCCGGGGGCATCCGCGGATCGTAGCAAGACCGGTTCATTTTTGTCCGTCAATGTCAATTTGACAGTGCTTTCGGGATCGACTAACTGGAGATCGAAAAAAAAGTCGGGCCAACTCGTTTTTTCTTTGAAATCGTAAGTGATTTGGCTTTGTGGAATGGTTTTGGGAATGGTTGTTTTGTCCGTGGGTGGAATGATGGTCGCCGAAGCGATCGTTGCACCCCGGGCGATTCCCGCTTTCGCCGCGGGGCTGCCCCGCTCGACTTCCGCCACGCGATTGAGTACGCGATACGCGATGCCCAATTGCGGAATGGAAACCGGCGATTTCTTGTCCACCGAAGGCTCCGCCCAATCGATCTTCCGGAGTTTCACCTCGATAAGAAGCGGTATGGCGGTTTTTTCGCGTTGGACCGCGAGGGTAATCGTTTCGCCCGTGCGGCGACGCAAGATGTCGGGAAGACGCATCGGATCGCCCACCGGTTCTCCATCGCGTTTGAGTATGCGGTCGCCGACTCGCAATCCCGCGTCCTTGGCGGGCGAGTCATCCTGAATGGCGGCGATCTCGCCCATTTCCATCACCAATCCCAAGGTGCGCATCGGTTGGGGAGGCAAGGTAACGGTCTCCGTTTTCGTTTCGGCGGGTCGATCCTTCTCGGCGGGAATGGTGCGTTCCAAGGTAAGTTGCAGCGGCTTGTCGGGATGATTCGCCATCCAGGCTTCGACTTGCGAGTAACGCTCGATTTTTTCTCCCTCGATCGCCGCGATCCGGTCGCCCCCCTGAAGTCGGTCGGCGATTTTCACCGCGGCGGAACCGGGCTGCAGAAACTGCTCGCCGCTCTCGCTTTGGAACAAGACCGGTTTTTTCTGCGGAGTCAGGCCGATCATCGGCAACTCGCCGGTCCGGTCGGGATGGAGAACCTTGATGAACGGTTTTTTCTCGCCGGCGCGTTGGACGGTCAGCGACACGCCTTGGGCGGCATCGCTGAAAGGGACGCTCTTTCGGATGTCGTCGAAGCGGTCGATATCCTTGCCGTCGATCTGCAGAATCACGTCGTCGGGCCGCAGATCGGCCCGCCACGCCGCGCCGCCGGGAAGCGCCTTCCCCACGACGCTCACGGCTTGCTCCACGCCCAGCGCGTAAGCCACGGCGGCCATCAGAAAAGCGAAAATCACGTTCATGATTACGCCCGCCGAGATGATCGCCATCCGCTTGGGTACGCTTTTCGCCAGATAACTGCGCGGGTCGTAGAGCGCCTTTTCCGCTTGGGCGAGGTCGAAATCGGTCGCCGGCGTTTGGTCTTGGGTCTTGGGGCTGCGGTCTTGGGCAGTTGGTTGCGTGGAGGCGGTCGGATCGGCTTGCTGCAATTTCGCGCGTTCGATTTCTTCCTTGAGCTTGGCGGGATTATCTTCCTGGCCGAGCATCTTTACGTAGCCGCCCAACGGCAGAATGCCGATACCGTATTCGGTCTCTCCCCAGCGGAACTTGCAAAACTTCCAGCCGCCGATGTCGAATCCCAGATAGAACTTCTCGCATTTCACGCCGCATAATTTGGCCACAGCAAAATGGCCCAACTCGTGAACGAAAATGATGAAGCCCACGCCCAGAAAAATTTCGAGAATATACCAGCAAACGGCGAGAATAGAAATCAAGTCAGGCAACGGAATACCTCCTGGCGGGCCCAGCGGTCCAAGCGAATCACTTGCTCGAGGCTGGGGTGGGAATCGAATTGATGATGATGCAAAATGCTTTCGCAGGCGGGAACGATTTGGTCGAACTTCAAGCGGCCGTCGAGGAACGCGGCCACCGCGGCCTCGTTCGCACCGTTCAGGACCGCTCCCGCCGTTCCGCCCACCCGGGCGACTTCCAAGCCGAGCTTCAACGCCCCCATACGCTCGAAATCCGGCGGCTCGAAAGTGAGGCTCATGGCCTGACTCCAATCGATCTTGGCCGCCACCCCCTCGCAACGGTGGGGCCAAGTCAGGGCATATTGGATCGGCAGCTTCATGTCCGGCACGCTAAGCTGGGCGATCACCGAGCCGTCCATGTATTCTACCATCGAATGCACGATCGATTGAGGGTGAATCATCACCGAAATTTGGTTCGCCGAAAGATCGAACAGCCAGCGGGCTTCGATCATCTCCAGTGCCTTATTCATCATCGTGGCCGAATCGATCGTGATTTTTCGCCCCATTGCCCAAGTCGGGTGGGCTAAAGCCTCTTCGATGGTAACTTGGGAAATCTGCTTGCGAGAATGATTCCTAAAAGGCCCCCCGCTGGCGGTGAGTATCACCCGCTTCACTTCTTCCCGCCGACCGGCTTGCAGGGCCTGAAATACCGCGCTATGTTCGCTATCGACGGGCAACAGCCGCGCGTTTTTCTCTTTGGCGAGCTTAGTCACCAAAGGCCCCCCCACTACCAAACTCTCCTTGTTTGCCAGCGCGACCGTTTTGCCGGCCTCTAAAGCCGCCCAGGTTCCGCGCAAGCCGGCGCTCCCGACGATGGCCGAAACGACGATCTCGACTTCGGATTCGGCTGCAACTTTTTCAACCGCTTCCGGGCCGATCGACAATTCGACTTCCGGCGGCAAATCCGACCAATTTTGTTTCGCGGCGGCTTCCGCATCGGAAACGACGATGCACCTCGGCCGCACGGCTCGGGCCTGTTCGAGCAGTAGTTGCGTTTTTCGATGGGCCGAAAGCGCAACGATCCGCAGGGCGCCGCGAGAAGCCTCGACGACCTCCAAAGTGCTCCGGCCGATGCTACCCGTCGAGCCGAGCAGAGCAATTTTTACGGGAGTGGAGGTCATTTGGCGACGGGTGAAGAAAAATTTCCCAATTTTGGCCTATTTTAGGCGGATAATCCGATTGTAGCAACCCGGAATCGTTGGCCGATCGTGGTCGGCCGGCTCTTTCATTTTTGGGGACTTGAATGAGCACGGAAAAAATCAGCCGCTTCGAACTTGGATTTTTCGCTCCGCGCGACTGCCAATACGAGTTCGGCCAGGGCATTTTCATCGGCCTTCAAATACACATGGTTGAGCGCCAGAAAAACATAGGCGCACACGGCGCCGACTCGCTTGTTTCCATCCAGAAAAGGATGATTGTTCACGAGGTGAAACAAATAAGCCGCCGCCATCTCGAAAATATCTCTATGGAAATATTTACCTCTCATCCCCATCGCAGGCATGGCAATCGCCGAATGCAGCATCCCCCAATCGCGAACGCCTTCCATCCCGCCATAGCGGGCAATTTGATCGCGATGAATGGCAAGCACCTCTTCCAGGGTTAATAAAATCGGCTGCATCGGATTACTCCGCAAGCCGTTTCAAGGCATCGCCATAGATCCTATTGCACTCGTTCAACGCGGCGACGAATGCTTTTCGACGTTTTTTTCCCGTCGATGGAACGATGACCAAAGCCATGCCGTCCGTCGAAATTTCCAAGGGAGTCCGTTCGTTAATGTTCAAGAGTTCCAAAATGGAACGATCGATCACCAACGCCAGGCTATTGCCGTGTTTACTGAGTTTTTTGATCATTTTTTTTTGCCTCGACTGGGAGAATCGGCGTACAACTTCGGATGTTCTATCATTGTATATCCAGTTGTATCATACGTCAAAAGGGAAATGCAAGAAAACCACCCTTCCCCCCCCACGCGCGGTGTCGCTTGATGCTCAAATCGTTTGTAAGCGTTCACGCCCCGGTCGGGGACTGGTCCATTTTTCGGCGGGATAGCGTATTTTGCGGACAAACGATAGGCCGAAAAATGGACCTGTCCCCTTCCCGCGGCGCGAGGGGGACAGTCCCATTTTCGCGGCGATTGAGCTTTTTTACGGCACCATCATCTTTTGCGCCGCGAAAATCGGGACAGTCCCCTGTGAACGGTTACAATCGTTGTAAGCGTTCACGCCCCGGTCGGGGACTGGTCCATTTTTCGGCGGGATAGCGTATTTTGCGGACAAACGATAGGCCGAAAACATGGACCTGTCCCCTTCCCGCGGCGCGAGGGGGATAGTCCCATTTTCGCGGCGATTGAGCTTTTTTACGGCATCATCTTTTGCGCCGCGAAAATCGGGACAGTCCCCTGTGAACGGTTACAATCGTTTTATATATCACTTTTCTCGAAATCGCATGCAACTTAGATCGGCACCGGGAGAGGATATTGGCTATAATTGAATTGATACCCTGAAAAACCTCCACGGAAATTGATCGAATGGAAAATCAGCCTCCCGAAGCTCCCCGTCCCGAACGCCCCAATCCCGAACGAAAGACTCCTTCTTTCGGGGGAAATTTCATCTATTATCTGCTCGCGCTCGGCCTGGGCATGTTGTTTCTCGCCTTTCTGATGAACGACGACAACCAGGTCGATATCCCCATCGTCTATTTGGTCAAACTGATCGAGCAGGGTACGCCGGAAAAGAATCCCCAGGCGGCCATTACCGTGAGGGAGGGTGAAAAAGACAAAGAAGTTGCTAAAAAGTATTCGAACCTCCACAATCTGCTCGTCACCCCGCAGGAAATCAGGGGCACGGTAACCATGGAAATCCTTTCGCCGGAAAAGGAGAAAACCGAGCCGCTGGACAAAGTGAAATTCGTCACCGGCCGGGCGGGCATGGAAAACGACGGCGGCTATTTGTTCGAATTGATCCGCAAAAAAGGATTCGATCTGGCCCGGGCCGAAAAATCACCCAGCAGTTGGAAAAGTCTGGTGCCGATGTTGATCATGACCGCGTTCATCTTGGTGATCTTCTTCATCATGATGCGCCGGCTCGGCGGCGCAGGCTCGGCGATGGCCTTCGGACGCAGCCGCGGAAAACTCTACGCGCAGGAAGAGATCGGCATCACCTTCGGCGACGTGGCCGGCATCGACGAGGCCGTCGAGGAACTGCGCGAGGTCGTCGATTTCCTCAAATCGCCCGAAAAATACCAAGTCTTGGGCGGACGAATCCCCAAGGGCGTGCTGTTGGTCGGACCGCCGGGGACCGGCAAGACCCTACTGGCCAAGGCGATTGCCGGCGAGGCGGGCGTGCCGTTTTTCAGCCTCTCCGGCTCCGATTTCGTCGAAATGTTCGTGGGCGTGGGCGCGGCCCGCGTCCGCGACATGTTTCTCCAAGCCCAAGCCAAGGCCCCCTGCATCGTGTTCATCGACGAGCTGGACGCCCTGGGCAAAACGCGCGGATCGGGCATCGTCGGCGGGCACGACGAACGCGAACAGACCCTCAACGCGCTCTTGGTCGAAATGGACGGCTTCACTTCCAACAGCGGCGTCATCGTAATGGCCGCCACGAATCGGCCCGAAACGCTCGACCCCGCGCTCCTGCGGCCCGGACGCTTCGATCGGCACGTGCTGGTCGATCGGCCCGACGTGCTCGGACGCGAGGCGATCTTGAAGGTCCACGTGAGCAAGGTCAAACTCGACGCCTCGGTCGATTTGAAACACGTGGCCAAAATCACGCCCGGCTTGTCCGGCGCGGACTTGGCCAATCTGGTCAACGAGGCCGCCTTGCTGGCCGCCCGGGCGGGCAAGCCGGCGGTTACCATGCTGGAGTTCAACGAAGGCGTGGAGCGCGTCATCGCGGGCCTCGAAAAACGCCAGCGCGTGATGCACGCCGATGAAAAGCAGCGCACCGCCTATCACGAAAGCGGGCATGCCTTGGTCGCTTATAGCCTGCCTAACACCGATCCGGTCCATAAAGTGTCGATTATTCCCCGCGGATACGGCTCCTTGGGCATGACGATGTACCGTCCCGCGGGCGATCGCTACACCCGGACCCAAAGCGAGCTCGAATCGAAAATCCAAACCTGCCTCGGAGGCACCGTGGCCGAAGAAATCGTTTACGGCGATATCGCCACCGGTTCGCAGAACGATTTGGAGCGCGCCACGGAGATCGCTCGCTGCATGGTGATGGACTACGGCATGAGCCGCATGGGCCGAATTGCCTTCCGCGAGAGCCGTCGCTCGCCGTTCATCGGCGGCGCGGACGAAATGACGCAAGACCGCGGTTACAGCGAGGAAACCGCGCGGAAAATCGACGAGGAAATCCACCGCATCCTCGACGAAGCGCTCGATAAGACGCGGCACATTCTCGAAACGCGCCGCAAGGCGCTCGAAGCGATCGCCGAGCGGCTCATCGAAAAGGAAGTCATCGACACGGCCGAACTCAAGGAGATCATCGAGCAAAACTCGCCCAGCGCGATGATCGTTCCCGGCACCGGCGAAACGCCGAAACGCTCTTTCGCCGAGGTGGAAATCGTGCCCGAGAAAGCAGGGGAGAGGGGAGAGGGGAGAGGGTAGAGTGGAGAGGGTAGAGTGGAGAGTGGAGAGTGGAGAGTGGAGAGATCGTTTAGCCCCCGCGTCCACGCGGGGGCGCACGCGGGGGCGTACCCCTGCCGCTTGTAAAAAAGCCAAAAAAGCACGAGAGGAAGAAAATCCCCAAAGATTTCCTTCCTCTCGTTATGTTTTTTCAATATTCACATGCAGCGGACTACTTGGGGGCTTCTTCGGTCTTCTTTTCGCCTTCGGGCGGCTTGGTTTCATCGGCCTTGGTGCCTTCCTCGGTCTTTTTATCGCCTTCGGTGGCGGTGGCATCGGGCTTGGGCGGCTCTTTCTTCGTCGAAGCTTCACCGCATCCATAGAGGAAACTCGAACCCAACAGCATCGCAAATAGAGCTAACTTCTTCATTGTCACACCTTTCCCATTTTAACAAGGGGTGGAATTTTATCGCAGGAACCTCTCCTGCCTTCAAACTATTAGATACCGACCCCTGGGCAATTATTCCATGCTTTCTACAATAAGAGGCGGAATTTCGTTTTTTTCTCCATTTTTTTTCGCCTTTCAGGGAATAACATGCGGGTTGCGGGACTCTAACAGAAGGAAGGGAGATGGCCGAGGATAACGCCCAGGTCGATATTACCCGACTAGTCGCCGAATACTATCAAGCGGTCTATCGCTACGCGTACCGTTTGAGCGGCTCGGCGACCGAGGCCGAAGACCTTACGCAACAGGTTTATCTGATTGCCGGTCGCAATATGGGCCAATTGCGCAGTTTGGATAGCGGAAAAAACTGGCTCTTCACGATTTTGCGAAACCATTACCTCCGCAACCGCCATATCGAACAGCGCATTCCCACGACCGACGCGCCGATTAACCTCGATCACATCCCCCGCGAAATCCCCCCCGATATTTACGCCAAGCTTGAAATCGAGCCGGAAATGCTCCAACAGGCTCTGAATAGCCTTTCGGACATTTCGCGGGTGATTTTGGGCATGTTTTACTACGAGGAATTTTCCTACAAGGAAATTGCGGAACATCTGAATCTGCCCCTGGGCACGGTCATGAGCCGCCTCGCCCGGGCAAAGGCCGATTTGCGATCGCGATTGCGGGGCACGAAAGAAAAGGGAATCCCTCGAAAGTCTATATCCAAATCCGTAATCCACCAAGGATGAGCCTCATGCCGCGACAACCTCTCAGCCGCGAACGGATTTGCGACGCGCTGGAGTCGTGCCGACCGGGCAGCGGCGATCTCTACTCGCCGGATTTCGCCGATGTCGCCGAACATGTCGCCGCGAATTCTCGCTGGGATGATCTTTACGAGCAAATCCAAAGCATCGACCTGAAAATCTCCGCCGCCTATCACGACGTGGAAATACCTCCGGGCTTGGAAAGCCGGTTGCTTGCTTCGATCGAGTTTGCCCGCGTGGAAGACGCGATTTTCGGCGCCGCGACCGGCGATGCGGAAATCGCCCCGCCGCCCGAATCGTTCGCCGTGCCTGCCGCGAAGAAAAACCGCGCGGTTTCGCGCCGCCGGCTCGTTCTGGCGGGCAGTATTCTCACGGTTGCCGCCGCGCTCTTTCTCGCGGTCTTCCTCTGGATGGACAACGCCGGCGGGTATTCCGACCGGACCGTTTTGGAAGAATCGATTCGCTTCTTCGACGCCGATATTCCCGCCGCGCCCGGTCTTTTGTTGGCGCGATCGCCCGCTCCGGGCCGATATCCCTTGAGCAAGGCCATTCGATCTTTCGCCGGCATCCGCTGGCGAACGGTGAATAATTTTCTCGGGCGGTCGGGCGTGGCGTTCGATTTGCCCGCCCAAGGCGGAACCCGCGCAACGCTCTATGCCGTCGATCGCGCGATCGCCGGCCTCGATGCCCTGCCGACTTCGAATCCCGCGAATACCGGCGGATGTTACGTCGCGGCGTGGCAAGAGGACGGCCTGGTTTACGTGCTGGTCGTCCGCGGCGACCGCGGTAATTATCGGCAATACCTCCGCCCCTCCGACCCGTTGGTCTAACCCGCATTATTCCTAAAAGCGATTAGTAGAAGCGGCATCTTGCCGCTTTTTGCCTAAAATGCGGCAGGATGCCGCATCTACGGTGTTTATGAGTAATCCCGGTAAAGGCGACAAACTTTCCCTTGAAGGAGAGTTCGTCCGAATTCCGACCGTTCGCGGCGGCAGACGCGCCGATTCCCGCGGAATGCGTTATTGCCCTCCTTGCCCATCGTGCCGATACTTATCGAGGAGGCCTAGTGGTCTGACAAATACAATTTGACGGATTCATGTTGGGGCGATAGTTGCACTGTCGCTCCAGGGATGGCAGTACAACCGCCATCCCAACAACCTGTCATTTTACGGTTGTCGAACCACTAGGAACTTTGATGCGTTTTCCGCAATCATTCATCGGGCCGGAACGCAAATTTTTGACAATCGGCAAGATCGTTAAAACGGGAAAACCGATCCGTTTTCCCCTTCGAAGTGAAATTCGCACGATTCTTCGCGCGTTGCATTGCCTATAATTTACTCGACCTCGATGAAATAAAAAAAGGAGATGCCGCAATGACTCGAAAATTATTGGATTCGATGTGGGTGTTGGGAATCGCAAGCGTCGTTCTGCTCGCCGCCGATGCGGCCCAGGGCGGCGGCGGAACCTCCTTCGGGATCGGTTTCGGCGGCGGCGGGGGAGGCATGTTCGGCGGGATCGGCTACTCCGACGGCTACCACGGCGGAGGATACCACGGCGGAGGATACCACGGCGGAGGCTATCACGGCGGAGGCTATCACGGCGGAGGCTACCACGGCGGAGGCTATTACGGCGGCTCCGGCGTCGGCTGGGGAGTGAATGTGCCGCTCTCCTCCGATGGAAACGTGCGGCTCGGGGTGGGCAGCGGCGGTTATTATCCGTCGGGCGGTTATTACCGCTACCGCGATTATCCCTATCGAAACTACGATTACGACGGCGACTATTATTATCGCGGTTCCGATCAGTACTCCACGCCGCGCGGCGTGCGGTACGTCGAGTCCGCGCCGTCCGTTCCGCAGGAACCGCCGCCTCCGCCGACCGCGGGCCAAGCGCGCCGCATGAGCGACGAGCAACTCGCCGAGCTGCTTCGCGCGGCGTGTGAAGATTATGGGCAAGAGTTGGACGGCTATACCAACGGCGAGACCTGGCAAAAGTACTTCAAGCTGGCGGAGATCCTCGACGCGGCGAAAAAAACCAAACCCGGCGCGCTCGACGCCGCCGCCCGAACGACGCTCGCGGAAATTCAGAAACGGATGGACTCCTCCGCGAAAAACGCCGACTTCGACGCGGTTACGAAAGGCTGGGGATTCAAAACGCTCCAAGTGTGTCTGCGCGAGTACGCGCTGCCCCTCAAGGAGCGGGCGACGCACGTGCTCTCCGCCGATTTGGAAAAAATTTCCCGCGCGCTCGACGGCGTAACGACCGGCGACGGCTGGAAGAAGCATTTGCAGATCGAGGAACTCGGCAAACTCGCCGGGAACGCCGCCGCGGACGACGCCTCGTCGGAAAAGCGGTTGGAAAAAATTCTGGCGAAATTCGACGCCGTCGCGCAAAACTCGCAATATGCGGCGATCGCGGAGTTGGACGGATTCGCCGCCGCGCGTTCCGGTTTGCAGCGCTACATCCACGCTTTGCAAGACGAGCGGCCCGCCCCCGCGCCCCCGCCCCCCGCCGTCGATACGGCCCGCAATTTTTAAGCGCAGAGCGAATTCCACCGGCTGGCCCGTTGGGCCGAGGGGCAATTGAAAATGGAAGAAGGGATTATCGTTCGGCGTCGGCTCCGGTTGCGAAAACCGCCCACCGCCCCACCATTTCCCCTCCGCCTTCCGGCCCAACGGGCCAACCGCGGATAGGAAATGAGCGGAGCAGACCGGGTTGCAGGTCATGGCGGCGCCGGGTATCTTAATGGTAAGCGTTCACGCCCCGGTCGGGGACTGGTCCATTTTTCGGCGGGAAAACGTATTTTGCGGACAACCGGTAGGCCGAAAACATGGACCTGTCCCCTTCCCGCGGCGCGAGGGGGACAGTCCCATTTTCGCGGCGATTAAGCACTTTTAGAGCACCATAATCTTTTGCGCCGCAAAAATCGGGACAGTCCCCTGTGAACGGTTACTCTTAATGAATATGGACCTTACGACTGAAGATCGTCGCCGGTTGCAGAACACGCTGGGTTTGACGCCGCGCGAGCGGTTGGAACGTTTCGTCGCGTTGCAGCGACGGGCCTTGCAACTGCTTGCCGCGTCGCCCGAAGGCTACCGGCGCTATTGGGAGCGCAATCTGCGCCAGCGCAGCATTCATGCGAAGTACTGACAATCCCCTGACGGTCTTTCAGCTTCTGACTCGCGCCGGCGTGCCCTTTGTCATCATCGGCGGACACGCCGTCAACTTTCACGGTCACGTGCGCACCACCGAGGATACCGATCTGATTTTCGAGCGTTCTGCGGCCTCGGAGGCTGCCCTGCTCGAGGCCCTAGAATCGATCCACGCCTGTTGGATCAGCGACGAGCGCGACCCCGTCACGGGCCTCGAAAGGCTCGTCCCCGTGTCGCCGTCCTACGTGCGCGCCGAACACCTGATGATGCTGACTACGGATCTCGGTTTTCTCGATCTGTACGACTACATCCCCGGCTTTCCGGATGTGCCGGTTGCCGACGTCTTTTCCGACAGCATCGCGCTCGACAACCTGCGATTTGTCTCCCTGCGCTGGCTGCGCAAATTGAAGCAGGCCGCCGGCCGCCACAAAGACCTTGACGACCTGGAGCACCTTCCCTCTTCCTGAGCCTCCCCCCGCAACATGGTGAAGGTCGAATTCCTGCGCAAACGAAAGCTCCTCGACAAACAGAAAAAAGGCAAGGCGAAAAGGAAGCAGATCGGCCAGGTCAACATACCGCAAAAAGCCTTCATCGCGGTCCTGGCGGCGGATAGAAAGTAGGGAGTGAATAGGTTGGGTGACACCGGTTCTTGAACCGGTGGGCGAAAGCCCGAGAGGTTGCGAGGATGCATCCTGGCCTGCGGCCACCGGTTCAAAAACCGGTGCCACCCGCGGTGCTGGCAGCGGATAGGAAGTAGTGGTCAGATGGAGGGAATGACATTCCGCTCGAACTCAATCCAATGTTGTGGAGAATTCCATGTCAATTCTACGCCGATTGATTGACCTTTTGCGGGGACGTTATCGCCTTGAAACCGCGGAGATGCTTCCGTTGGGCAGCAGCGTCCGCGATACGATCAAGCTTTATGGCCCGCCGCTCGCAAAGGAGGCGTCCGAGGAAACAGAGGAAATTACGCGATACACATTCGCCGTGGGCGACTATCATATGGCCATTGCTTATGAGTGGCATGAGCGGATTCAGTCGATTATCTACGAGTCGGAGAAAGCCGATCCGACGCGAGACATTCTCTGCATGTTTAATCGCTACGGAGAAGGCATCCGGTGGAAAGTCATCGAGGAGGGATACTGGTATCTGCGCGAAGACGGCAAGGTGAAACTTTGGTGCAGCGTCGCTCCGGTGATCGGCGTGGGCTATGTCGAGTTTCTTGCCGCAATGCAAGAATATAAAAAGGCCAAGAGTTTGAAGGAATTGGATTCGGTTCAAGATGTGGTTTGGGCGCCGGATGAAGCGATTTTTGAACTTCAGCGTCTGTATGTCGAGGAACACAAGCCGGGCTTAATGGAATTCGCGGCCCGGTCGGACAAGATTGCCGCGTCGCCCGACGGGCGGCAGGTCTTTATTGTACGAAACCATCACGCCTACGAAGTCGAAGGCGGATTCCGTGAATACAACGCTCCTCCAGAAGATGAGAATGGACTCTCTACCCAAGTCATAAATGTTTTCTCAAAAAGCGATGACAGTTCGATGTGGTCGAAAATTGTTCTTCCCCGCGATGCAAAGGTCGAACTCATTCGTTTCGAAGGCCCCCAATATCACCTGATGTTACGCCGAACTTCGACGAACCGCGTTTTGTCGTTTCGTGGAACGGCATCATCCATTTTCAAAATCGGGATCTATTCTGAGTCTTACGTTGATGAGGACCTTTGGAAAGAGCTTGAAAAATACGCCGACTCCTCTGCATGAGCGAACGATCTGACGCGGGCGGCACCGATTTTCAAATCGGCAGTGACGGGCGTTCACGTAATGGCGTTTTGGGTATTCATTAGTCCCCCTAGCCTTGCTGGCGGCTCTTCGATATTGAAATTCATGACCGTTTAGAAACAGGCAACATGCATCGTTCTTTGCAACCGCCGATCGGGCTTTGCGTTCACGTGCCTTTTCGCGTTAGCAAGGAGCGTATTGCGACATTGCATCGTGCGCGGGGCGCGAGGCCGATATCCCGCGCTATGTCGATGCCGTTCTCCGCGAGATTACCCTCCGCGGCGCGGAAACGGGGGGCCCGAAAGCAGATACGATCTTCCTGGGCGGCGGCACGCCCTCACTGCTGGGCGAGGTCCAGGCAACACGCATCCTTGATGCGCTGTTCGACGCATTTCAAATTCAGGATTGCGCCTCGGCATGGATCTGCAAAACAGCGTGATTGTCGATCTCTTATGACACGAAAGGAAAAGCCGCGAGATATGCTATTGTCATTTTCGCGAACGCTACGGTTTCGACTCGGTCGCTTGGAGTTGCGTTTGTCGCTGCGCGCGGGTCAGCAAGAGATAAAGCGTGCCGCGATATTCGGAGACTTTGCCCGAAACGGTCCATTGCAGCGAAGCGGGATTGCCTACGATGGCTTTCGCCACGCGTTCGAGCGGCAGATTTTCCAAAGCGATGAAGCGGACTTTGCCCTCGGCGGCGGCGAAAACCACGCGGTCGCCGCTCGTGCTGAATTGCCCGACTCGATCGACGAGTTCGTCGCCTTCGCGAAACCGCGCAATTCTCTCGCGCTCCGCGTCGGCAGGCGCGACGGCGGTTTCGGAGGGGGCCTTCCCATTTTCAGTAGAAACCGAAGACCTCGCCCCCGCAAGAGCGACGCCCATCAGCAAAGCCCCCGCACACATCAGGCTCGCCGTCGGGGCACGGTCCAGGGCGCTCGGAAGATGCGGAAACCACTGTTTCAACCATTGAGACGGCATGGCTAGTTCCTTTCGGGCATCGCGATTGGGGTAGGAATGTTGAAAAGCAAGCCATGTTCCGTATTCGGAAGCCCGGAAATCAAAAATAAACATTTTTTCCCGGTAAGCTAGGATGCCTTGAAGCGTTACTTTACTCATAAACCAACTAATAGTGAGAATCGTCTTCCGCATTATGCGTATTTTCCCTCTGAAAGCCCGTCATAAGGTATGGAAATTGTCGATTTCCACTGGAGGGGGTGGCCGTCAGGAGAACTGCAAAGTCCCGACACGAAGGGGACAGGTCCATGTTTTCGGGCGACCGTTTTCCGACAAAATGAGTCTTTTCGCCGAAAAATGGACCAGTCCCCGGACTTTGCAGTTCTCCTGGGTAGCCGTGAAAATCCTTGACGCCGGAAGAGGTTAGTATCTATACTAGAATTGATAATCAGAAAAAATGCGCAGATTGGATATTTTTCACCGTTTATGCAAACCTTCAAAATAAACCGCGGGTATTACTCCATGGTTCGCTTATTCACATTTCTTGCTTTGGCGACCTTTTCGGCTTGGCTCTCCCCAACGCTGCCCGCCCAGGATGCAAAACCGGCGGCGGAAGCGGCCAAACCAGCTCCCCAAAAAGCGGACGCTGAAAAAGGCCGGGAACAAGGCCCTTTTCGTAAATTGGCGCCTTACGTTCTCACAAAAATACCCCAGGAAACCGAGGTGAACGAGACCTTCAGCCAGCACGACGCGGTCGAATTGTTGGCGGCCGATCCAAAATACGATTGGGCGAAGGAGATCACGTATCGGCATCAAATCTGGCAATTGGAATTCGAATTCAAGCCGATGCGGATGATTTACGTGGATATCCCCCAATCCGGCGGAAAAATGCAGCGAAAGCTGATTTGGTACATGATTTATACCGTGAAAAACACCGGCAAGGTGCTGGTTCCGGTCCAAGATCAAGCGCTCCCCTATGAGAAGGAGTTGACCGACAAGCAAAAAGCATACGTGATCAAGGAGGAAACGCAACCGATTCGTTTCTTTCCCGAATTTCTCATTGAGGGCAGCAACCGGATGAAAGAGGGGGATGGATTCGCCAAGATTTACCCCGATCGGGTCATCCCGATTGCGGTAGGACCGATTCAGATGCGCGAGGATCCGAAACGGAAATTGCTCAACACGGTCGAGATGTGCCGGGAGGTCGCCGTCGGCGAAACTCTATGGGGCGTAGCGACTTGGGAGGATATCGATCCGCGGATCGTGCGTTTTTCGGTCTATGTGACGGGTCTGACCAACGCTTATCGTTGGAAGGATGCCCCCGGCTCGTATAAGGCGGGCGACCCCATCGGCAAGGGGCGGCAGCTCATCAAAAAGACCCTGAAACTCAATTTCTGGCGGCCCGGCGACGAATACTTCGAACACGAAGAGGCCATTCGCTACGGCATTCCCGGCCAACCCGACTACCAGTGGACTGGAGGCCCAGGTTTGAAGTGGCAATGAAGTGGATCGGGTGGGGTAGGCCCGCCAAAAAATCGCCATAGCTCTATCCGTAGCAAAAAAATTCCCGTGTGGGGGTTTGGGAGAGGTTGACTTCCCGCGGATTTCTCGGTAGAAAATAGGATTCCCTTCGATTCGGTCGGAAAGGAAAGCGGTTTTGCCGCTTGTATTTTCAGCAAAAGGATTTTTCGAGGTAACTCTCATGGCGCATAAAAAAGGCCAAGGCTCCAGCCGCAACGGGCGCGATTCCAACGCACAGCGCCTGGGCGTGAAGCGTTTCGGCGGCGAAAAGGTCATCGCCGGCAATATCATCGTGCGGCAAACCGGTTCGAAGTTTCACCCCGGCAAAGGCGTCGGCTGCGGCAACGATTGGACGCTGTTCGCGCTCGTGGACGGCTTCGTCAAGTTCGACCGCGGCGGCCGCCGCGTGCATGTGGTGGATTCGCTGAATTAGAAACTTTGCATGGTGCCATGCCCACGCTCGCCGTGGGCATGTTGCGTACTCCCGCGTCTTTCATGCCCGGGGCAAGAGCGGGCACGGCGCCGGACTTTCTGCCGGAGAAATCACTTTCCTTCGCGGAAGGTGTCGTAGTATTCTTTGACTTGTTCGCCGTACTTTTTCGGAATTTGGCGGCTGCTTAAGGGATCGGTGTTGCCGCGGCGGACGGAATCGACCTGCTCCTGGATATCGTTCTGCACGTTGCCCTTCATGTTCGGACCCTCGACCATGCCCTCGATGGTGGCCGAGCCTTTGCCGATCTTTTGACGGACGTGCGAATCGTAGGAATTGGTATCGGTTCTGGCTTCGGGCCGGGGGCCTTTTCCGCGGCCCTTGCCCAAGCCCATGCCGGGCGGCGCGTCCTTATCGCCTTCGCCTTCGCCGAGGCCTTGGCACATGGCGCAGCCCTTGCCGTCGCATTTCTTGCAGTTCATCTTGTCCTTGGCTTGGGCGAGCTGCTCCATGGCTTCGTCGAGCATTTCCATCTCGTCGAGTTGTTTTTTCATCTCGTTCATGGCGTTCTGGGCCTGCTTCAGGGCTTCGGCGGCCTGCTGGCCGTCGCCCTGCTTCATGCACTGCGCGCACTGCCCGAGCTTGTTGGCGAGGTCTTGAAGCTGGTCCATGTGCGGATTCTGATCTTGCATCTGGCGGATTTGCTCTTGGAGCTTATCGGCCTCGGCGTTCTGGCCGGCTTTCCGCAGTTCGTCGGCTTTTTTTTGCATTTCGGCCTGGGCTTTTTTGTGGTTTTCGGCGAGTTTATCGAGCTTTTCCTTCATCTGCTCGAGTTGCTTGGCGAGTTCCGCCTTTTCCTTTTCGTCGAGTTTGTTGTCGCTCAGGGCTTTTTGGATGTCCTTCAACTCCTCGAGCGCCTTGTTGAACTCGCCGTTGGCCAACGCCTGGGCGAATTTGTCGGCCGGACCGCGATCCAATTTTTTCAGCGGGTTGAGTTGTTCCTTGACTTTTTCCGCCCCGCCGATCTGCTGCCGGCGCTCGGCCAATTGACGCGAGAGGTCGTTGAGCTTGGCGAGCGCCTTATCGCGGTCGGGCGGCGAGGAGGCCATTTGTTTCGTGCCTTCCTCGAGCTTTTTGAACAACTGTTCGGCCTCTTTCAGGCCTTCTTTCTCGGCCTTCTTCTGCCGCTCGGCCAACTGCTTGTTGACGGCCTCGGTGGCTTTCTTGACTTGCGGCTTGACGGCCGGGTCTTCGGTTTTCGCCTGGACGGGATTCTCGACGGCCGCCGGGCGGGGCAGCAAGGCGACGCCGACCGCCAAGAGGGCGGGGAGGATCGGCAGCAACAACCGCCGCGGCGCGGCGATGGGAAATTTATCGGAAATTTCCAACCGCGCGACGCGGTGCAAGGCGTCGGCGGCGACGGCTTGGCCGGCTTCCGAATCGAAGTCTTCGGGAGGCATGGCCAAAGTGCTGGAGACCCGCTCCTTGAGGCCGAAGCGGCGGTCGATTTCGATGGCGGCTTCGAGCGGATTACCGCGCGAAAAGATCGTCCAGACCAGCGCCGCGACGAGGCCCGCGGCGATCGCGCCCGCGGCCCACCACCAGCGCGGCACGTTCATGGAGAAGTATCGATCGACGAACATCATCGCGGCGGCCGCGAGGAGGGCGGCGAACCAGCACCAGCCCAGCACGTCGACAAATCGCTGCAAGGTAATCCGCCGCACGGCGCGCCGCACTTGCAATTGCAGTTCTTCCATGTTCGCACCCCTTTTGGTTTTTTTATGTTCGCTCGGAAAGAAGTCATTCACCCACACACTTATTATATCGGAATATGCAATGGCGTCATCGGGAAAACAGGAGAACTGCAAAGTCCCGACACGAAGGGGACGGTCCATGTTTTCGGGCAACCGTTTTCCGGCAAAATGCGTCTTTTCACCGAAAAATGGACCAGTCCCCGGACTTTGCAGTTCTTCTGCGGGAAAAGGCAGGAAAGAATCACGATCGATGGCCCCAGCCGTATGGGGGGACATTGTTTGATCTCGATATACGCTTCCAAGCGCGTATCGCTACGATTTGTGGAACCGCTAGCCCAAGCCGTGCTTCGCCAGTTTGTCACGGAAAGTGGAGGGTTTCATGCCCAAAGCGGCGGCGGCGGCGGACTTGTTTCCGGAGGAGTTGCGGAGCGCTTCTTGGAGGAGTTGTTTTTCGGCGTGGTCGATAGCGGCCTGGAAACCGCCGAGGGGAAGTCGCTGGTTGGGGTCCGGGCCGCCGACCTCGGTAGCGAGAATTTCCGGCGTGATGCGGCCCGCGCCGATCAGAAACGCCCGTTCGAGGGTGTGGTACAGTTCGCGCACGTTGCCGGGCCAGTCGTGCCGCGAGAGCATCGCGAGTGCATCGGGATCGACGCGGCAGGGCCGGCCGCCGGCGATCCGCGCGAGCAGATATTCGGTCAAGAGCGGCACGTCGTCGAGCCGTTCGCCGAGCGGCGGGATGTTGATCCTGAGCACGTCGAGCCGATAGTAGAGGTCTTGGCGGAATGTGCCGGCGGAGATTTTTTCCATCAGGTTCTGCTTGGTCGAGGCGATGATCCGCACGTCGGCGCGAATCTGCGCGCCGCCGCCGACGCGCTCGAAGACTTTTTCCTCGATCGCCCGCAAGAGCTTCGATTGATGCTCGAGGGGGATGTCATCGATGTCGTCGAGGTACAGCGTTCCGCCTTCGGCCAGCTCGAAGCGTCCTTTGCGAAGCTGCTCCGCGCCGGTGAACGAGCCTTTTTCGTGGCCGTAGAGTTCGCTTTCGATGAGTTGCGGCGGGAAGAGGGTGCAGCCGACCTTGACGAAGGGGAATCCGCCGCGTTTGGAATGGCGGTGGATGGCGTTCGCCACGAGGTCCTTGCCCGCCCCGGTTTCGCCGAACAACAGCACGTTAGCGTCGGTCTTGGCGCAGATTTCGACCATCCGCTTCACCCGGGCCATGGCGGACGATCGACCGACGATCTCTTGTTCGACGCCGGCCGCAGGCGGTTCGCCGGCGGCCGCGGCGGCCGTATCGGCGATGATATTTTTCGCGCGTTCGATCCGCGAGAGGAGCGGGAAGATATCCTCGTTGCGGAAGGGCTTGGTGATGAAGTCGAAGGCGCCCAACTTCACGGCCTCGACCGCGACGGGAATGCTGCCGTAGGCGGTCATCATGATGACTTCGACGTCGGCCAGCGGGCCGTGCTTGATGCGTTTCAAGAGCTCGATGCCGTCGAGTTTGGGCATTTTCAGGTCGGTCACCACCACGTCGAACCGTCCGCCGCCGAGATGCTTGAGCGCCTCCTCGCCGTCGGCCGCCGCGACCACTTCGTAGCCCTGCGCCGCGAGATCGTCGGCCAGCGAGACGCGCTTGATTTTTTCGTCATCGACTACGAGGATGCGCATGAATCCAATAAATCGAGTTGAATATGGATATCCGTTTTCAACAATTCGATGTCGATCACAACAGTCTCCTTCCGCGAGACTCCACCATACGGCCGAATTCGGTCGGTTCATCAAGTGGGATTAGATCGACCGGCATTCGCAGGGCTTCCTCCAAGGCGGCTCCGAACTGAAAAAGTTTCCAACCCGGCACGCCTTCGCAAGCGAAATCGATGTCGTGGGGAGTGCGGGAAGGATCGATCGCACTGCCGAAAACGAAGAATCGCTTGGAGTTGAAGCGGCGGGCGATTTCTGATGCCGTTGAAAATATTTCCTCGGTGGTTTTCATGGTCCGATCTCCGTTAATCATTTCCCTGCTTATGAATTATGAGAGGTGCCGTCCGAAAAATCAACCGTCAGCGACTCGGAAGCCGATGCGAGCTTTGAAAATGGGGACGGGCACCCCGTGGTGGGATTTTTTCCGAAAACATGCCGTTCTCCCGCTCGGAGCCAGTCCCCACTTTCAACTCCCGTTTAAGGTTTGAGATTTTTAGATGTCGAGCAGTTCCACGCTGATATCCGAGAAATCGCTCAGCCGATTGTCGTTCGTAAGGAATCGATCGCAACGGAACTCCACGGCTGTTGCAAGGTGCAAGGCATCCAATGCCTTATAACCGTGCGTTGCCCGAATAACCGCGGCGCGCTCGAATACGGCCGTCGGCAAAGCATGGACGTGCATCTCTTTGGCCGCGAAAAAGGCATCGTAGAGGTCCAACAGTCGTCGATCTCTCCGTCGCAGCGGCCCGATGCGGCATTCCATGCATGTCAGATCGCTGACGGCAAACAGGACATTCTGATTTTTCAAACCGGATAAAACTCCGCGAGTCGTCGGGCTCCAAAGCGGATGATGTTCGAGAGAATAGATTACGATATTCGTATCCAAATAATATATCACGATCCCTGCTCCGGCTCTGTCTTAGGAACATGCCTGAAGGTTTCGCATTCCTTCTGGATTTCTTCGACTTTCAAAAAACCTTCTTCCAGATTCTCGCGATAGGTATTATGTTCCGCATCGATTTCTGCTCTCGATCTCGGAATGAAGCCGCTGGTCCGATGATCGGCCCAAATTCGTTCCATGACATCCCAGATCGAATTCCGGGGGCGAGAAATCGGTTCGATTACTTGGATTGTCACTTGAACCTCTCCCGGAGGCAAAGGAATCGGCTCATGCACTTGCAGAATACCATCCGGGTCGATCGAGCCATGAACGACAACTTGGCTGGTTTCCATCGTTTCACCTTTCCGGTCGCCTGGAGTTTTATATGAATCGCATCTAGTGAATTATGCGAAGTGTCGTTCAAAAAATCAACCGTCCGCGGTGCGGAAGCCGCCGTGGAACTGCAAGAAAATAGGGAGCGGCGGTTTATCGCCACTCCCTGATATTCTCCAAAACCGAGACGGTCGCGCCGTTAAACCAATCCCTTGCGGACCGCCCAGACCGCGGCTTGGGTGCGGTCGGTGACGGTGATCTTGCGGAGGATGTTCTGCACGTGCTCCTTGACGGTCTCGACGCTGATTTCCAGCGATTTGCCGATTTCCTTATTGCTCAGCCCCAGGGCCACGTGGCGCAGGACCTGGGTTTCGCGCTGCGTGAGCGGCACGTCGTCGTCGTCGATGGCCTGTTTGACCTTCATCGTGTTGGCGATCTTCTTCAATTCGCCGGTGCGGCTGGGCGATTCGCCCGCCGCGCAAGCCTTGATCGTGGCGAAGATGTCGTCGCGCGAGGAACCCTTGAGCACATAGTCGCTGGCCCCCAACGCCACCGCCCGGGCGACGTACGTCGGATTGTCGTAGGTCGAGAGCATGATGACTTTGCAATCGGGCGCTTTTTGGCGCAGTTTTTCCAGCGTCGCCAAGCCGTCGCCGTCGGGCATGCGAATATCCAACAGAATGATATCCGGCTTGTCCTTGACGGCCAGTTTCAAGGCGTCTTTTCCATTCGCCGCTTCGGCGACGATTTCAATCTCGGTCCCCGCCAGCAAACTGGCCAGACCGGTGCGGATGACTTCGTGATCGTCACAAATCATCAATCGAATAGGCATTGCAGCCTCCCTTGGGTTTTTCACCAAACCGTTGGTCTTGTGAGTGGTGGACGCAACTTTTTTATTCGCAATTCACGATTCGGCATGTAGGGCGGATTTTCAACCTGTGGTGACGGATGGGAAATCTGTCCTGCCAGTGAAAATCCCCCCTAAAGTTTTTCCCTCATTAGTTGGTCGCTTGAAAAGGGGGATATTCTATTCTAGTCCACTATTTGGCAGGATGAAATCCCCCATAATAACAAATTTATCCCCCCGACTCAGCGGGATATGCCTCAATTTATCGACCAAGTCGAGGGGATGGAAGGGGAGGGGGGGTAAAATAAAAAAATTGCAGGTGATGTTTCCAGCGAAATCCACTGTTTCCAAGCTGGATAGAGGAAAAACGATTAAAAACTAACTTGCGTGGGGGGTGTAATATGCGGATAAGGTTTTATTGGCTTCATTTATCATTTATTGCATATTTCCCACATTCCCCAGCTTATTTCGTTGACTTACTTCATCTCGTAACGTAGATATTTAGCGACGGACCATTTACCGAGGTGAAAATATGAAACAACTTGGAAATTTGCTGCTCGTTGACGACGACCGACAAGTATTGGCCTCGATGGCCGATTGGCTGCGCGATCAAGGATACCCGACCGATACCGCCACGACACTGGCCGACGGCATGACGGCCGTGAACCGAAAACAATTCGATTTGGTGCTGGTCGATATTCGCCTGGGCCAGGACGACGGCTTCGATCTGCTCGCGCATTGCCGCAAGCATCAACCCGGCACGCCGGTGGTGATGATCACCGGCTACGGCACGGTGGAGACGGCGGTCGAGGCGATCCGCCACGGCGCGTTCGATTTTCTCACGAAGCCGCTGATCGATGAAGAGCTGTTGCTTTCCATCGAGCGGGCGCTCAATCAGCGCAAGGTCATCGAGGAGAACAAAACGCTCAAGGCGCAGCTCGACATGCGCTACGGCATGGAGAACATCATCGGGCACGATCATCGCATGTTGCGGATTTTCGACGTGATCGATTCCGTCGCCGACACCCGCGCCACGGTGCTAATCACCGGCGAGAGCGGGACGGGCAAGTCGCTGATCGCGCGGGCGATCCACCGCCGCAGCGGCCGCCGCGACAAACCGTTCGTCGAAGTGGCTTGCGGCGCGCTGCCCGAAACGCTTTTGGAGAGCGAACTGTTCGGCCACGCGGCCGGCGCGTTCACGGGCGCGATCGGCGAGAAGCTCGGCAAATTCAAGCAGGCCGACGGCGGCACGATCTTCCTCGATGAAATCGCCACCGCCAGCCCGGGGATGCAGGTGAAATTGCTGCGGATTCTGCAAGACTTGGAATTCGAGCAGGTCGGCGGGACGAAGACCTTCAAGGTCGATACGCGGATTATCCTCGCCACCAATGAAGATCTAAGCAAGGCCGTGGCCGAGGGCCGCTTTCGCCAGGATTTGTTCTACCGCATCAACGTGATCAACATCGAACTGCCGCCGATCCGCGAACGGATCGCCGACATTCCGCTCTTGGCCGAGCATTTTCTGAAGAACGTTTGCGAAACGACGAGCCGGAAGGTCCGCGGTATAACCGACGACGCGATGCAAGCCTTGCAGCGCTACCGCTGGCCGGGCAACGTGCGGGAGATGCAAAACGTCATCGAGCGCGCCGTGCTCTTGGGAAAAAACGCCGCGATCGGCGTGGAGGATTTGCCCTCCGCGGTGGCCGCCGGCGGCGGACTCTCGATCGAGGCCGTCGGCAATCAATCGCTGAAGCAGGCCCTTTCGGCGCCGGAAAAACAACTGATTCTCGAAGTGCTCGAATCGAACCACTGGAACCGCCAACTCACGGCGGCCGCCCTGGGCATCAACCGCACCACGCTGTACAAGAAAATGAAGCGCCTCGGCTTGGAAGAGGTCGCCCTGGCGATGGGACGGTAAACGACATAAAATTCGTATCGAGCGGTTAAGAACCAGTCCAGTATCAAAATCGCGTTTTGTTCAATGCGAGCACGGCTTGGTTGGCGATTCTGCGAGGCGGGAGCCTCGCGGACATTGCGTTCCCAGGCGGGAGCATGGGAACGAGAAAAAAGTCGCATCGAGCGGTTAAGTGATACGGTTGCACGATTCAAACGATAAACGCCACCGCCGGCCCTGCGCCGGACGTGGCGTTTGCGGTTTGTGAAGGATATAATACCGGAGCATCGTCGATCAAGGCACAATTACGGGGCACGAGGATGCCCCGGCTCGCGAAGCGGAAGAAGCTATGGCATCGCACCCCGTCGGCAACTCGAACCATCATCTGTTGCGGATGGAGAACGTGGGCAAGGTGTTTCAGATGGGAGAGGTCGCCGTCGAGGCATTGCGGAACGTGACGCTGGAGGTGCGCGACGGCGAGTTTCTGGTGATGGTGGGGCCGAGCGGATCGGGCAAGACGACGATTTTGAACCTGATCGGCGGGTTGGACGGCGTTTCGTCGGGAAGGCTCTGGTTTCGCGACCGCGATTTGACCGCCTTCACGCCCGGCGAACTCACGCGCTACCGCCGCGATACGGTGGGCTTCGTCTTTCAATTTTACAATCTGGTGCCGAACCTCACGGCCTACGAGAACGTGTTGGTTTCGACGGAACTCAGCCGCGAGCCGATGGACCCCTTGGAAGCGTTGCGCCTGGTCGAACTGGACGAACGGCTCGATCATTTCCCTTCGCAGATGTCGGGCGGCGAGCAGCAACGGGTTTCCATTGCGCGGGCGATCGCCAAGAATCCCGCTTTGTTGCTTTGCGACGAGCCGACCGGCGCGCTCGATTTCGAGACCGGCAAGCGCGTGCTGCGGCTGTTGTTGGACTTGAACGAGCGGTTGGGGAAAACGGTGCTGTTGATCACGCACAACAGCGCGATCGCGCAGGTGGCCGATCGCGTGGTCCGGCTGCGCAGCGGCCAGGTCGTCGAGGTTCACGACAATCCGCGGCCGCTGCCGCCCGAGGAGGTCGTCTGGTGAGCGTACTGGATCGCAAACTTCACCGGGAATTGCGCGGCCACGCGGGCATGCTGCTGGCGGTAACGAGCATCATCGCGGTGGGCGTGGCGTGCATGGTGACGCTTGCCTCATCGTACCGGAATTTGAGCGAGGCGAAGAAGCTCTACTACGCGCAATGCCAGATGGCCGATTTTTCCATCGAGTTGAAAAAGGTCCCGCTTTCGGAGTTGGACCAGATCGCGGCCTGGCCCGAAGTGGCGGCGATCCGGCCGCGCATCCAGCAATACGTGGCGGTCGATTTGGAAGGCGTTTCGGAGCCGCTCAACGGATTGGCGCTTTCGCTGCCCGACCGCAGACAACCGGTGATCGACGACATCGCGGTGCGGCAGGGCGGATATTTCACCGATCGGCGCGACAACGAAGTGATCGTCAACGAAGCCTTCGCCCGCTACCACCGCTTGCGGCCGGGGCAATGGATCAAGCTCATTTTGAACAATCAGCAGCAGGAATTGTTCGTCGTGGGCACGTCGATCAGCAGCGAGTTCGTCTATTTGCTGGGCGCGGGCACGATCACGCCCGATCCGAAGCGATTCGGCGTGTTTTATCTGAAGCAGAGTTTCGCCGAGGAGGTCTTCGACTTCAAAGGCTCGGCCAATCAGGTGCTGGGCCGTTTGAGCGCGGCGGCGCGGGGGAATCCGAAGGAGGTGCTGCGGCGGGCGGAACAACGGCTGAGCGATTACGGCGTTTTTACGACGACGCCGTTGGAAGACCAGATGTCGAACAAATTCTTGAGCCAGGAAATCAAGGGCCTGGAAAGTTTCGCGGTCGTTACGCCGACGATGTTCCTGGCCGTGGCGGCGTTGGTGTTGAACGTGCTCTTGACGCGAATCGCCCAGCAGCAGCGCACGGTGATCGGCACGCTCAAGGCGTTGGGCTATTCCGACATGCAGGTCTTTTGGCACTTTTTGAAGTTCGGGCTTTCGGTGGGCGCAACCGGCGGACTGATCGGCTGCGCCTTGGGCTGGTGGATGGCCTCGGGCATGACGAGAATATATCAGAGCTTCTTTCAGTTTCCCGAATTGGAAAACCGTTTCCACTGGAGCATTCACTTGACGGGGCTGGGCGTGAGCGCGGGCTGCGCCGTGCTGGGCTGTTTCCGCGGCTCGAAAGCCGTGCTCAAACTGCGGCCCGCCGCGGCCATGCGTCCCAATCCGCCGCGGTCGGGCAAAACCGTGGTTCTCGAACGGATCGGCTGGTTGTGGAAAGCGCTGAGCACGCGGTGGCGGATGGTGCTGCGGAACCTGCTGCGCAACCGGCTGCGGACGCTGGCCGGCATTTTCGGCGCGGCGATGGGCGGGAGCGTGCTGGTGAACGGTTTCATGATGGAAAAATCGACGCAGTATTTCCTCGATTTTCAGTTCGAAAAGGTGCTCCGCAGCGATTACGATTTGCTCTTCAAGGACGAACGGGGGCGCGAGGCGCTCGACGAAGCCGCGAAGCTGCCGGGAGTCGATCGCGCCGAGCCGATGCTGGATGTGTCCTGCACGTTCAGCAACGGGTCGTATCGGAAAAAAGGCTCCATCACGGGCCTCCTCGCCCACGCGCAACTTACCGTGCCCCGCGATCTCGACGGTCGCCCGGTGCGCATTCCCGCGCACGGGCTGGCGATGACGCGGATCATGGCCGAACATTTGCATCTGAAAGTCGGCGACCGAGTAATTATCGAGCCGATCAAAGGGGAGAAAATCGCGCGGACGGCGCCGGTGGTGGAGATTGCCGACAGCTACCTGGGCACCGCGGTCTATGCGGAGATTCATTATCTCAGCCGCCTGGTCGGCGAGGAGTTCGCCGTATCGGGCGTACAGGTGCTCGGCGACGGCAACCCGCGGCATCGCGAGGCGTTTTTCCGGGAAATCAAGCAGATGCCCGCCCTGCAATCGATCGCCGGCCGCAAGGACATGGTGCGAACCCTGCAGGAAACGCTGTTGGATAATCAACGGGTGATCATCGATATTATTCTGCTGTTTTCGGGAATCGTGTTTTTCGGCAGCATCTTGAATTCCTCGTTGGTGAGTCTGGCCGAACGGCAGCGGGAACTGGCCACGCTGCGGGTCTTGGGATACGGCCCGTGGGAAATCGGCGGGTTGCTCTTCCGCGAGAGCGCGATCACTACGCTGATAGGCACGATCCTGGGTATGCCTTTGGGGTATCTGCTGACGAGAGTTACCGCCGCGGCGTACGCCAGCGATATGTTCCGCTTTCCGATCATTACGACCGCCGATATTTGGCTGTGGACGCTGGCCTACGCGGCCGTTTTCGCGCTGCTCACCCAATTGGCCGTGCAACGCGCCGTGCATAAGATGGATTGGCTGGATGCGCTGAAGGTGCAGGAGTAGAGGGGAAGGCTGAAGGCTGAAGGCTGAAGGCTGAAGGATGAAGGATGAAGGATGAAGGATGAAGGAAAAAAGCCGCTTGCGGCTTCGCAAAGTATGAGTAGCGAGCACCGTAAACCGAAAACCGTGAATTACATCAAACTCCGATGAACGCAAAAATTTGGATTGGAATTATCGTGGTCGCGGTGATCCTGCTCGTCGTGGGCATGTCTTCCGGCCGGTTCAACGCCGGCGCGCCGGTCGAGGCGGCGGCGATCGAGCGGGGGGCAATCAACGAGTTCATCGACGAGCAGGCGAAGACCCGGCTGCCGGAGACGTATCTCGTTACCATGCCGTTTCCAGGGCGGATCGAGGCGATCGAACTGACCGAAGGGATGCCGGTGAAAAAAGATCAAGTGGTGGCGCGAATCGTGCCCCGCGATTTGGATTTATCGGTCGAGGAGGCGACGGCCGCCGTGCAAAGCTTGGAGGAGAGCATTAAGGAAAACTCCGACATCAATCTCGAAGAAACGGCCTATAAACAAGCTCTGCAATTCGTGGCCTCGACGGCGGCCACGGTGCAAGCGGCCTACGAGCGGCTGCGTTCGGGCAGGGCCAAGCTCGATTTCGCCGCCAGGAATTTCGAGCGCATCGAGACGCTCGCCAAACAAAAAGCCAGCACGAAAGAACAGCTCGACGCCGCCGAACTACAAAAAGTGCAGGGCGACGTGGATTACCAGCAGGATCAATTGGTCCATAAGGCGATGGTGGCGATGGCCGCCGCCACCAACCTCATGCCGACGATGGTCGAGCAGTACATCGAGCGAAAAAAGTTGGGAGTCGCCGTATTGAAAAAGCAAAAGGAAGAAGCCGAAGCCCGCCTGCGGCAAATCCTCAAGGACAAAGCGCGGAGCACGATGCGGAGCCCGGTCGAGGGCGTGGTGTTGGCGCGTTCGATCGCCAACGAGCGGTATTTGCCGGCGGGCACGACGCTCTTGGAGATCGGCCGCCTGGAAGACATGGAAGTCGAGGCCGACGTGCTGACCTTGGACGTCGTGGCGGCGAAAGTCGGCGACGCGGTCGAAATCTACGGCCCGGCCATCGGCAAGCCGACGGCGCGGGGGAAGGTGGCGCGGATATTTCCCGCCGGTTTCACCAAAGTCAGTTCGCTGGGCGTCGAACAGCAGCGGGTGAAGGTCATCGTCCGCTTCGAGCCGGAGGATTTGAAGCGATTGCTCAATGAACGGGGATTGGGCGTGGGCTATCGCGTGCGGATCAAGATTACCACCCGCCGGCAGCCGACCGCGCTTTTGGCTCCGCGTTCGGCGCTCTTCCGCGCGACCGACGGAACGTGGCGGGTTTACGCCGTTCGCGGCGGCGCCGCCAGGCTGCAAGACGTCGAAGTGGGATTGATGAACGACGAGCGCGTCGAGATCGTCGCGGGACTCGCCGAAGGCGAGCAAGTGGTTCTCGCGCCGGAAAGCAGCCTGACCGACGGCACGCGCGTGAGGGTGAAATAAACGTCATACGTAAATTCGTAGCGGAAATTTTCATTTGAAATAGGCATTCCGTATCTGCGCGGCAGGCGCGATTATCCCTGGAATAGATAAGGTTTTTTGTAAGCGTTCACAGGGGACTGTCCCGATTTTCGCGGCGCAAAAGATGATGGTGTTCTAAGTGCTTAATCGCCGCGAAAATGGGACTGTCCCCCTCGCGCCGCGGGAAGGGGACAGGTCCATGTTTTCGGCCTACCGTTTGTCCACAAAATACGTTTTCACGCCGAAAAATGGACCAGTCCCCGACC
>JADLEL010000109.1 GCA_020846145.1 Pirellulales bacterium | reverse complement strand
TGCGTCGTTCGGTGGCGCGCGGCGCGCCGTTTGGCGCGGCGCCGTGGCAAGCGCGCACGGCGAAGCGATTGGGGTTGCAATCCACGCTCCGCGCCCGCGGTCGGCCGCGCAAGTCCTCGTCCGAACCGCAATAAGACTCCCGACCCCTTTATTCGGCGGACAGGCCCGCGCCGTACTCGTCGATGAAGGAGAGATCGCCGAAGTGGTCCCGATAGGCGGCATCGATCCAGGCCGCGAAGGAGGTTACGTGCCGGATGCCGCGCTTGCGGTACGTTTCGAGGTCGGCGAGAAAGACCTCTTTCTTCCAGGGGAGTTTGGTCGAATTTTTTTTCCAGCCGGAGAAGCGGGAGATATCGAGCCAGTATTCCAGCACTTGGGCCGTATCCTTGGGGAAAACCTCCAGATTCGCGTCCAGGGCGGAGAGCCGATCCTTGTGCTTCGGATCTTGCTGCCGCTCGTAGGGGATATCGTAGCGGCGGAAGATGGGCGCGTATTCGAGAAAAACGCCCGCTTCGGGCTTGACCTTTTTCGGCGGCTGAAGCGTGTTCGTGTAGGCCAAATGGGCCACCTGGGCTTGCGGCTCGGATTTTCTCAGCGCGCGGCAGAGATGGTTCTCGACCATCACCGCCTGCTCCGAGGGCGAAAGGTCTCGGCATTTCGGGCAGGCGCACCAGGGCTGCGCGTCGTCGCCCCAATAAAAATAACGGCCGGTCGTCGGCCGCAGCGTCTCGGCGATGCGGAGCGCGTTCTCGGCGAGGATTTCCAGCGCGCGGGGGGAGTGGACGCAGCAATTGTTGTCGGGCGTTCGCTCCCCCTTGTCGTTCATGCGGAACAGTTCGGGATTCTTGGCGAAAAGTTTTCGGGGCAGCAATTCCCGCATGGCGTGCAGCTCGTATTCCACCTGGAGACGCAATTGTTTGCACTTTTCGAGGAATTTTTGTCCGGCGGGCGACTTCACGCAATCGATGACGATTTGCGGCGAATTGCCGTGATGCAGGCCGATGGTCGTCAGCCCGGCCCGCGCGGCGCGTTCGGGCCAATCCTCGAGCGACAGGTCGCCGGTGAGGAGCACCACGCCGCGCGTGGCGAATGGGGCATTTTCCGCGGCCAATAGATTTTTCAGGGGGAGCGCCGCGGCCGCCATTCCTCCCGCACAGCCCAACAAAAACCGACGTCGGTTGCCGTTCGTCATATTGCGATCCTTTTAACCGCCCCCTTCGCCTCGATTCGTCAATGTTGCCCTGCTATGCGGGAAAAAAATCATTTTTTAAGGATTCTCGATCAGCGTCAAGTTTTGGGTTGCGCCCATGGTTCCGAACGCGCCTTCCAGCCAAGCGCGGTCGGCATCGTTCTTGGGAAGGTTGCGGAGCGCAACGCGTCGATCGGCCAACAGGGCGGCCCATTGCCAGAGATCGCCGTAGCGGAGGATGCTTGCGACGGTCGGCAATCCCTTCGGAGTATTTTCCCAAGGGCCGGCTTTTTCATAAGAGCAGCCTGCGAAGTCGGCGTCGATGGCCGCGATTCGCGGATCGAGGCAGGCCGCCAGCAGCGCGGCCGCCGCCAAGGACGCCGTATCTTTGGCCGTAACGCGCACGGGCGCGGGGTTGATGCGGCGGTCGTTTTGCAGGAAGTCGATCACGCACCGCAGATCGGTCGCCATCATCCCCGTGACGGGACGGTTCCACCAGATGCCGTTGCGGTCCCACGCGCCCACGATGCCTTGCGATTGAGCCTTGGTATCGTTGGAGGTTCCCATGCCGCTGGCCATGCGGAACTTGAGCGATCCTTGGCGGATGTGCCCGGCGAGCCGCCGCGGCGCGTAATCGCCGGAAAATCGCAGATCGGGCAGGACGACGACTGCGCCGCCGCGGGCCTTTTCGAGAATAGGCTGTGGATTTTTTTCCGCCGCGGCGCGGCCATCGTCGGACAAATAGATCTCCACGGCGGAGGAGTTTTTCTCCTTGGGCGGATAGATGATAAGCCCTGGGATCAGAATCTTGTCCTCGCCGGCGACCAGAAATTCCTCGACTTTCAAGCCTGCGGCCCAGGCAGGCGCTATTTCCTTGAAGGAGGATTTTTCTTGGTGGGGCAGGATTTGCGCCTCGCCGAGGAGTTCCCGCAGGGAGGCCTGCATCCGCGTGCGATAGGCTTTCCAAGCTTCGGCGTTCTCGATGGCGGGCGTTTCGCGCTTGGAGGCCTCGCGGATGTAATCGGGATATTCGCGCTCGTGGGGGACATCGACTTTCCAATTCAGCAGGGCGTTCGGCTTGGAGACGATCTCGATGTTCTCCGGTTCGGGGACGATGACCGCCCGGCGATTGCCCCGCACCCACTTTTCCATCCACCAATAAGTGCGTTCGCGTTTCGGGCGGTCGTAGATGTGTCCCGTCGGCCAGTAGAGGCATTCGGTCCGGTCGGGTACGCCGTTTTCGCGGTAGAGCGTTTGGATGGTGGGAAAGTTATCGGCGGCGAAATGCCCGGTCCAATCGTTCATCGTGAGGTATTGCACGGCCAGCGGGAGGTTCAAGGTGCTGATTTCGGGGGCGTCGGCGTAGGTCATCACGTTGGGGTAGTGGTTGCAGGCGCAATGGTGCGCGTGGGGGAAGGAGACTTCGCGGAAATCGCACGTCATGCCGGCGATGGTGGCGGCCTTGAGCCGGTTATCCAGCCCGGCCAGCATGTTCGCCTGCAATCCGCCGCCGGAGAGTCCGCAGACGCCCAGGCGTTTGCCATCCACTTCGGGAAGGCTTTGCAAAAAGTCCAGAGCGCGGATGTTGTTCCAAACCATGTAGGTCTGATAGGAATAACCGCGGAGGATGTCCTCGTGGTGAACTTGGGGCGTAACGAAAACGACGTAGCCCATTTTGGCGAAGGTGAGGTATCGCCGCTGCTCGTCGGCGTCTTCGTAGCCGTTCCAGAAAT
This sequence comes from Pirellulales bacterium, assembly GCA_020846145.1. Classification (GTDB taxonomy): domain Bacteria; phylum Planctomycetota; class Planctomycetia; order Pirellulales; family Thermoguttaceae; genus JADLEL01. The sequence goes on along the minus strand of JADLEL010000109.1, from coordinate 32,969 downwards.
GGCCCACGGTGCATAACATGCCCGGAGCGGGCTTTTCGGGCATCGACTTGGGCATGTAGAGCAATCCCCGGCAGTACACGCCGGGCCAAAGCTGGTAGGCCACTTTGCGGATCGTGCACCAGGGATGGGCAATCGGTTCCGAATAGTGCGGATCGAGCGATATCCGTTCGGGCAGGGGATCGAGGAGCAGGTCCCGCAACAGCCGCTTTCGAATCGCCTCGTTATGCGATTCCCGCTCCTGGTTCGTGCGGATCTCGAAGGCTTTCGGTTGCGACATCCGCTCGAAATACTCGACCATCCGCTGGGCCGCTTGGTCGGCGCTCCAGGTGATGGGAGCATCGTCGCCCCGGGCCGCGGCAGCCGCACAGATGCAGAACGCAGCCGCGAAAAGACACCCGCGGCCAATCGCGTTTATTGGTCGGAAAACCAAGAGGGAACGATGCCCGAGAACGGGGTGAAACATTTTTTTCTCCTTGATGAATTGCAAAGGGTTGCGCCGGGGGAACCGGCATTCGATTTAGCCTTTTTACCCTCTCCGTCTCTGGATTAAAAGCATTGTATCACAAACATTTCCATGTGGAAATCAGTTCCGCCATCGATTTAAGGATAAAAACAGCCCCGACCGGCGGTTGGCGGATTGGCGAATAATTGATCGATTGATTCGCATAGAACCCGTCCAGTATCAAGACCGCGTTTTGTTCGTTGCGGACACGGTTTGGTTGGCGATTCTGCGAGGCGGGAGCCTCGCGGATATTGCGTTCCCAGGCGGGAGCCTGGGAACGAGAAAATCGCGGAGTTGATGTTGGACAGGTCCATAGCGTGGAAGCCCCCAATGATTATAAAGATTGGAAGATTGACTTCTTCCGCGCGACATTTTATGATCGGATTCAAGTAGTGGCGGCCTCGCTCCCGCGTCGGAGCAGGGGAGGGGAAGGAGATTTTTTCGGAAAGTCGAGGTAATCATGCAGCGCGAAATTACGCGGCGCGGACTGATCGGCGGATTGGGTTTGGCCGGAGGCGCGGCGGCATTCGGGAGCACGGCATCGGCCGTGGAGCCACCCGCGGCAATGCCCGCGAATCTGCCCGTCTGGAACGTGCGCGCTTCCGGCGCCGTTGGTGACGGCACAACCCTGAATACGCCCGCCTTCCAGTCGGCCATCGACGCCTGCGCGGCGGCGGGCGGAGGGACGGTCTTTTTCCCGCCGGGCCGGTATTTGACCGGCGGGATGATTTTGAAGTCCCGCGTCAATCTGCAATTCGCCCCCGGCGCGGTGCTGGTCGGAAGCCCCCGGCTGGAAGATTATCCCGTACAGCGGCCGACGCTCGTCTCCCGCAGCCATCTCTACGTGCAACATGCCCTGATCTACGGCGAGAAGCTCGATTGCATCGGCATTCGCGGGCCGGGCATTCTCGACGGCCAAGGAGCAGAGTTCCGCAAGCAATTCGGCGCGAAGTGGCGCGTGCGGCCCTACTTGATCCGGCTCATCGAATGCCGCGACGTGTGGGTCGAAGACATCACGCTCACGCAATCGGCGATGTGGGCGATGCTCTTCGTGGCCTGTCGGCGGGTTCGCGTCCGCGGGGTCGGCGTCTCGTCGCACGCCGCCGCCAACAACGACGGTTTCGACATCGACGCCTGCGAGGACGTGGCGATCAGCGACTGCTTCATCGACTCGGGCGACGATTCCATCGTGCTCAAGAGCACGTACGACCGCCCCTGCCGCAACGTCGCGGTAACGAATTGCGTATTGGCCAGCCGCACCAACGCCTTCAAGCTGGGCGCGGAGGGATTGGGCGGATTTCAAAACATCACCCTCAGCAACTGCGTGATCCAACCGCCGCCCGAAGGCCGCCGCGACGGCGTCTCCCGCAGCTTCTCCGGCGTCTCCCTGCAGATGGTCGATGGAGGAAAGCTGGAGCGGGTCGTCATCAGCAATCTGGCCATCGAAGGCGTCGAAGCCGCGATCTTCCTGCGATTGGGAAATCGCGGCGCGCGGGTCAAGGAAACCGATCCCCGCCCCGATGTCGGCCTGCTCCGCGACGTTTCGATCGCCAATATCGTCGGCCGGAACATCGGTCCGACCGGGTGCGCCCTCGTCGGCGTTCCCGGACATCCGATTGAGGACGTGGCGCTGGAGAACATCAGCCTGCGTTTTGCGGGGGGCGGCACGCGGGAAGAAGCCCAGCGGTATGACGTGCCCGAGTTGGAAGGCGAATATCCCGAATCGACCATGTTCGGCCGATTGCCGGCTTACGGCTTTTACGCGCGACACGGAAGGAACCTCCGCCTGCGCAACTTGGATCTCGGTTACGAGCGGGCCGATGTCCGTCCGCCTTTGGTTTGCGAGGACGTCGAGCGGCTCGAAGTCGCCGGTCTTGCGGCGCAGACCGATGCGAAAACCGACTGCGTCTTCCGTTTGCGGAACGTCCGCGAAGCGTTTATTCACGGCTGCCGTCTCAAAAATCCCACTCTTCAAGTGGCCGAGATGGACGCCGATTGCCGCGATATCCGCTGGGCGGCGAACGCCTTCGACGCGCCGAAATAACTCGGATCGGATCAACAAGCCTTTCGCCGCCGCCAGGCGCAGGCGAGGAGGCCGACGGCGCCGACGCCGAGGAGGGCAATGGTGGATGGCTCGGGAACCACGGTGATCCAATCGACGGAGCCGTTCGCCGGAAAGTTGTAGTTCTGGATGAACAGATACGCCTCCGATCCCAAGTCGCCGATGGTGAATCCCTTTCCCAGCGAGGCGTAGGTGCGGGTGGTGGTATAGTTGCCGAAGTCGGTGGCGGCCGTGAAACCGACGGCGTCGAACGTCAGCGTCAGGGTGATCGGGCCGCCGTTGTACCCGCCGAGCGTCGTTAGCTGGGAGTTTTGGAACGCTCCGCCATGGTCGTTCGCCAACAAGAGCGCGCCGGAGGTGTTCACCTGCAATCCGAAAAGATGCAATCGGGAGCTGGGCTCATCGGTGAAGAAAAAGCCCAGGTAACCGCCAGGCCCAATGGCGTTGATCTTCATCTTGGCCGTGATGGGCAGGGCTTGGGGATTGAAGGCCGTGTCGTTGACGATCGAAACCACGCCGCTGCCGCCGGAGAAGGTGGCCAGTCCGCCGGCGCTGCTTATGGTCGGCGAACCGCCGTTACTGGGATCGTAGCTCCAACCGGGCGGGGGCGTGCCGGCGACGCTGAACTGCTCGTTGATCGCCGGCGCGGGGGGCTTGGGGGGAATGATGGGGATGATTCCCAGCGCCGGATCGATTACGTTGTAGATGGCGTTCGTGGAAACTTGGTGGGAATTGACCGAGGTGTCGAGGTAAAAGTCCCACGAGCCGGCCCCGGTCGAAGCCACGGCGTTCTTCACGTTGTTGGCGTAGGTTTGCGAAGAGACGCCGTAAAAGCAGCAGTTATCGTATTGGATGTTAAGCTGGATTTGCTTTCGCCCCGCGCCGTATCCGGAGAGAGCATAGAGGTCCATGTAGCCGGCGCGATTGACGTACATGGCCGGCAAATCCTGCTCGGCGTCGTCGTTGTAGCCGGAACCTTGCGCGGCGGCGTAGGCGTCGCGGTAGGAGAGGGGCAGCGATCCGGCCACCGGCACGCTCAATTTGATCCGCGAATCGACGGCCGGCGCCAAGGTCGTGGTCCAGCCGCCGCCGGAGAGGCCGAACATCGAAATATCGTTGTAATTGGGAGTGGTCTGGATGAACTTATTGATGCCCTGCACCACTGGTTCCAGAAAGAACCTGAGCGAACTGCCGCCCGGTTGATTCTCCAGCGTACTGACCATCGCGTTGTGGCTGGTCAAGTTGACCGTGCCCGAAGGCAGGTTGAAGCTGGTCTGGGTGTTCCAGCCCATCAAAGGCATTTCCATCGAAAGGACGGTGAAGCCGTTGAGAAGCAGATGGTCGGTCAGCGTGCCGATGCCGAGGCTAAAGCGAGTGCTATAACCGACGTGGCCGTGATGCACGATCGCCAACCGGTTGGCATTGGCGGTATTGACGGGTCGCAATAAGTACATGCTCGTGCTGTAGCCGAAGTCCATGTTCGCCTGCCACTTCTCCGCGCCGGCGATATTGGCGGCTTTCAGTCCGACGAGGTCGGCCGGCAGCGTGCCCCCGCCCGTATAGACGGTCGCACTGGTCGGCAGTTTGTTGACGGGCAATCCGTTGCCGCCCCAAAGATAGTCGATCGTGTTCTGCCGCAGGGCATTGGCTTCCGCCGCCGAATGGATGTGGATTTCGCTGTTGGAATCGTAGGGCGGCAAGAGCAGGGGCGGGATCTCGGTGTATTTATCGAATGCACAGACGGCCGCCGCGGGCAGGGACATCGCCAACACGGCCAGGATGCGGATCAAAAACCGAGGGGCGAGAAAGTATCGGCTGCTCATGGAATGATCTCCCTGGGTAGGATGTTTCAATAAGCCCCAGCGATTTCTCGAGCGAGAAGGACGACGACGATATCAAATTTCGAACGGCAGACGATGAGCGGATTTTGAACGCTAAAGCTGCTTCGGTGGAGTTTCAAGATCATCGAGTGAAAATACATTATAATTGGAATTTTATCCCCTTGCAACTGCCCCATGAGTGTGGAATGTTTGTGCGGAATGTCGTCCGTTGTTGCCTCGTCGGGCTTTCGTTACAATAAAATTAACCGAGGGGACTGTCCCCCTCGCGCCGCGGGAAGGGGACAGGTCCATGTTTTCGGCCTACCGTCTGTCCGCAATATACGTTATCCCGCCGAAAAATGGACCAGTCCCCGACCGGGGCGCGAACGCTTACCAATAAAATTTGTCGATTGAAATTGCCCTTAGGCGCTGTACGACAATAAACTACCGAATTCCAATGTAGTAGGCACACTCCGTGTGCCGTAATTCGTGGACGGCACACGGAGTGTGCCTACTACGATTCCGGCAACTTATTGTCGGGCAACACCTTAGCTCACGGTCGAAGGAACGGGGATCGCATTGGTTCCCCTCGGCCTGAAAAACGATCTTTTCAGCAATGTCTCGATACCGCTCGTCCGGCGCATCCGACTCTTCCGTGCCTGGAGTCATTTTTCTAGGGGGATTGCTGATTTGCTCGGGTGCGGCTTTCGCGGCGGCGGCCTATCTCGCCTGGGCTTCGCTCACCGGGGGCGCGATGGCCGGATGCATGGGCTTGCCGCGGTTCGATTGCCAGCATGTACTCAGTAGCCGCTGGGCCTACTGGTTCACGATTCCTGTCAGCCTGCCGGGAGCCGCGGTCTATGCGGCGATGTTCTTCGCCGCGCCGATGCTTCGCACCGAGCGATTTACTTTCGCACGGAGGGCGGCTTGGACCGTGTTGCCTTTCACGGCAATGCTTGCCGCGGGAGCGGCCGCGTGGTTTCTCGGCTTGATGATGTTCGCCAGCGAGAAATTCTGCCTTTGGTGCATGGTGGCTCATATCAACGGACTGATCGCCGCCGGCTTGGCGTCGGCAATTCTATTCCGCCAACCGAAGACGAATTCGACGGCCGGAGTATTGCGACAAACGGCGGTTTTAGCGCCTGCCGGGAAATCCCCACGCAATACCCGCGCATTTTTGCCTCGAAACACGTTAGTTGGATTGGCCGCGATCGCCTTGGGAACGCTGGTTCTCGGCCAGATATTCGGGCCGCGCCCGCTCAGCTACCGCGTCGATGCATTAGGCAGCGAGGCGGTGGATTCGGAATTCCTCGGGCAACAAACCGGCGCGGGATCTGCCCGCGCGAAAGAAACCGTTGCTGCTCCGCCGTCTTCCACTCCGATTTCCAGCTTCGCTCCCGACGAACCGCGCAAGGAACCGGCGCCGCATGAAGCGGCGATCGCCGCCTTGCCGCCCGGCGTGAACGAGCTATCGAACCAACAGCGCGCGGATTTACCCCGGTTGGGACCGAAGTTCGACTCGCGCGCGTATCCGTGCATCGGCGAGGCCGGCGCCAAGTACGCGATCGTCGAGATGGTCGATTATTGCTGCAAGCACTGCCGGGACGTGCATCGTTATCTCCAGGAGGCGCGGCGGCGATACGGCTCCCAGCTCGCCGTGGTCGTCTTGCCCGTGCCGATGAATACGGAGTGCAACGAATACGTTCCCTATACGCTGCCGGAGCACGACGACGCTTGCCGCTACGCCCGATTGGCCGTGGCGGTTTGGCGATTGGCTCCCGCGAAGTTTCCCGCGTTTCACGATTGGCTGTATGCACCGGAGAAATCCCGGCCGGCGGCCGAGGCGGCCTCTTATGCGGCGAAGCTGGTCGGCCGGGAAGCCCTCGACCGCGAACTCGCCGCGCCCGAGGTGGATCGCACGATCGGCGTTTACACGAAAATGTTCAGCCGGGTCGGTGCGCTGGGCTTGCCCAAACTGGTGCTGGGCAACTATGTGATCAGCGGGAAGATCGACGACGCGCGGCAATTTTTCGACCTTCTGGAGAAATATCTGGGCCTCCACGCGATCGACCATTGACGGTCAGAACAGGAATGTCGAATAGAATTTGCAGGACCACCAGGCATTGCCGTCTCGCGCGAACCGCGACCAATGGCCGCGGCTTTTTCACTTGTCCCCCCGTTGCCGTCTCGCGCGAACCGCGAGCAATGGCCGCGGTTTTCCCACTTGTCCTCCCGTGAAATTCGGTATGAAGCTGTAACCTGTTACCGTCAAAATCGGCATCTTCATCTTTTTTGATGCGCATCACGCGCTCGAATGCCGGGGGTCAGGCGTTACTACTCGCACGATCGGAACAATCGGCGCGCATTCGCGGGATCGGACTTGCCGTCGGCGCGGCCGTTTCGCACTCCTCGCGCGAAGGGCTGCTTTTAAGCTAGATTACCGAGGGGACTTTCGCTTCGCGCGTGCGCGAAACTGCGAATCTCCGGTTTTGCCGAAAGGTTTTCTCTCGAAGGAATGCGGCGACAAGGCGGGCGTTATGAAGTATTTTCTCAAACGATACTTGTTCCTGGTCATCGCACAGACGGTCTGCCTGGCGCTGGGACTTTGGTTGGAACATTGCTTTATCGTTGCCTTGGCGAGTTCCGAGAAGCGCGAAGGAGCGGTCGCCGAATCGGCGGAGCGCGCGGGGGAAGCGGAAGCGTCCGCGCGGCACGCGGCGGATTCGAGAGATACGGGGGGCGTTTTCGGGGGGGAGACGCCCTATCATGCAATCAGAATTACGGCCCTTTTTTGGATCGCGGCGACCCAGGCCGTGGTCGCCTACCTGGTGTTGACGCGCGATCGGGAGGAAGCCGCCCGCAAGCGCCAGCAAGTGGAAAGAGTCTCGTTGCAGCAATACAACGAATTATCGCGGACCCGCGACGCGGTGATTTTCGGGCTGGCGAAACTGGCGGAGTCGCGCGATCCCGACACGGGCAAGCATTTGGAGCGGATCGCGATTTATTCCACCCGCCTGGCGTCGGCCCTGCGGGACGAGCCGCGCTACCGGGATCAAGTTACGCCGACGTTCATCAAGCTGATCGGGGTCAGTTCCGCGCTGCACGACATCGGCAAGGTCGGGGTTCAGGATTCGATATTATTGAAGCCGGGGAAATTGGAGCGGCAGGAGCGGCTGATGATCCAGTTGCACGCGGCGATCGGCGGGCGGTGCATCCGCGAGATCGAATCCCGCCTGGGGCGCTCGAATTTTCTGCAAATGGCGCGCGAGATCGCGTTCGGCCACCACGAGCATTGGGATGGATCGGGCTACCCCAAGGGACTCGCGGGGGAGGAGATCCCTCTGGCGGCGCGGATCGTGGCAATCGCCGACGTGTACGACGCGCTGTTCACGAAACGCATCTACAAAGAGGCCTACCCCCACAGGAAATGCGTGGAGATGATCCGCGAGTTGGCGGGCAGGCAATTCGATCCGGCGCTGGTGAAGGCGTTCCTCAAGCTCGAAGCGGAATTCCACGAGATTGCCCGCAGCCACCGCGACGCCTCCGAGGAAATCCATGCCGAGCCGCCATTTGCCGAGGACGTCGCGAACCCTTCCGAGGAGGAGGATTCGTCGCTCGAGGACAAGTTTTCGACGATCGAAGCGATGCTCGACAACTGCGCCGGCGAACTTTTCGAAAACGATCGCGATTTGGGGGCGGAGCGCCGCGAATCGCCGCTATTAACGCTTATGCTCCAAACCGAATCCGCATGGTCCCCTCACGAATCGGAGCCGGAATATGTTCCAGAACAAAACGCATGAAAAGCGAATTCTCGAGATCATCTTGATCTTGATCTGCATCGCCCTCTGTTGCCTGCTGTTCCGGGTGGGGATTTATCGGATGGTGGTGCTGAACCTGTTTTACCTGCCGGTCGTGCTGGCCGCGTTTTTTCTCGGCCGCTACCATGCCGGGATTCTCGCGCTGTTTTGCGTGATGTGCGTTTCGACGGTGATCGCGCTGAATTTGAACACGGCCGCGGCCTTTACCTCGCCCTTGGTGATCGGCCTTTCGCTGGCGATCTGGGGCGCGGTGATGGGCATCAACGCGATTCTCGTGGGCACGCTGAGCGACGAAAATACGCACAAGATCGAAGAGCTCCACGACGCCTACGTGGGCGTGGTGGAAGTGCTCGGACGCTACCTCAACAGCGCCGACCCGAAACTCAAGGATCAGGCCGCGAGGATTTCCGAACTCAGCCGGCGAGTCGCCGCGCGGATGAAGCTCTCCGACAAGGAGATCGACGACATCCGCGTCGCCGCCCTGCTGCAGGACATGGAGAGCATCGAAGTAACGGCGCGAGTCATCCGGAAGGCCATGGGCGACCTCTCGAACTGCAAGCGGAAGAACGAGGTGGAGCACACCTTCAACGGCAGAGACCTCGTGCATTCGCTGGGATCGGTGCTGACCGGCGCGCTGCCTTTGTTGATCGACCAGCGAGACGGCATCGCCGCGGAGGATGCCGACGAGGGCGCCGCCGCGCCGGTCGAGCCGGTGTTGGGCGCGAAAATACTCCGCACGGTGCGGAGATATTCGGCGTTGCTTTCCCAATCTCCCCCCGGCGTCCAGCCGCGAAACGTGCTTAACGTCCTGAAAAACGATTTGGAATGCGAGCATCATCCCGCCGTGCTCCACGCGCTGGAGCAAGTGGTGCTGCGCACGGCGAAGGCCGCCTCCGAGCCGGAGCTGTTGGAAGTCGCCGCCGCCGAGAATTGATCTTTGACTTCAACGAGTTGGGCCGTATAATTGTCGCCATGACCCGGCCCTCCCAGCTTGAGCAACGATTGCGATTATTCGATGCCACGACCTTGGTGGTGGGCTCGATGATCGGTTCGGGCATTTTTCTGGCGTTGCCGATCATGGCTCGCGAAGCGCCTTCTCCCGGCGTTCTGCTGGCGCTCTGGATTTTCGGCGGGATCTTCACCCTCCTGGGGGCGAATTGCTGCGCGGAACTGGCGGCCATGCTGCCCAAGGCCGGCGGACAATACGCCTTCATCCGCGAAGCGTTCGGCGATTTTTGGGCGTTTCTGTTCGGGTGGACGCAATTCCTCATCATTCAGACGGGCACCAACGCCGTCGTCGCCATCGCTTTTGCCAAGTATCTCGGATCGCTGGTGCCGGGCTTGGGCGAGAAGGTCGTGCTGGCGACCATTCCCCTCGGCGATTCGTACCCTGCACTTCAAGAACGCTTGCCCGCGGGCCTGGGGTGCATCGAAATCAACTCGGCGCAACTGGTGGGTTGCGCGGTGATCGCGCTGCTGACCGCGGTGAACGTTCGGGGCGTTCGCGAAGGCGTCTGGGTGCAGAATCTATTCACGGTGTTGAAGGCGGCGGCCCTGGCGGCGCTGATTATCGCCGGGCTGCATCACGGGATGAAAAGTCCGCAATTTTTCCCGCCAGCGACGTCGATTTCCCCCGAAAAGGCTCTGGGAGTCGGCTTGTTGGCCGGGATGGCAGTGGCGTTGTCGAAAGTCCTTTTCGCCTACGACGCCTGGTACACCGTCACCTTCGTGGCCGAGGAAGTCCGGCAGTCGAAGCGCACGCTGCCGCAAGCGCTTTTGTTGGGAACGGTCGTCGTAACCGTCCTGTACGTGCTGGCGAACCTCGCCTATCTGGCGGTGCTGCCCGTCGATCAGATCGCCGCAGTCGAGGACGACCGGGTGGCCGAGGCGGTGGGGAAGGCGCTGTTCGGAAACTTGGGCGCGACGCTGGTGATTCTCGCGGTGCTGGTTTCCACGTTCGGCTGCCTCAACGGCATGATTCTCAGCGGCGCGCGCGTGTCCTATGCGATGGCGCGGGAGGGACTCTTCCTGCGCGGCTGCGCGAATCTGCATCCCCGGACGGGCACGCCCGCCACGGCGCTGGTGTATCAAGGCATCGTGTCGATCGGCCTGACCTTCACCGGCTCCTATTCGACGCTGCTGACGTACATCACTTTCGCCTCGGTTTTCTTTACCGGATTGATGGTCGCCGCGGTGTACCGCTTGCGCTTCAAACGGCCCGATCTGCCGCGGCCGTATCGCTGCCTGGGCTATCCCCTTACGCCCGCGCTGTTCCTGGCGATATGCTTTGCCTTCCTGATTTACGTGATTCAAGGCGAGCTGCTGCCTTCGGGGATCGGCTTGCTGCTGATCTTAAGCGGCGTCCCCTTCTATGCGATTTGGCGGAAAAGAGCGAAGAGCGTTTAGCCCGTGAGGTAGGTTATGCTTAAGCATAACTCCGGAGAAAAAAGCAATGAAACGGAGTGTTATGCTGAAGCATAACCTACTTGACCGATCTCCCCCGGTGTATTCACCGGGGGCTAAATGATTGGAGCAAAGCGGTTTGGCTACTGTGTGCGGTTCAACGAATCGCGGAGCCGTCCGGGGCGGTTGGTGGTGATGCTATCGACTCCGGCTTGCATCAACTTTCGGGCCACGGCCTCGTCGTCCACGGTCCAGACGTGCATTTCCAGCCCGGCTCGGTGAACCTTCTCCACGAAAGCCTTGTCGATGGGAAATTTGCTTTCCAGATCGATTCCTTCCACGCCGGCGGTTTTGGCCCGGCGAATCAACTCCGCGACGGTGGGCGGTCTATCTTCGGATTTTTTCTTGTAGCTCGCCAGCCAATACGCCTTGTAGTTGGGGAAAAGTTTTTTGAACTCCTTGCAGGCGTCGATCTCGAAGGAAATGAACACGACCTGCTCCGGTTTCAGCCCCGAAGCGGCCAGCGGTTTCTTGAGTTTCGCGACGTCGGCCTTGGGGCTGTAGCAGTGCAGGAAGATTTTCCGTCCGGCGGGAACGGTCGCCAAGGCCTCTTCGAGCGTGGGCATTTTTTCGGTAAATCCCTTCCCCTTCCACTTTCCCCACCGGCCGACTTCCAACGCCCGCAACTCGTCGAAAGTCTGTTCGACGATGGGTTTATCGAGGCCGGCGCAGCGTTTGGTGTTGTCGTCGTGGCCGATGACGAGTTTGCCGTCCTTCGTCGTGCGGAAGTCCAATTCGCAGCCGTCGGCCCCCTCGGCAAATCCCAATTTGAAGGCCGAGATGGTGTTTTCGGGCGCGTTTTCGGAGGCGCCGCGATGGCCGACGATCTCCATTTTCGCGGATTGCGGCTCGACATTCGGCTCGGCAAAAGTGGTAAGTGGCATGGCGAAAAGCAGCAATATCGGTATCGAAATCATCATCGGTATCGAATTGCGAAAGAGTCGATTTCGGTCGAAGTTGCGAACGTGCCGTTGGGTATTCATTTTGCTGGATCTCTGGAATGTTTTCCGCGGAAAAAAAGCCAAAGTTCGACCGCGATGATCGGGGATTCAATTTTTCCGCCTTTTTCGATGCGGCTTCGATTTTACCGGCGGCGGACATGAAGGTCAATAATCAACCAGGTCTTGGCGCGCGGTTGATTATTACGAATAGCTTTCGATATACTCCGCGACGCGCATTTTTCGCGCGGCGTTCGTGGAACTCATGTAACGGACGGTTCCGAAAATCGGCCGCTCCGGCCCCCACGGTCGGTCGTATCTCCCCAGCACCCAGAAAATTCCCGAGTACGAATTCGGATCGCCGCCATCGAGGGCGTATTTGTTGTTGAGTTCGATCATGATCTCGGCCGCCTCGCGGGGGCCGGCGGTCCACTCCAAAATTTTTTTGCCCCACAGCATGCGCAGGTAGTTGTGGATCGTCCCCGCGCGCGTCAGTTGCCGCTGCGCCGCGTTCCACAGCGGATCGTGCGTCGCCGCCGATTCGAATCCATCAAAGGAGTAAACGTATTTTCGCATGTCTTTGGCGTGTTTTTTAAGAGTCTTTATCGCCCAATCGGGCAGCGAATCGAAGCTTGCGTAATCATATCGATGCCGGCAGAAATTATATCCCAACTCCCGCCACGTTATCAATTCGTCCAAAAAAGCCTCGCTCGGCTGCGACATCCCCCACCAACCTTCCCGCCTGCCGGACGCCTTTTCCGCAAGCCGGTCGGGCGTCCACGCTTCCCGCCGCGCCAAGGCGCGAAAGATTTCGTGGCTCGAGATGTGCCCGAAGTGCAGATAGGGCGACAGCCCGCTCGATGCGTCTTTCGCGGCATCGCCGCGTTTTTCGCGATAAATTGGCAGCCGATGGCGGAGAAATCGCGTTAGCGCGGCCGATGCCGCCTTAATGCCGCCGTGCAATTCGACGGATTCGACCGAACGATCAATCGGCAAATATCCCAAAGTGCATTTTTTTTCAACGAGCGCGGCGATTTTGGCCGGTTTCCAACGAGAGGCGATTTCGGTCGGCAACCGTTTCAGAAGCGGTATCTTCAACCGCGAGAAGGGATTAGCCTTGGGAAAGTCCAGTAGATGCTCTCGCAAATGCGACTGAAGAAAGCGGCGAAAGGCATAAGCCGTTTCAAAAGCCTTCTCGGCGGCGTTCATCGGCAAAATGCCGTTGCCATCGACTTTTTCCAGTTGGATCGGCAGATCGGCCGCCCAAGGCTCGGGATCGAGGTCCGAAGGCAGCGGATAATCATCCGTCACCACGAGGCACGCCGAATGCGCCAGCGCCGCGAAAAAATCGCGCGCTTCACCCGCGATGGTTTCCAGATAAGGATGATAATATACCGGTCCTTGGGCAAACTGCCGGGCGTTCTCGGCCATTCCTTGCATCGCGAAACGGTGATGTCGCGCGCTCGCCCATCGGCTTCCACAGCCCAGCGATTCGACGACCACGAGCGGTTTTTGCAGATGTTTGGCCCAATCGACCGCCCGATCGAGGGCAAAATTCCAGTTTGCGCGGCGAAACGCCGTCATCCAATAGAGCACGAACCGCCCGTCGGCGTTGAGGCCGACCGAGTTGCAGGATCGAATCCGAATTTTCGGAACGTCGCTTGCCGGGAGCGGGGAATTCGTGCTCATGGTAGGGTTCGTTCAGTCGGCGGCCAGAATTTCGACCACGTTGCCGGCGGGGTCGCCGAGGTAAACGTACCGCGTGCCGTCGCGATGCCGTTTGAGCGAGCCGAACGACTCGGCGTCGGGCCGTTTGAAGCCGATGTGCGGCCGATGGTCCCCCTTGGTGACGAAGGCCAGGCGGATGTTCGCGAACGAGAGCAGCGCCCAGGTGTCGTCCTGGTAGTCGATGCGGCATTGGAATCGTTCGGCATACCAGGCGACCGCCGTTTTGACGTCATCGGCTTCGACGGCGATATGATCGATCGCCTCGAGCGGAATCAGAGTTGCATCGTCAGTTTGCATAATCGCAAGCCTCAATCTTGGTTTGATTATAAACGCAGCACGGAGGCGGAAATGCCGGGCAACGTCCCCGCGGTTTTTGCGCCTGCTCCGGTCAAGCGTTCCGTAACAGGCGCCAATTTGATTGGTTCTTCGAGCGAGTTTTCGTCGGTGGAATGGAGGTAGAATCATGGATATTTTGCGGAATTATTCTTGAAAGTCAAGTCTCCCGCGGGGGGTTAGGCAGTAGCATTGCAGGCGACCATATTGACTTTTACAGTAGTTGATGTTCCAATGATTTATTGAGATCAACCGGAAAGAGAGTACCTGAGTTGGCGAGGTATCACGTTCGTGAGAAAAAAATCGAGTAAATGATTCTCATGGAACGGATTCCCTTGATTCGGGCCGAAGGCCCAGCCGTTCACCCAGCCCAGGGCAGCGCCCTGGGGAATGTTGCGTCACGATGCACCCAGAGGCCCAACGGGCCGGCCGTTCGCCGACAGGAGGAGAACGGTTGGCCCGTTGGGCCGAGACAAAAATTCTTCGCGATATCGCTAACCCCAGGCGATGCCTGGGGCTGGGCGAGCTGCCGGCCCTTTGGGCCGCGGCGGCTTCCTGCCGCGAGATCCATCGAACAAGTACGCTTTAACCGGATGAATCCTATTTTTGAGTTCTCCGACTTCGCGAGGCACAATGCCGTCGAGATTGCCCCGCAATAAAAATTCGACGTAATCGCGCGGCGCGAGGGGGACAGTCCCATTTTTGCGGCGATTAAGCATTTTACGGCAACCATCATTTTTTTACGCCGCAAAAATCGGGACAGTCCCCTGCGAACGGTTACAATTCGACTTATCAAGAGGACGTTTCGCATGAAATTCGCAAACGAACTCGGAGGTTCGAGACGGGAGCCGCGGCGGCCGGGTTTCACGCTGGTCGAACTGCTGGTGGTAATCGCCATCATCGGCATATTGATCGCCTTGCTGCTGCCCGCGATCCAGGCCGCCCGCGAGACGGCCCGACGGTCGCAATGCACGAACAATCTCAAACAGATCGGGTTGGCCTACCTCCAATACGAAGAAGCGTTGAAGCGTTTTCCGCACGGCCGCTTGGGGTGCGACGGGATTCTCGCGGGGCCGTGCGCGGCGCCCAACCAGATTCCCAACGGCACGAGCGGCTTCGTGTTGGCCATGCCGTATATGGACCTGAACACGCTCTATAAGCAGTTGCGGGGCATGCATACCATGCCTTACGCCTCCACGCCCGACGCGAGCGCCGGCGTCAAGCAGCGCCCGCAAGTGTTCGCGTGTCCGAGCGACTTGGCATTGCCGAAGGCGATCGGCGGCGACAGCGGCACCAGCAGTTACGCCATGATGGCCGGTACGCTGGGGCCCGATTACGGCATCGATTCGAGAATCAAAGTCTTCAACACGGGCATGTTTCTCTACAAAACGCCGATCATCCGCCGGGAAGTCCTCGACGGCGTCAGCCACACGCTGTTCGTCGGCGAAGTAACGATGGGGCACCTGGAGGAACAGCACTGCATTTGGAGCTACGGCTCCCGGCATCACACGTTGCGTTCCACGGTGAATCCCATCAACACGCCGCCGGGAAAAGGCATCACGACGAGTCCCTACGGCATTGCGCTGAACGGCGCGTTTTCCAGCCGGCATTCCGGCGGGGCCAATTTCGTCTATGGCGACGGCCACGTGGAGATGCTCGACGAAAACATGGCGATGGCCGTCTTTAAGGCGCTGGCCACGCGCGGCAACCGCGATCGGACGACCGAGTAATCGATCGGCGGTCCGGTAATTTCGCTCGACGGCCTCATTGCTTCCCGCGGGCGGCTTGACTTCTCCGAATCGCCGCGTCAAAATCAGGGGCGTTGCCGTCGGGCCGACCGTTCGGCGCGGCCGAATTTCGAATCGGTCGCCGGAATCCACGCTTGAACTGGGATTTTCGCATGAGTTACCTGGGTTTGGACGCCGGCACATCGGGCTGCAAGGCGGTCGTCTTCGACGAACGGGGCGTTCAACTCGCCCTTTCCTATCGGGAATACGCGGTGCGGCACTCGCAGGAAGGCTGGGCGGAACTCGATGCGGAGCAGGTCTGTGCGGCGTGTAAAACGGTCGTCGCCGCGGCGGCGGCCGCGGTTCCCCGCGACCCCGTTCGAACGCTGGGCATTTCGAGCCAGGGCGAAGCCTTCGTGCCCGTCGATGCTTCGGGCCGGATGCTCGCGCCGGCGATGGTCTCTTCCGATACGCGCGCGGCGACGATTGTCGCAAGCTGGACGGCCGCGTTCGGCGGCGAGCGGCTGTATCGGATCACGGGCCATACGGCGCATCCGATGTTCACGCTCTTCAAACTTCTCTGGACCCGCGAGCATCGGCCCGACTTATGGCGGCAGGCGCGCTACTTTCTGTGCTTCGAGGACTTGCTGCACCTGCAAATGGGCCTGGAACCGCATCTCGGCTGGCCGCTGGCGGGGCGGACGATGCTCTTCGACGTTACGGCCCACTGCTGGTCGCCCGAGATTCTCGGCGCCATCAAACTCGATCCGTCGAAGCTGGCGAAACCGCTGCCATCCGGCTCGTGCGTGGGAACCCTCCCCCCGCGGGTCGCCGCCGAATGGGGATTGAATGGCGACGTGCAGGTCGTCGCCGGCGGCCACGATCAGATGTGCGCGGCGCTGGGGACGGGAATCGTTTCGCCGGGCCAGGCCATGTATGCGACGGGCACCGTCGAGTGCATTGCGGCGATATTCGATAAGCCCTCGTTCACTCCCGAATTGATGGCCGGCAATTTGTGCATGTACGACGCCGCCGTCTCCGGCATGTACGGCACGGTCGCGTTCTGCTTGACGGGCGGGAATATCCTCCAGTGGTATCGCGATCGCTTCGGCGCGGCCGAGCGGGCGGAAGCGGAACGGACCGGCGAAAACGTCTATGAATTGCTGCTTCGGCAGTATGGCGAAGAGCCGACGCCGCTGTTGGTTTTGCCGTATTTTACGCCCAGCGGCACGCCGCATTTCGACTTGCATACGCCGGGCGTCGTCTATGGCTTGCGGCTATCGACCTCGCGGGGCGAGTTCCTGCGCGGGCTGTTGGAAGGGGTGGCCTACGAAATGCGGGTGAATACCGAAATCCTCGCCCGATCGGGCGTAGAGATCCGCGAGTTCCGCGCCACGGGGGGCGGCGCGAAAAACGATCGTTGGAATCAACTCAAGGCCGACGTGCTGGGCGTTCCCCTCTCCACCATATCCACGACGGAAGCCGGCTGTTGCGGCGCCGCCATGCTCGGCGCGGCGGCGCAATCGGGCGTGTCCGTTGAGCGTCTTGCCGCGGAGTGGGTTCACCCGCAAACGATCTTCGAGCCGGACGCCCGGCGACATGCATACTACGGCGAGCAATTTCAGACCTATCGCCAACTCTATGAATCCGTGCGCAATCTGCAAAAAGCGAGCTAAAAGATGATGATGAACTTCTCGAACTTCCTCGTTTTCGCCGCGGCACCGATGAAGCCCGCGGCGGCGAGCGTTTCGTGCCTTACGGGCTGGGATTGGCTGATGATCGCCCTTTATTTCGGCATTCTGTTGGGCGTCGGCTGGTGGGTCGTTAAAAAGAGCAAGGACACCGCCGCCGATTATTTTTTGGCGGGGCGCAATCTGGGCTGGTGGCTTATCGGGGCCTCGATTTTCGCTTCGAACATCGGCTCGGAGCACATCGTGGGACTGGCCGGCTCCGGCGCGGCGGACGGCGTGGCGATGGCGCATTACGAACTGCACGCCTGGTGCCTGTTGGTGCTGGCCTGGGTGTTCGTGCCGTTTTACGCCCGCTCGCTGGTCTTCACCATGCCCGAATTTCTCGAACGCCGGTTCTCGCCCGCCTCGCGCTACCTGCTCTCGGTGGTGTCGCTAATTGCGTTTGTCGTGTCGAAATTGGCGGTGGGGATCTACGCGGGCGGGGTCGTGTTCGCCACGCTCTTTCCCGACGTGCATTTGCGCGCGGGGGGACTCGATCTCGATAGTTTTTGGATCGGCTCGATCGCGGTGATCGCGCTGACGGGTCTGTACACCACGCTGGGCGGGATGCGCGCCGTGGCCTATAACGACGCCGTGCAAACGATTATCCTCATCGTCGGTTCGGCAGTGTTGACGATCTATGGACTTTGGCAATTGGGCGGCTGGCAGGAACTGCGGCAGCTTTGCGGTTCGGAGATGCTCAATCTTTGGAAGCCGCTCGTCCCGCCCGGTGTGGAGGGAACTTGGGCGCCGGTCAAGGAAAGCGGGCGGATGGCCTGGTACTTCAACGCGAATTATCCGTGGCTGGGGATGGCGATCTGCGCGCCGATCATCGGCCTATGGTACTGGTGTACCGATCAGTACATCGTGCAGCGGGCCTTGGGCGCTCCCAATGAAAAAATCGCGCGGCAAGGGAGCATTTGCGCCGCCTTCCTGAAATTGTTTCCCGTTTACTTGTTTCTCATTCCGGGCTTGATTTGGTTCGCCTTGGCGGCAAAAAGCCAAAGCTCGCCGGATTTTGCGAAAAGTCGCGGTTTGCCGGATTTCCATAAGTTAGAATTGGTCGCGCCGGACGGCACACTGACTCACGAGGCGGCCCAATCGGCGTTCCCGCTGATGGTGAAACACTTGCTGCCGGCGGGTTTTCGGGGGCTGGTGGTGGCGGGCCTGCTCTCCGCGCTGATGAGTTCGCTGGCGGGCGTGTTCAACGCCAGTTCCACGCTCTTCACGGTCGATCTCTATTCGAAGTGGAGGCCGCAAGCGTCGCAGCATCAATTGGTGCGGATGGGGCGCATCGCCACGGCGATCATGGTGGCCATCGGCTTCGCGTGGGTGCCGGTCGTCAAAGAAGCCCCGCACGGATTATACGATTACCTCCAGGCGGTGCAGGGCTACTTGGCGCCGCCGATTTTCGTCGTGTTTTTCCTGGGCGTGGGTTGGAAAAGGCTGAATGCGAAAGGATGTTTCGCGGCGATGCTGGCGGGTTTTCTGTTGGGCATTTTTCGGATGCTGGTCGATACGCCCGTTACTTTGAAAGTGTCCGGTTTCGAGAACGGCTACGCGCCGGGGTCGTTCCTGTGGATCGTCAACAACATCTATTTCCAGTATTTCAGCGTACTGATCACGCTGGTTTCGATGATCGTCATGGTCGCGGTGAGCTACCTGACGCGAGAGCCGGATTATCGGCGGATCGAAAGCCTCACGTTCGGCACGGTAACGGCGGCGGACCGCGCCAAGACCCGCGCGAGCTGGGGTTGGCCGGAGGTGTCGGCCACGGCCGGGATTTTAGCGTGTATTTCGGGAGCGTACTTGTATTTCCGCGGGTAAAAACTATACTGTGTTCGGTTGAGATTGACACAATTCGACATATCGGACAGCGAGCCGGGGGGTTTATCCCCTCGGCTAGAATCGTCGAACGATATCGCATTTCCAGCCGAGGGGATAAACCCCTCGGCTCGCTTGGAATCGGACAATCTCAACCGAACGCTGCATATACCGCACCGCACCGCAACGAGACCGCGTAGGCGCCCTCTAAGCAGGTTATGTTTTAGCTAACAGCATCCAAATAGGTAGTGCTTTCCCATACCAGTCCAAGTAGCTCACGTTTTTGCATGACAGCGTCGTTATGCTGAAGCATAACCTACATATTTCGATTTCCAACCAATACCCTTTTGATAGACCGTGAGCTCATGGAACTGCAAGGCAAACCCGATTTCGCAGCGGCGATGAAGCGCATCGAGGCCTGGTTTGCACAGGAGATCATCGACCGTCCGCCGGTCCGCTTTTCGGAACACAACGCCGATTTCGCCGCCGCGCACGCGCTCGCCGGGCGAAGCTGGCCCGATCTGAAATCGCGCTGGTTCGACGCCGAATACCAGGTGGACTACTTCATCGAGTCGATCCGCGGGCGGACCTTTTACGGCGAAACCTTTCCGATTTTTTGCCCGAATTTGGGGCCGAACGTCTATGCGGCGTATTTCGGCGGCGAGTTGGAGTTCGGCGAGGTTACTTCGTGGATTCGGCACCCGATAAAAAACTGGGGCGACGAACGGCAATTGAAATTCAGCCGCGGAAACGAGTACTTTTCGAAGATCGAGGAACTGACGCGCGTGGCGCTCGAAAAATGCGCGGGGCGGTTTATGGTCGGCTATACCGATCTGCACGGCAGCTTGGATTGCGTGGCCGATTGGCGCAGTCCGCAGTCGCTCTGCATGGACATCTTCGATTGCCCGGAAAATATCCATCAGCTCTTGCGGCTGGCGAACGAGCAATTCTTGCCGATTTTCGACCATTACGACGCCGTGCTCAAGGCCCACGGCCAGCCGTCGGTGAATTGGATGAACATCCCTTCGCCCGGCAAAATCCACGTTTCGAGCTGCGATTTTACCTCGAACGTTTCGACGGAGAATTTCACGGAGTTCTACCTTCCCTCGCTGTTGGCGGAGGTCAAGGCGATGACGCACAACATCTTCCATCTCGACGGCAAAGGCATGCTCCGCCACCTCGACCGCATTCTGGAGGCGCCGGAAATTCACGCCATTCAATGGGTGCAGGGGGTCGGAAACGATCTGCCGATCATGCAATGGCTGCCGGTAATAAAACGGATTCGCGCCGCCGGCAAATCGGTGGTGCTCGATCTGCAACTGGCGGAATTGGAGCCGTTTATCGCCGAATTGGATCCTCGCGGTCTCTATCTCTGCCTGGCGGTTTCGGAAGCCGATCAACCGGAAATCCTTAGAAGATTGGAAAAATGGTAATATATAAGCGGGAGTAAACATTCTCCGTTCGACAAAAAACAAGTAACCGTTCACAGGGGACTGTCCCGATTTTTGCGGCGCAAAAGACGATGGCGCCGTAAATGTGCTTAATCGCCGTAAAAAAATGGGACTGTCCCCCTTGCACCGCGGGAAGGGGACAGGTCCATGTTTTCGGCCTACCGTTTGTCCGCAAAATACGTTTTCACGCCGAAAAATGGACCAGTCCCCGACCGGGACGTGAACGCTTACAAAAACAAGATACCAATTTAATGAATTATAATTATATAACTAATATATAGTTTTTTTATTATTTTTGTCAGGATTATCTTGCGTGAGGGGTATAAGTTAATAGGTTGATGGAGATTCGTATCGTTGTCAAAGAATTAGAGCTATTGCAGAAAAACTTGCCACTGAGGTAAGTGCATCATGATTCGCCTGTTTTCAATGATCTTGGGAATTGCCGCAGTGCTGGTTATGGCCAGTCCCGCGCAAGCGGTCATTTTCGTGAGTTCGTCGGGTAGTTTGAGTGCATCGGCCGATTTTTCCATCGTTGGCGGAAACCTCCAGGTTATTCTGACGAATACGTCAACGAGCGATGTTCTCGTTCCCTCGGAAGTTCTCACGGCGGTCTTTTTCGATTGGCCGCCTTCGAATCCCAGTCTTACCCGCATTTCCGCGGTTCTTAATGCCGGCAGCAGCGTGCTTTTCGGCACCACCGATCCAGGCGGCGTCGTGGGCGGCGAATGGGCTTTCAAAAGCGGTTTGTCGGGGGCGCCCGGCGGCAGTGCGTTGGGAGTCAGCAGCGCGGGATTCGGACTCTTCGCGCCCAGCGACGTGTTTCCGGGCACCAACCTCCAGGGACCCGCCGAACCGGACGGCGTCCAATATGGCATTACCTCGGCTGGGGACAATCCGGCTACCGGAAATACGCCCGTTACGGGGAGCAATGCTTTGATTAAAAATTCCGTGGTCTTCACGTTGGGCGGTTTGCCCGCCGGCGCCGATGTAAGCACCCTCACGAACGTGCAATTCCAGTATGGCACCGCTCTCGACGAGACGATCGTTCCCGAACCCCTGAGCGTCATTGTGTGGACGCTGCTCGGAGCAAGTTGGGCCGGATTGGCCGTGATGCGGCGGCGGAGCGTTTTGCCGTCTCGTCAACCCTGGTCAGCCGATGCCCGGAAAGCCATTTTGGACATGGTCGAGAATAAGCGGATTTGACGCGACGGTTCGTCGCGCGAAACTTATCTTTCCCAATTTTAATACTGCACTCCAGAGGGGATATCCGGTCGCCGGCATCCCCTCATTTCATTGCGCGCGATTTTCTCGAGGTCTCTTTTTCCCAAGCGGTGCGAGGGGGACAGTCCCATTTTCGCGGCGATCGAGCATTTTTACGGCGTCATCATCTTTTGCGCCGCGAAAATCGGGACAGTCCCCTTCAAACGGCTACGAGGTCTCTTTTTCCCAAGCGGTGCGAGGGGGACAGTCCCATTTTCGCGGCGATCGAGCATTTTTACGGCGCCATCATCTTTTGCGCCGCGAAAATCGGGACAGTCCCCTTCGAACGGCTCATTGCGCGCGAGTTTTTCGAAGCCTCTTTTTCCAAGCGGTGCGAGGGGGACAGTCCCATTTTCGCGGCGATCGAGCATTTTTACGGCGTCATCATCTTTTGCGCCGCGAAAATCGGGACAGTCCCCTTCGAACGGCAACTTTATTTCTTTGCGCGCGAGTTTCTCGAAGCCTCTTTTTTCCAGGCATCTTCGCCGGATCTTTAAGGCAGAAAAAGCCGTGAAAATTGGGCGTCTTAGTTGACATAATCGTTATAATTTGAGATACTCGATATGGGGGGATATAGTTTCCATCCCGAACGCGGCGACGCTTAGAACCAGTCCAGTATCAAGACCGCGTTTTGTTCAATGCGGGCACGGTTTGGTTGGCAATTCTGCGAGGCGGGAGCCTCGCGGACATTGCGTTCCCAGGCGGGAGCCTGGGAACGAGAAACGGTCCGAACGCGGTGACGCTTATGCAAGGAGACTCATGCGCACTTCACTAAAAAAATCACGGAAGCATTACCGAGCCGCGAAAACCGCGAATGCGTTGCGATTGGAGTTTTTGGAGCCGCGCACCCTATTAAGCGGAAACCCTCTTGCCGATCTGCAGGCGTCCCATCCCCTGCTCCATGCCGACTCGAAAAACGTATGGACCTCCGACGCGCAGATTTTACCGACGGCGGGAACGCCCTTGTCGGGCACAGGCGCGGGGGTGGACGGGTTCGGCCCTCTGGCCGACGCCATGCTCCCCTCGGGTTCGATCAATCCCTTGGACACCATCACCTACGACACCCGCGCCGACGGCATGCCGATTTTGAATAGCCTGCCGGGCGCGCCGGGGAACATCTTTCTCGATTTCGACGGCGACGCCGCCTCGAGCTATTTGCCGTTCAGCATGGATGCCGACGGGGCGACCTTCAATGCGACCGAACAGTCGGCGATCGTCGATACGTGGCGGAGAACCGTGGATTTTTTCTCGATGTTCGACGTCAACGTGACGACCATTCAACCGGACGTCGCCACCCAGCCCACGGCCTGGCACGTGATTACGCCTTCCTACAACAACGGCGGCCTCGCCTGGGGAACTTATCCGAATACTACCGTGGGATCGATCACGGACGGCAATTGGTCGCCCTTTAACGTTACCGAGGCCATTGCGCATGAGGTTGGTCATACATTCACCAACGGGCACATTGCGAAATACGATTCGCTCGGAAATATGATCCAAGAGTACGCGGTGTTCTCCGATCCCCTCAGCGGCTCGACCATGGGCGGCAGTTCGGGAGTCGTCAACGAATGGCGCCTATGGCACGCGAACAATCCTTGGTGGAATCCGAACGGCGACGGCGCGGCGTATCTGCAAGACGACATGAGCGATATCGCCGCCTTGATCGACAACAACGCCCCGGCGGGCTACACCGGCGACGGCTACCGCACCGACGATTTCGGCGGAACCATCGCCACCGCGCAATCCTTGGACGTATCGGGGAACATTCAGGTCCACACGGGGATCATCGAGCGATTGACCGACGCCGACGCCTTTTCCTTCGCCAGCGCGGGCGGGCGGTATTCGATTATCGCCGCGCGCGAGGCGCCGTCGCCCGTCGATCTGAAGCTTTCGATCTACGATTCCGCGGGCGCGCTCATCGCCGCCGAGGACGCCGATCCGCGCGATCAGCCCTACGCGATGGCCAACGATCAATATATTACTCTCGATCTCGCCGCCGGCACGTACTACGCCATCGTCCAAAGCCACGGCAATTACTCCGATCAAGGAAAATACGTCGTCCGCGTCGATCCGCTCCCCGGCGGCGCCCCATGGAATCTCGATGGCGTGGGACTTAACTCCAATCCCGGCTACGCCTCCTACGATGCCGCAACCGGAACTTACACCTTGGCCGGCAGCGGGCATTTTATTTACCCATCGACCAGTTCCAGCATCGGCGGCACGGCCGACAGTTTCCAGTACGAATATCAAACGCTTCAAGGCGACGGGCAAATCGTCGCTCGGGTCTCGAGTTTGAGCGCGGTTTACAATCCCAAGGCGGGCATCGCGATTCGCGATTCGCTCGACTCCAACGCCATGAGCGCCGCGGTAGTGCTGACTTCCACTTCCAACGCCGCGTTCATTACGCGCAGCGCCGCCGGCGGCAATTCCACGACCGCGACGCATTCCGCGACCACCGCCTATTGGCTGAAACTGACCCGCACCGGCAACGTATTCCGCGCCTATTATTCGACCAACAACGGCTCGAGTTGGACGCAATTCGGCTCGAATCAGACGATCAACATGGGCGCGACGGTCTATATCGGCCTGGCCGCCACCGCCAATCTCAATAGCTGGGGTTCTCCCGCCGATCCGACCGGCCCGCAGCTCAACGTCGCCACCTTCACCAATGTGAGCGTGTCGGCCACGGGATCGGGCGTGCTGAATCCGACGTTGACTCTCGACGCCGGCCTCTCCGCTCCCGCGGGCCTGGTCGTTACCGGCAAAACCTCCTCCAGCATCAACCTATCGTGGAACGACGTCAGCGGCGAGACCGGCTACCGCGTCGAACGCTCCACCGACGGCGTGAACTTCAAGCAGATCGGCGTTACGGCGGCCGGGGTCTCGACCTCCTCCGACTCGGCGCTGACCGACTCCGTTACGACGTTGCCGCTATATCAAACGTATTTTTACCGTGTCCGCTCGCAAAGCGCGGCGGGATATTCGCAACCGTCCGCCGCGGTAAGCGCCACGCCCCGGGCCGGCCCGATCAGCAATTTGGTCGTTAATTCCATCAGCCCCACGCAATTGGTGCTCGATTGGGAGGACGCCAGCGGCGAGACGGGCTACCGCATCGAACGCTCGCTCGACGGCGTTAGCGGCTGGACCACCGCGGGTACCGTGGGCCAGAACGTGCCCTCCTTCACCAATTCCGGCCTAACTGCCAATACACGGTATTATTACCGCGTGGTAACGCTCGACGCGTTGGACGACGCGGCCACTTCGGCCGTCGCTTCCCGCTATACGCGACTGAGCGCGGCGTCGGGCTTGGCGTTCGCGACGAAGGCCGCCTATCAAATGGCCTTTCAATGGACCGCCGTAGCGGGCGCGACGAGCTACCGCATCGAACGCTCGACCAACGGATCGAGCTACACGACGATCAACTCCAGCTTCGCGGGCACGACCTATACCGACAATAGCGTCTCGCCCACGACCGAGTATTATTACCGCGTCACGGCCTTGAACTCGAACATCGAGGGCGTAGCTTCTTCTATTTTCGCGGCGTCGCCCGCGCCCGCCGCTCTCCCCACGCCCTGGCTTACGCAAGATATCGGCGGCGTGGGCGGCACGGGCGCGGCGAAATACAGCAACGGCACGTTCACGCTCATCGGCGGCGGCGGCGAAATCTGGGGCAGTAGCGATCAATTTCGCTACGTCTATCAAAACTTGGCCGGCAACGGCTCGCTCACCGCGCAGGTAACCTCGGTGGAGAACACCAATTACTGGGCCAAGGTCGGGCTGATGGTCCGCGCTTCCACCTCGGCCGGCGCCAAGGAAGCGATGATCTACACCTCGCCGAACATGGTAGTCTTCCAATCGCGCAACAGCACGAACGGCTCCACGTCCGACCAACCTTACGGTCCGAGCCTCACGGCTCCCCTTTGGCTGCGGATCACCCGCACGATATCGGGTTCCAGCAGCATCATCAAGGGCGAATACTCCTCCGACAATGTAACGTGGACCGAGTTGCGCTCCACGACGATATCCAATATGAGCGGCACGGTGTTGATCGGCTTCGCCGTGACGGCCCGCGATAACAGCTTGTTGAACACATCCACGTTCAGCATTTCGCCGGCGCTGACGAACGTCGCCCCGACGGTGGCGACGGCGGCCGCCGCGTCGCCCAGTCCGGTTACCGGCACGACGGCGACCTTAAGCGCGCTGGGGGCGGACGATCTCGGCGAAGGCAACCTGACCTACACTTGGACGGCGACGTCGGTTCCCTCCGGCGCGCCCGCGCCCACCTATAGCGCGAACGGGACGAACGCGGCGAAATCCACCACCGTTACTTTCGGCAAGGCCGGCAACTACACGTTCCGCGCGACGATCGCCGACTGCAACGGCTTGAGCGTTACCAGCACGGTGGCGGTTACCGTTAATCAAACGCCCTCCACGCTCACGGTGTCGCCGGCCACGGTCGCCTTAGCGCCGAACGCAACCCAGCTCTTCACGGCCGCGGTGAAGGATCAATTCGGCGCGGCGATCAGTCCCGCGCCGGCGATTTCCTGGTCGGCCACGGCGGGCACGATCACCTCCGGCGGACTGTACACCGCGCCCGGTTCGGGCACATCGGCCACGATCACCGCCGCTAGCGGCGCGGCCGTGGGCACGGCGACCGCGATTTTGGACAGCATCCCTCCAACCGTGGCGACGCCCGCCGCCGCCGCTCCGAATCCCGTAACCGGGACGACGACGAACCTGAGCGTGCTGGGGAGCGACAACAACGGCGAAGCGGGCCTGAAGTACACCTGGATCGCCACGGTCCTGCCGCCCGAAGCCGCGCCGCCGGTCTTCAGCGTCAACGGCACGAACGCGGCGAAAAACGCCGTCGCCACCTTCAGCAAGGCCGGCGATTACACTTTCCAAGTAACCATCGCCGACGCCGTCGGGCTTTCGGCCGCGAGCACGGTCAACGTAACGGTCGAGCAGACCCTCGCGAGCATCGTCGTTTCGCCGGCCGCGGTCGGCGTGCCGCCGAACACCACGAAGCAGTTTGCGGCAACGGGCTTGGACCAATTCGGCGGCGCCTTGAGCGTCCAGCCGGCATTTTCGTGGTCCGCCGCGTCGGGCAGCATCACCTCGGCCGGATTGTACACCGCGCCGGCGTTCGACACGACCGATACGGTCCAAGCGGCCAGCGGCGCGATTACGAGCAACTCGGCCGTCGTGACGGTAACCAATGCCGCGCCCACGGTCGCCACGGCGGCCGCCGCCAATCCGAGTCCCGTAACGGGGACCACGACCGCGCTCAGCGTACTGGGGGCCGACGACGGCGGCGAAGGGAATCTGACCTATACCTGGACGGCGGTCCTCTTGCCCACCGGCGCGCCGCAACCGGTCTTCGCCGAGAACGGCACGAACGCCGCGAAAAACACCACGGCCGAGTTCGCCACCTGGGGCACGTATCGCCTGCGCGCGACGATCGCTGACAGCGGCGGCGAGTCGGTTGCGAGCTTTTTGTGGGTGACCGTGAATCGGACGATTTCCAGCGTCGTCGTCGCGCCGGACAACGTCGATCTGCCGCTGGGCGGCTCGCAGCAATTCGCGGCCACGGCCTACGATCAGTTCGGCGAGATCGTGAACGCGGGTTTCGTTTGGAGCGCCACGGCGGGGAGCATCACCGCGAACGGGCTGTACACCGCGCCCACGTCGCCGACCGCGGCGACGGTGCAGGCCACGAGCATTTCGACCGTCGGCGCGGCAACGGTGAACGCGGTCAATTTCCCGCCCACGAATATTCTGCTGTCCGGTGCGGCGGTCGATGAGAACCAAGCCGGCGCGGCCGTGGGCACGCTTTCCACGGTCGATCCCGACCAAGGGCAAACCTTCGCGTACGCGCTGCAAAACGACCCCACGGGCAAATTCGAGGTCGTCGGCAATACGCTCAAGCTGAAAGCCGGCGAGTCGCTCGACCGCGAAGCGACTCCCACGGTCGAACTGCTCCTCCGCACGACCGATAGCGGCGGAATGAACTTCGACAAGACGTTCACGATCGCAGTAGGCGATCTGCCGGAAACGCTTTTGGTGGGCGTCGGCGATTGGACCGCGGCCGGCCTGACCTTGCAACTCGGCGGGGACGGGAAACTCCACGTCTATCGCACGGGCGGCACGGAAGACGCCGTCCCGCCGCACGCTCCGGCGATGGTGCTGGGCATCGACATTGCCGGCAACGGCCTCGGCGACGTGATGACCGCCGTCTCGATGGGCGCGGGCATCCCCGAACTCTCCGTCAAGGACGCGACGCTGATTTTCAGCCAAGACAACGCCCTTTCCGCCGGCGCGAACGTAACCGTCGATGGCGGGATTTTGGATCTCAACCACAAGGCGGGAACTCTCGGCGGCTTCACCCTGCTTAGCGGCGGCGTTCTGAACGGCATCCTCCATGCCGCTTCCTATCGCATCGAGAGCGGCAGCGTAACCGCCGCAATGGACGGCCCCGGCGAATTGTTGAAAACCACGGTCGGAGCGGCCGTCGCGACCGAGATCGGCGCGGCGACGGTGACGGTCGAAGCCGGCCAACTCTCGGCCACGTCGATCATCACGGAGTCTTTGATTGTCGGGGGAGTCGCGGCCGCCCTTCCGCCGATTTCTTCTGGATCGAACCATGTCCATCTCGCGGCCCCGATGCCAGACGGATACTCCGATCAAATCGCCGAGGGGCAAACCTCGGGCGGGACTTGGGGCTTGGGGCCGCTGGGGACCATCATCTACGACACCTTGGCGAACGGCTTGCCGATTTTGCACAGTTATCCGAGCGTGAATTCCCGCATCTTCCTCGATTTCGACGGCAACGAAACGGGCGGCCACGTCGATCCCTACGACGAGGACGGGGACCCGACCACCTTCAATACCGCGGAGCAGGTGAACATCGTCGAGGCCTGGCGGCAGGCGTCGGTGTATTTCGCGATGTTCAACGTGGACGTAACCACCGATCCCGCCGTCACGGCGAATCTCAACACGAACCACGTCGCCTGGATGGCCTTCGGCGGCAACATCAGCAATGCCTACAGCGCCGTCAACGCCTTTCCGAATTCGTGGGCGGAAGCGTTCAGCCAGAGCAGTTACGCCCGCAACCGCCAATCCGTCATTCCGCACGAGATCGGGCATAATTTCGGCGCGAACCACACCTCGACTTACAATAACCTGGGCGTAAAGACCGCGGAGTATTCCGGCCAGTTCGATCCGCTGCACGGACCGATCATGGGCGTCGATTACGCCGGCGTGATCCACAAATGGACGACGTGGCACGTTACCGGCGACAATCCCAGTTCGCTTCAGGACGACATGCTGAAGGTCTCCCAGGACCTCGACAATTACGGCGGCGACGGCTACCGCAGCGACGATTACGCGGGCTCCGCCGGCTCGATCGCCGGCGCGACGCCGCTATTGGTCAGCGGCGTGACGCAGTCGGTTACGGGGATCATCGAGCGGTTGAACGACGTGGATACGTTTTCCTTCAGCAGCGCAGGCGGGCGGTACGCGATCGCGGCCGGCCGCGACGCCCCCTCCGGCGTGGACTTGAAAATTTCGGTCTATAATTCGTCGGGCACGCGAATCGCCACCGAGGACGGCGATCCCCGCGCACAACCCACGACCATGGTTTACGATCAATACCTGACCATGGACCTTTCGGCCGGGACCTATTACGTTCAGCTCGAATGCCGGGGCAATTACGGCGATCAGGGACAATACGTGCTCCGCGTCGATCCGCTGCCGAGTTTTTGGAATTCCGAGGGCGTCGGCTTGACCGGCGTTCCCGGCTTTGCCAGCTATAACTCCGGCACGAGCACTTATACCGTGTCCGGTTCCGGGAGCGATATCTGGGGCACCGCCGACGGCTTCCAGTATCTCTATCAAACGCTTTCCGGCAACGGCTCGATCACGGCCCGCGTCGCTTCCCTCGAGAATACCGATTATTGGGCGAAAACCGGCTTGATGATCCGCGAATCGCTCGCGCCCGACGCCAAGCATGCAATGGTTTATCTCTCGCCGAACACGTCGGCCTTGCAGTGGCGAACCAGCACGGGCGGTTCGGTCGGCGACGTTTACGGAGCGAGCGTTACGGCCCCTTATTGGATCAGGCTCACGCGCAGCGGCAGCACGTTCACCGGCGAAATTTCGACCAACGGAACCACCTGGACCCTCGTGGGAACGCGCACCATCAGCATGAACACCTCGGTGCTCATCGGATTGGCGGTAACCAGCCACAACAACGGCCTGTTGAACACTTCGACCTACACGAATGTAACGCTTACGGGCACCTTGAATCCCGGCCCGACGCTGAACGCGATTCCCGCTCCCGCCGGTCTGGCGGTAACCGGGAAAACCGCCTCCTCCATCAGCCTTTCGTGGAACGACGCGAGCGGCGAGACCGGCTACAGCATCGAGCGTTCCAGCGACGGCATTAGTTTTGCGGAGGTCGGCACCACCGCCGCCGGCGTGCTCACCTACACGGCCACGGGCTTGGCCGACTTTAATCGTTATTACTTCCGCGTCCG
Organism: Pirellulales bacterium; assembly: GCA_020846145.1. GTDB lineage: Bacteria > Planctomycetota > Planctomycetia > Pirellulales > Thermoguttaceae > JADLEL01. The sequence continues at coordinate 2,776 of JADLEL010000109.1, read as the reverse complement.
GGCGCGGGACGCGGCGGGCGTTTCGCTCCCGTCGGCCGTCGTCAACGACATCACCCGGGCCGGCGCCGTCAGCAACCTGAGAGTCATCTCCTACACCCAAAGCACGTTGGTTCTCGATTGGACCGATGCCGGCGGCGAAACCGGATACCGCGTCGAACGCTCGACCAACGGCACCACCTGGAGCACCGTCACCACGCGGGGCGTGAACGTTCCGCTTTACAGCAACAGCGGCCTCAGCGGCAGCACCCAGTATTATTACCGCGTGGTTACCCTCGACGGCGGCGGCGATGCGGCCGTTTCCGGTTCGATCCTGGCTTCCACGCGCTTGAACACCCCCACGGGCTCGACGCTCGACAGCAGCGCCGCCGGCAAGATTAGCTTTCACTGGAATGCGGTAACCGCCGCCACCAGTTACCGCGTGGAATACTCGACCGATAGCGGCGCCACCTACGCCACGCTCGCCTCGGGAGTAACGGCGACGAACTATACCCACAGCAACGTAACTTCCGGGCAATTGTATTATTATCGCGTGGTGGGCGTGAATACGCTCACCGAAAGCATCTCCCCCTCCGCGGCGATTCAAGCCACGGGAACGTCCAATCAAATCCCCACGGTTGTTACACCCGCCGCCGCCGCGCCGAATCCCGCCGCCGGGACCACGACGGTATTGAGCGTCTTGGGCGCCGACGACGGCGGCGAGGCGAATTTGACCTACACGTGGAGCGCCACGTCGATCCCCTCCGGCGCGCCCGCGCCGACTTATAGCGTCAACGGCACGAACGCCGCGAAGAACACGACGGTTACGTTCGGCAAGGCCGGCTCTTATACGTTCCGCGCGACGATCGCCGACTCCGGCGGTCTGAGCGTTACCAGCACGATCGTGGTAACCGTCAACCAAACCGCCACTACGGTTACGGTAACGCCGTCCTCGGTTGCTTTGGGGCCGGGCGGAACCCAACTCTTCACGGCCGCCGTCAACGATCAATTCGGCGCGGCGATCAGTCCCGCGCCGGCGATTACGTGGTCGGCCACGGCGGGCTCGATCACCACCGGCGGATTGTACACCGCGCCCGGTTCGGGCACATCGATCACGGTCACCGCGACCAGCGGCGGCATGAACGGAACAGCGAGCGTAACCGTCGATAGCATTCCCCCAACCGTGGCGACGCCCGCCGCCGCCAATCCGAATCCCGCAATCGGGACGACGACGAACCTGAGCGTGCTGGGCGGCGACAACAACGGCGAAGCGGGCCTGAAGTACACCTGGATCGCCACTGTTCTGCCGCAAGGCGCCGCGCCGCCCACGTTCAGCGTCAACGGCACGAACGCGGCGAAAAACACCGTCGCCACCTTCTCGAAAGCCGGCGATTACACCTTCCAAGTAACGATTGCCGACGCCGTAGGGTTATCGATCGCGAGCGCGGTCAACGTAACGGTCGAGGAAACCCTCGCGAGCATCGTCGTTTCGCCCGCCTCGGCCAATGTGCCGCCGAACACGACGAAGCAGTTTGCGGCGACGGGCCTGGACCAATTCGGCGGCGCCTTGAGCGTTCAGCCGGTATTTACGTGGACCGCCGTGTCGGGCAGCATTACTGCCGACGGATTGTACACCGCGCCGGCGTTCGACACGACCGATACGATCAAGGCGACCAGCGGCGCGATCTTCGGCGCCGCGTCGGCGACGGTAACCAACGACGCGCCCACGGTCGCGACGGCGGCCGTCGCCAATCCGAGTCCCGTAACGGGAATTACGACCGCCCTGAGCGTGCTGGGAGCCGACGACGGCGGCGAGGCCAATTTGACCTACACTTGGACGGCGGTGCTGTTGCCCAGCGGCGCGCCGCAGCCGGTTTTCGCCGAGAACGGCACGAACGCCGCGAAGAACACCACGGCCGAGTTCGCCACTTGGGGCACCTACCGCCTCCGCGCCACGATCACCGACACCGGCGGCCTTTCGGTAACGAGTTTGGTGTTTGTAACGGTGAACCGGACGATCGCCAGCGTCGTCGTCGCGCCGGACGACGTCGATCTGCCGCTGGGCGGCACGCAGCAATTTACGGCCACGGCCTACGATCAGTTCGGCAACGTCATTAACGCGGGCTTCGTTTGGAGCGCCACGGCGGGAAGCATCACCACGTACGGATTCTACACCGCGCCGACGACGCCGACCGCGGCGACCGTGCAGGCTACGAGCATCTCGACCGTCGGCACGGCCGCGGTCAACGTCGCCAATTCCACGCCCACAAATCTTTTGTTGTCCAACGCCGCGCTCGACGAGAATCAAACCGGCGCGGTTGTCGGCACGCTTTCCACGGTCGATCCCGACCAGGGCGAGACCTTCACCTATCTGCTGCAAAACGATCCGACGGGCAAGTTTGAAATTGCCGGCAATACGCTCAAGTTGAAGGCCGGCGAGTCGCTCGACCGCGAAGCGACGCCCACGGTGGACCTGCTGCTGCGCACGACCGACAGCGGCGGATTATTCTACGACAAGGCATTCACGATTGCGGTGAACGACGTGCCGGAAACGCCGACGGATATATTACTCTCGAACGCCGCGATTGATGAAAACGCGCTCGGCACGGCTGTCGGCACGCTTTCCACGGTCGATCCCGACCAGGGCGAGACCTTCACCTACCTGCTGCAAAGCGATCCGACGGGCAAATTCGAGATTGCCGGCAATACGCTCAAGTTGAAGGCCGGCGAGTCGCTCGACCGCGAAGCGACGCCCACGGTGGACCTGTTGCTGCGCACGACCGACAGCGGCGGATTATTC
>JADLEL010000108.1 GCA_020846145.1 Pirellulales bacterium | reverse complement strand
TTATCCCGGCGCTTCGGATGGAAATGGCAGTCGGTCGAAGCGCCGGGATAAACCCGGCGGCTCGCTGATAAAAAAATCCCGTTTTTCGACATTGCTCCTCCATTCGGCTAAAATGTTACCATTTTTTATTCCTGACCTTTTGGCAACCGGCGGCGGATGTCGGCCGCGAAGCGTTTCTTCCGCGCGAATCGATAGAATCAAGGCGCGATTCATTTTCAGGGCTGTCGCGGTGGCGCGGCCCGCGGGCGTAAGCCCCTCGATCTGCACGCCATCCCAGCGAAAATGCTTTTCCCAAGAATCGACGCGCGGATTGAACAGCGCCGCTTCGGCGTCAGTCAGCGGATCGAAGGCTCGTTGCCGGGCCGCTTTGCGCAACGAACACGAAACGCACGCGAGGGCCAAGTTCTCTTCGACGGTTGGCCCGCCGCAAACCACTGGCACGACATGATCGATGTGAAAGCGGGCTTCTTGCCCTTCTTGAGACAGTCCGCAATATTCGCATCGGTCCCCGGCGCGCTGGACGACGAGTCGATGTAAATTTGCGGGAATAACGCTCATTTCACCGTGGAGTTCCGTTACAGCGCCGCACGTTCGGCCCGCAATCGCAGGACCGAGAGAAAGTCCGCCAGATTGACGAGTCCTTCCGCCTCGCTGCGTTCCTCCGCCGAGAGAGTTTCGCCCCGATCCTGTTGATCCAACAGCGATTCCAAGCGATGTTGAACGCCCTCCGGCAAGTGGAATCTCGCGAGATCGTCGGGCACTTCCAATTGAAAAGCCATCGTTTGGGACATAATTACCATTCCTCCGCAAGATTCATTCCACGCGTCTGTCCACTTCATTACAAAACCGACCGTTAATACATTATCTATTGTATCTTATTTGAGTCAAGTGTTGCAAATTCTCGACACGAATAGCTCAAAAAAGCCATTTTCATCAATGTTTCCCGAACTGCCGGGGACGGGGTGCGTACAAGCACGCCGTCGGGAGGCGCGCGTGCGAGCGGCGTTCTACCGCGGCGGTTGGCGGAAGAGCTGATCGAGGCCGCGGTTCAAGCCTTCTTCGAGCATGTTGCCCGCGGCTTTGCGGATGAATTGGCGGGTGTACTCTTCCATCTTGGCGCGGTCGAGCTTCGGGCGGCTGAGGGTGCCGGCGACAGGGAGCGCGAGCGTTTGATTCCTGAGCGCCGGCGCGGCGGGATTGTTCAGCAGCCATTTCGGCGGGATGGGCAGTTCGGCCAAGAGATCGAGCGATTGGTCGTCGATGCCCACCGAGCCTTTCGTGCGGATCGTGAATTCGGGGAAGACCAGTTCCATGTTGTCGTGATGGATGCGGCCCTGGTACATCTGGAAATTCACCACCGACTGACGCCGCAATTTGGCGGGCGTTTCGCGGTCCATGAGGATCGCCAGTTCGCGGATCAGCGGTCCGGGGCCGATTTCCACGTCGTGGACGATGAACTTGCCCGCCAGATCGCCCTGCTTGGGATTGGCCAGCGGCAGGCGGCAGTTGGTCAGCTCGATGGAGAACGTGCCGCGGGCTTCGGTGACGTCGGCCAGGACCGGCGCGACGTACATCAAGAAGCTATCGCACATCTCCTTGGTGATTTGCACCTGCTGGGCGAGCACGCCCGGCGGCATGGCGAGTTCCATGGGACCGGGCGCGAGGCGGACCTTCGGCGCGAGGAACAGCTTGCCCTGGCTCACGGCGACCTGCATCGGCTCGATGGCCAGTATTCCGCCTTCGAGTTTTGGCTTGATGGCGGCGGGGCCGATGTCGAAGCCGTAGAGCTGCGCCTCGTCCCACTTGAGTTCGGCGGCGGACTGTCCTTTTTCGAGCGAAAGCGGGCCGCGCCACGTCGCCGGCCCGGTGCCGCGGCCGAAGAAGCGGATTTTTTTGCCGAAGCTGGGCCGAAGCAACTCGGAGATGCGATTCCAATCGTAACTCATTTGCCCGTTAATGTTCGCGGCGATTTGCTCCTTCATGCCGACCTCGCCCAGCGCGCTCGCGGCGATCGTGGAGGAAGAAAGCTCGGCCTTGGCGATTTTGAGGACGTTCGATTTATTGTCGTAATCGGCGACGGCCGCGAGCGCGATCTTCGGTTCCTGGAACTGCTGGCCGGAGGCATTCGCGACGACGAGGTTAGCAACCTCGGCGGCGGTTTCGCAATGGATGACGCCGCCGGTCTGCTTGAATTGCGCGGTTCCGCCCATCGCGCCGCCCAGTTCGTAAGCGGAGGGCTGCGCGCGGTCGCCGATGCACTGCCAGAGCCGGGCCAGGTTGCCTTGGTACTGCACCGTGCCGGCAAGCTCGACGGGACCGCTTTCGGGCAGCGAGCAGACGAAATCCTGCGCCGAGACGTTGAGCGTGCTGTTGGTCAAAAGCGCCGATTTGATGTTGAGTTTCCGCTGCTTCGCATTCCACGAACCCGCCGCGGCGAGGTCGAGCTGCGGTTCGTTGAGATTGAGCGACGGCGAGGCGAGCGCGAACGGCTCGGCGTGGATTTTCGCGTCGGCGATCTCGATGCTCGCCGCCGAGGCCGTGATTTGCGCTTCGAGCCTGCCCGCGCCCGCGGCCTGGTAGCCGGCAAGCGGCGCGAAGGCGGCGGCGCGGGTGAGCCAGTTTTGCAGTTGGCCTTGGGCGTTCGCCGCGATCGGCCAGACGCCGCCGTCGGCGAGGTTTTTGACCGGTCCGCGCAGTTGCGCGGAGAATTGATCGGCCCCGGCGACTAGTTGGACCGCCGCGGAGTCGATCGCCGTGTTTTTCGGCGTGAAATCGGTCTGGCCCTTGGCCGAGAGCGTCGTCGTCAAGCTCGGTTCGCGCCAGGGCCGTTCGCCGGAGAGCACCACCTGGAAGTTTTGCAGTTGGATGCCCGCCTTCAGCTCGAATTGCCGCTGCGCGTCGCGGGTCCACGCGGCGTTCGCCGTGCCTTCGCCGGCAAGTTGGTACGGGCCGAGTTCGACGAACTGGCCTAGCTGGTCGGCAAGCTGCTTCAGGTTGAAGTTGGCCTTGACGGCGAGATTGTCGGCGGTGCCGCTCCCCGTGATTTTGAGGAAGTCGGAATCGCATTGCAGCGAATCCACGACGATTCCCCGGGGCTCCTCGCGGGCGACGAATCCCGCGGCGATGGGCTTGGCCCAGGCGACCTGTCGGCCGTTGTCGTTGGCCGCGAGATTGAGGGCTTGCATTTGTCCCTGCCAGGCGAGGGCGGCTTGCGGATCGTTCGCCTGCTGGCGGCAGGAGAGCGACGCCCGGACTTCGCCCGAAGTGATCTGCGTTCGCTCGCGGACGTGCAGCAGGTTGGGGAGCATGGCGGCCAGCCGGGCGAGATCGACGCGGCCGCTCATCTCGAAGTTTTGCCGCAGCAGTCCGGCGGCGGTGAGATTCGATTTGCCGGCCTTGTCGCGAAGCAGCAAACTGCCCGAGAGTTGGGCGTTGCCCAGATCGCAGGCCAACGAAGTTTGTTCGACGTCGATCCGCTCGCCGCCGACAGAGCCTTTGCCGTCGGCGCGGAGGGTAGTCAAGCGGATGCGATCGGTCCCCAAGGCGGGCATGGCGAACGTGAAGTCTTCGGCCGCGGCCGCGCCTTCCACCGTGGTTTTGCCGGGCGTGCCTTTATCGGCCAGCGTGGTGTGGATATCGGCGCTCAGCCAGCCGGTTGTTTGCGCCTGCACGTTGCAGCGGGCGAGCACGGGCTCGAGGAGATCGAGCGGAAAGTTTTCGGTTTGCAGGGAGATGTCGTTTAATTTTGTTGAGGAGGAGTCGGAAGACGAGGTGAGGCTGACATTCGCGGCCAGCTTGCCCGGCTTCCGCGGATCGGGCAAGCGGACCGATGCCTTGAGGGTCATCGGTTCGGCGTTGCTCATCGGCATTTTCAGGTTCAGCGCGAACTGGTCCATTTGCCAATTTCGCTTGCCCGCTTCATCGACGATCTCGACCGTGGCGTCGGTAATCACCACTTCCACGGCGGTTTTTTTCTGGGAAGATTCGCCGGTCAGGTAGTGGGCGACGACGTCCTCCAAGTTGCTGCCGTCGGGCCGCAAGCGGAGCGTAAGCTTAGGCTTGTCGATGGTGAATTTGCCTAGTTGCGACGGATTGGCGATCATCCCGAAAAGCGAATTGCTGCCGGAGACCGAAAGGATCTCGATCAGCGGTTGGTTCTTTTCGTCGCGCAGATCGACGCCCGCAAGCGACGGCGCGGAAAGCCAGCCCAGCGAGGCCGACTGGATGGCGACTTGGCCTTTCAAATTGCCGAAGCGGTTGACGGCCCAGCCCAAGAGCGGCGTCTTGGCGAGGATCATCGGCAGGAACCAAACGAAGACGGCGAGCAAGATCAAGAAGAATCCGATCCGCCGCATCCCTTTGCGTTTGGGCTTGGCTTTCGGCTCCCGCACTTCCACGCCCTCGATCTCATGCAGCACCATCCGCCGCGCCGGTCTTGAACTAACGGCCATTCCGCACCTCCTGGCTCGGGCCTGTCTATTCGTGAGAATGTAGAAAAGTCATTCGATTTTACTGAGAATTACCGGCTAGAGCCAGAGGAAATAAAGGAGGCAAGCTGATAAATTGGGTAATCTAGGGAGCGGCCTGCGCTGCAAGGCCACCTGAATGTCGCATATCACCCAATATATGCGCCTATCCCATTTCGGGAACTTTTAGAGATTGAACGGCCAGCGTTTTCCCAAGGCTTGTTTTTGCAGGGTTGCGAGTTGTTCGATGCCGCCGCGGGCGAGGGAGAGGAGGGCGGCAAGTTCGCAGTCGGTGAAGGTGGCTTCCTCGCCGGTGCCTTGGACTTCGACGTACCGCCCGCCGCCGGTCATCACGACGTTCATATCGACGGCGGCGGCGACATCTTCGCGGTAGTCGAGATCGAGCAGGGGGCGGCCTTCGACGAGACCTACGCTTACGGCGGCTACACTGTCTTTAAGCGGCAGTTTCGATCCGCCGGAAAGTTTCGCATGAAGCACATCGACCAGCGCGATGAAGGCTCCGGTGATGGAGAGGGTGCGGGTGCCGCCGTCGGCTTCGAGCACGTCGCAATCGACCGCCACGGTGCGCTCGCCCAGGGCGTCGAGATCGACCACCGCGCGGAGGCTGCGGCCGACGAGACGCTGGATTTCGGTCGTGCGGCCGTCGCTCTTCACGCCTCGCTCGCGCTGCTTGCGGGGACTGGTGCTGCCGGGCAACATGCCGTATTCGGCGGTAACCCAGCCGCGGCCTTGGCCCTTCATCCACGGCGGCACTTCGTCGGCCACGTCGGCGGTGCAAAGGACGGTCGTGCGGCCGGCCTGAATCAATACGCTCCCCGGCGCGGAGCGGGTGAACCGCCGCTTGATCTTGAGCGGACGCAGTTCGTCGGATTTTCGGCCGTCGTGACGCATGATCGATGAATGCTGAATGCCAACGGGAGGGCGAGGTCGTTTGAAAATCGGACGATCTCAACAAAGTGCAGAATATCTCTTCGCGGCGTTTTCCGCAAGATATCCCAGGAACACTGCAAAGTCAGAAGGACAGGCAAGAATGCCCGTCCTCCTGACTTTGCGAACCTCCCGATTGGAAATCCACCCGGCTAGACTTCCGATTTTTCACGGATTCATCATCCGTCCTAGAAAGAGAATCGTGCCCGACTTTTTGTCGCGGATCAGGAACGCGAAGGGCTTATCGGCACGGAAGCGGGGGATGAAGGGTTCCATATCGTCCGGTTCCCGGGCCATGGACATGGGGGCGGGCATGATTTCGTAGGTGGCGGCGGCGGCTTCGGTGCCTTTTTCGCTCACGTCGAGGAACGCCTTGTGCAGGACCGCGCCGAGGTACAATTGGTGCATGGGGTCTTCGCCGGCGCACAGTCCCGCGAATTGAGCGCCGTTGGGATTGAGGCCCGGATCGAGGAAGGCGCGAACCATGCCCATCGCTTTCAAGGTATCGTTGAGCGGATACTCTTGCTCGAGGCGGAACTTGGGGAAGGCGACGTGGACGGCGCGCGGCTGGAGCTTGCCGATCCACGCTAAAAGTTTTTCGCCAGTCAGCGTTTTATCCAAATTTTTCATGGCTTCGAGCGATTGAGGCAGAATCATGACCATCGACAGATCGCCGCCTTTGTAGGGCGTTTCGAGCATCGTGAAGCCGTCTTTTTCGGGGTAGAGTTTCGCGTCTTTTTGGCTGGGGCTGTATTTGTCGGGCGTCTTGAAGAAAGCGCCGTCGGCCTCGAACGCCGCGTAGGAGGTGGACCAGTTGTGATCCTGGCGCATCATGGGGACGGTTTTTTTGCCGCCGTCCGCGAGTTGGAATTCCTCGTCGCGGGTCGCCTGCGGCTCGAATTTCGCGGCCCATTCGCCTTTGAAGTAGATGGCGTTGGTGAGGACCAACCGGGTGTAGCTATTGATAATCCCGGGGGCGATGAGGTTGCGGATTCGGTCGCGGGTTTGCTCTTCGACCCAGGCGTTGATTCGCCGCCGGGCGGCTTCGGGATCGGCTTGGAAATCGAGCGAAAAGATGCCGCCGGTGTTGTAGAACTTGTGGATCGTATCGAGGTAGGATTGGCGGAAGGGAAAGGATTTTTCGCCCCAGAGGGCGTTGGCCACGCGAATTTCGTATTGATCGACGCGCGTGTAGAGGTTGTTCAATTGGCCGGCCAACTGCTGGGACTTGTGCGCGAGTTCATCATGTTTGATCCGGTTTTTTTCGAGGGCCGCCTGCCGATTGGCATCGTCCAATTCCTTGCGGAGCGCGGCGATTTGGTCGCGGAGCGGCTTGAGTTCGGGCCGGTCGGGATTGTAGCGGGCATTCAATTCGCCCATGCCGGTGTGGAGGAGGGCCGTATTCCAAGGGATCAATTGGGCATCGTCGCCCAAGCGGCGGGCTTCGCTCGGCAGGCCGAGCAGCTTGCCCATCTCCTCGGCGGTTTGGCCGCGCGCGCCTTCGGCCGTCATGGCCAAGGCCGAGGAGAGGGAATAGGGAGAGAAAAATAGGTTCTTTCCCGCGTTTTCCGCGGAAAGTTGCCGGTACAGGTCCAACGCGAATTGGCCGTTGGCCTGCACCGCGAGATTGACGGGCGGTTGATTGGGTTGGGCGGCCAAGAGCGCGCCGGGACCGCCGTCGATCGTTCCCAGGGAATTGGAAAGACTGACCACGCCCGCCAACACCAGAACTCGAGTCATGCGGATCATCGTACTATCTCCTTGCGTAGGATTGCGGTTAAGGTTTTTCGCGACATGCGCCCCGATGTAAAACTCCGTGCCCCGCGCGACGGCGGCGCCGTTGGGCGTTTCGACGGCGAGCGACGGCGGATCGGCGCCGGCAGCGGTTTTGGTCGGCCGATGGATTCGCAATTCGCCCCGATCGAGCCGCAGGCGGTCGTCGGCCAGCACACGAAACTCGACGTTTCCCGTCGGCTCGACGATCCAACCGGAGGCCAGCGTGGTCGGCGGCATTGCCGCGAGCGACCGGTCGGGCACGGCGTTCCTCATTGCAATCGGCTGCGTGGGTGGAAGGCCCGCGCGCGGCTGCGATATTTGCCAAATACCCACGCCGATCAAGAGGCTTGCCGCGAGGGCCGCGGCGGCGACGGAAAGCCGGCGGAGGGGCAAGCTCTTTTTTTTGCTCGTCGCTTTCGGCTTGCCGGCGGGCGTGGATGCGGAAGGATTCTCGCGATTGCGCAACGCCAACTCCAAGAGGCCGTCCATCGCCAATTGCCGGCCGTATTCGCGGAGCGCCTGGTCGTCGTCGCCGGGCGGTTCCACGCGCGGGTTGAGATCGGTCTCGTTCATGGCTCATCCTCCATGCGATTGCCGACGCATTGCCGGAGCAGGTTGCGGGCGCGGCTCAATCGCTGCGCCACGGCGACGGGGGACGACTGCAACGCGGCGGCCGCTTCGCGCAGACTCAAGCCTTCGCGATAGACGCGCAGCACCGCCTCTTGCAGGGTTCGATTGAGCCGTTCGATGCACCGCGTAAGCGAGGCGCGTATCTGCTCGGCCCAACTCGCGCCATCCGCGGCGGGGGCGTCGAATATCGCATAGACGTCTTCCATGCCCTCGATGATCCGGCTATCGACGATCGCCCGGCGGTTTCGCGCGGCCCGCCGGCTTTCCAAAGCCTTATTGCGGGCGATGCCCCGCAGCCAACCGCCGAAGTTTTCGCCGAGGCGGAAGCTCTCCAAGCGGTTTTGGGCCGTGATGAATGTCTCCTGGACGACGTCTTCGGCCTCGTGTTCGTCGCCGTTCATGAGGGTTCGGGCGTAGGAAAAGAGCATCGGCCGGTATTCTTCCGCCATGATCTCGAATGCTTTTTCCATATCGACCTCCGCTTACTATTGATCCGCCGGGCGAAAAGTTGACATAAAAATCCAATCACCATCAATTGTATGCACTTTCAGGATTTATGAAGAGGAAAAACGCAAAAAATCCGCTTTGACAGGATTGGCGGTTCCGGGTATGCTCCCACCCTCGCCGGTAAACGACGAAGATTTACCATTTCCCGCCTATTTTCGGACAAGGAAGTCCATTTGGTAGGACGGATTTCTAATCTGTCGCGACAGGTTGGAAACCTGTCCTACGATCAATTCCACGGAGGGTGACGCGGTGAAGAGCCAGCGGAGCGTACTGATTGTGGATCAATCGGAAGAGAATCGAGAGGTATTGCGCACGGTTTTGGAACGGCATGGGGTGCGAACCATGACGGCCGCCCGCACCACGGAGGGGGTCGATCTGGCGCGACGCCATCAGCCCGACGTGATCGTTCTGGATACCGAATTCGAGGCGACCGAACTGGGAGTTTTTTGCGGGAAAGATAGGGGAGATAGTGAAATTGGCAAGCCGCCGATGATTCTCTTAGGAAAAGTCCGTCGAAACCGTTCTGTTATTCCCGAGGGCGAATTCTTCGCCAAGCCCTATCACTACGGGCCGTTGATTCGTAGAATCGAAGAGATACTGGATAAAATCCCGCGAAAAGTAGCCTGATCGGCTTATTATTCGTTTAGCCCGGAGCCAACGGCGACGGCGATTCGGGTTGATGATTCCAAGTGAAGTAGGTTATGCTTCAGCATAACATTCTCGTTATGCTAAAGTATAACCTACTCGTTATGCTGAAGCATAACCTACTACTCCGTCGCCGTTGACTCCGGGCTAAACGATTTTGGGATTCCTCTTTTCGGCGGGTGAAAATCGCGGAGTCGGAACGTGGCCACGCTTTTTGTGATTCGCGGAATCGATCAAGGCATTCGCTTCGAGCTGGAAGGCACGGTCTTCCAGCTCGGGCGCGATTCCTCGAACGCCATCCAGCTTCACGATTCCGAAGTTTCCCGCCATCACGCCGAAATCCGCCGCCGGGAGGGCGAGTTCGTCCTCTCCGACCTGAATAGCTCCAACGGCACCTACGTCAACGGCAAGCGGATCGAACAGCACAAGCTCGAAAGCGGCGACCAGGTGCAGGCGGGCAGCACGCTGATGCTCTTCACCGGCACGCTCGAGGAGTCGGGCGTCGATCTGGCCCAAAACGTCAAGATCAATCCCACGGAAGACCTTTCCGATTCGTCGCGGATCGTGAAAACGCTCACGCAGGAGGAAGGCAGCGCGATCCTCAATTTCCGCGCGGATGCACCGCAGAATTCATGGCTCGCGCGGGCGCGGAGCAATTTGCAGATCATGTACCGCACGGCGCTGGCGGTGAGCCACACGTTGGATATCGACCAGCTTTTGCAGCGGATCATGGAACTGATCTTCGAGTGGGTCGAAGCCGACCGGGGCTGCATCATGCTCATGGACCCCGCGGCCAAGACGCTGCAACCGCGCGTGCGGCGGACGCGGAAGGGGATCAAAGCGGACGAAAAAATCCACATCAGCCAGACGATCCTCGATTACGTGATCGAGAAGAACGAGGGGGTGGTCACCAGCGACGCCCGGCTGGACGACCGCTGGAATCCCGCCGGCAGCATCCTGCAGATGGGCATCCGCGAGGCGATTTGCGTACCGATGCAAGGCCGCTACGACGTGGTGGGCGTAATCTACATCGACAGCACCACCTCGCCGCAGCAGATGATCAAGCAGGGGGGAAACTCGAAATTCACCGAGGACCACCTGAAGCTGATGATCGCCATCGGCCATCAGGCCGCGCTCGCCGTCGAGGACACGCGGTATTATTCGGCGATGGTCCAGGCCGAGCGATTGGCGGCCGTCGGGCAGACGATCGCCACGCTTTCGCACCACATCAAAAACATCCTGCAAGGCATTCGCGGCGGGAGCTATCTGATCGAGATGGGACTTCGCGAGCACGACGAAGAAGTGGTCGGCAAGGGCTGGAAGATCGTCGAGAAGAACCAGAACAAAATCTCCGCCCTGGTGATGGACATGCTCACCTTCAGCAAGGAACGGGAGCCGGACCTGATCACGGCGAACTTGAACGACACGGTCCACGACGCGATCGAGCTAATGAATGTCCGCGCCGCGGAATTGCAAGTGAAACTCGAGTGGCGGCCGGTCGCGGCGATGCCCGACTTGGTCTTCGATCCCGAAGGCATCCACCGCGCGGTGCTGAACGTGGTAACCAACGCCATCGACGCGGTGGCGGAGAACGATCCGCCCGGCAAGGTGCTCGTGCGGACGGAATACGACGCGGCGGAGTCGCTGGCGCGGGTGGTGGTCGAGGACGACGGCCCCGGCATTCCCGCCGACCAGATGGACCATCTATTCAGCCCCTTCGTCTCTTCGAAGAAAAGCCGCGGCACGGGGCTGGGCTTGCCGGTGAGCCAGAAGATCATCCGCGAGCACGGCGGCCGGCTGCTGGTCGAAAGCCAGGTGGGGCGCGGCGCGCGGTTCACCTTCGAGCTTCCCGCGATGATGCCGAAAAACGGCGATGACGCGGCGTCCTCGGCGACGATCTTGCGGGAGGCGATGGAGCGGGAGGGGGATTAGTCGCATCCCGCACGTTTGTTTGAATTGCGTCCGCCCGCTTTCTGTTGTATAATGTCAATATTCTCCCTTTTGGAGTTTCCCTATGAAAAGTAAAGTCTCCAGTTTGAAACTGCCCATTCCCGACGATTGGCTCGACGGCGTGGATGAAGTCGAAATCCATCGGGAGCGCGACGCCATCGTGATCATCCCCCTGCGCGCGGAAGACCCGATTCATGCATTGGGAAGCCAACCGGTCCAATTGGGTTTACCCGACGCCTCGGTGAATCACGACGCTTACTTATAATCGTCGCGCATTTTGCGGATTCGATCTCTCTTCGAGCCGGGAAATCTTGGGGTGTTGAATATGGAATCGCAATTTCTGGATACGAGTTTTTTACTGGCGTTGGAATTGGCCGATGACGGCAACCACCAGGCGGCCATCAAATACTGGAGCGAGAATGTCGCCAAACTTCCGCCGCTGGTGACGACCAGTTATGTCTTTTCCGAAACCGTCACTTTCTTCAACAGCCGCGGCTTCCATGAGAAAGCCGTCTCGCTCGGCCGTTCGCTCCTTCAAAGCCGAAGGTTGAATTTGATTCACGTCGAGGAATCCCTTTTTCACCAAGGCTGGATATTTTTCGAAAAGCACCGCGATAAGCGCTACTCATTGACCGACTGCATCTCGTTCCTCGTCATGCGTAAGCAGCAAATCCAGGAAGTTTTGACGTTCGATCGGCATTTCGAACAGGCCGGTTTCCGGATGGCTCCGATAGCCTGAATTCGATACTTGGCTTTTTCGATTCGCATCCAAAAATGCAATACCGCCTTTCCACGATCTTTCTGGTGTTCTTTTTCGCGGCGGCGACGCTGGCGCTGTTTGGGTCCTGGGGGATTTGGATCGCCATCGTGCTGGGCGCGGCGGCGCTGGCGTTCAATCGATCCAAGACGACGATGGATGGGATGATTCGCGTTACCTATATCGTCTTGATTGGAATTGTCTGTCCCGGATTGTTGAAGCCGGCTATTTCAGGCTCTCCTGAAGCAGCCCGGCGCGCGCGATGCGCGAACAATATGAAGCTGATAGGCTTTGCCCTGCTGGACTATGAAAATGCCCGCAGTCAATTCCCGACGATCACTATTAACGATAAATCCGGCAAACCGCTCTATAGTTGGCTGGTGAAAATACTACCCGGCCTCGAGCGACGGGATATTTATGATCGGTTGAAAAAAGACGAATCCTGGGACGGCCCGCACAACGCAAAAATTTTGCGTGAGCTCAAAATCTGGATATTCGATTGCCCAAGCGCCTTCGGAAAGCCTGACGATTTTTCGTCCTACCTCGCGATCGTCGGACCGGGCACGATCTGGCGGAAAGAGGGGCCGGTGAGCCTCAACGACTTGCGCGATCCGGCGGTTACCGTCATGGCGGTGGAATGTGCCGAATCCGACATGCATTGGGCGGAACCTTATACACTTACCGCCGAGGAAGCTCTGGAACGGATGAAAACCGGCAAGGGGATGAGGATTTCGACCGCGCATCCGAGTGTCGTCAATGTGTTGTTTGCCGACGGACATGTCGAACCTTTACGCGCCGATATGCCCATCTCGCTGTGGCGCAAATTGTTGATGGGCGAGATCAAAAGCATCGGCGAACTGGAATCCTGGGAAGAAGACCCCAACGATCCGTCACCGGTGAATATGTCCGTCTATAAATCCCCTCCCAAGACGGGCGAATGGGCTTATCTGCTGAGCATTCTGGTCTGGCTGATATCTCTCGCGCTCATCTTCTACCGGGCGTGGGACAGCAGAAAGATCGCGAAGGCCGAAACGAGGATCGAAGCGGACGCCGGGCTAAACGAGCCGTGATTTCCAGTAGTCGGGATCGCGGTGGTGGTGCATGACGGCGTAGATGAAGATGAAATCCGGATAAATCTTGTAGAGAATTTGATATGGAAAGCGATGAGTGGTAACGCATCGAACCTCGTTTTCGAGGCAAGCAAAGGCTTCTGGTGATAAACGCATTCTTTCGATGGCAAAATGTACTTCCTCGCGGAATTCCGTACCCAAGCCAGATTGCCGCGATTGATACCACCGGGTGGCTGCTTTGAATTCCGCCTTGGCTTCGGGATCGAAGACCACCTTTCTCATTCGATTTCCTCCTCGATTTCACGAAACACATCTTCGGCGGGAATGCCTTGCGTTTTCCCCGATTCGAAGTCGGCCACTCGCCGTCCGACAACTTCCATCTGACGCCGCTTGACTGCTTCTTGCGGGGGATATTCTTCCGGTTCCAAGCTCTTAATCAATTGTTCCGCCAAACGGGCACGGGTGGCCGTAGGCAGGCCGAGCAATTCCATCGTCAGGCGTTCCAACTGAGTGGGAGCGGCGATTTCGGTGGACATGGCAATCTCTCCCATTTCGATTGTAGGGTGCGTACCTGTACGCACGTTTATTCCGGGATTGCGCTAGCCCGCATTATTCATAAAAGCGATTTGTAGAAGCGGCATCTTGCCGCTTTTGCCAAATAATGCGGCAGGATGCCGCATCTACGATGTTTATGAATAATCCAGGCTAGGCGTGCGTGCAAGCACGCGCCCTGCCGCAACTACCTAAGATTATAATACTTTCGCGGAGAAATGCCAGCGATGCGGTCTTACCGCCGCTTTTCGGTGAGGCGTTCGGCGAGGGGGAGATTGTCGCCGAAGTTGTCGTAGATGGTCCAGATGGGCGTGCGCTTTTCGAGGCGTTCGAGATAGTCGCGGAACTGGCGTTCGTTCCGCTCTTCGATGATTTTCTTGCGGATGATTTCCTGGACCTCGCAAAAATCCGCGGTCTTTCGATCGACGCGCTCGATGACGCGGACGATGTTGTAATCCTGCGGCGTTTCGATGATCTGGCTGAGTTGCCCGACGGGCAGGCTCGGCCCGAAGACGGCCTTTTCGATTTCCTTGTCGGCGAGGCTGCCCAACGAGGCCCAATCGCGGTATCCGCCTTTGGCGGCGGTGAAGCCGTCGGAGCTTTGCTTGGCCACTTCGGCGAACGGCTCGCCGCCGACGAGTACTCGGTTTCCCATCCGCGCGAGCGCCGCCAGGGCTTCTTCCTTGCTCGGGTATTTGGCTTTGCCGACGGTCAGTTCCTCCCAGCGGGCCTTGGCCGGCGTGGTGAAATCGGCCTTGTGCGTTTCGTAATAATTCGTGAGCTGGATGACGGTGGGCAGTTCTTCGGGCTTGATTTGCCGCCGCACCCATTCGCCGACGAGCGCCTTTTCGATGAAGGCCTTTTTTTCCTGGGCGATGGAATTGCCGAAGGCGTTGAGTTTCCGCTCGAGTTCCTTGGCGTTGGCCGCGCTTTCGCGCTTCAAGAGCTTGGGCATTTCGGTCTTCTCGAACAAACCGGTTAATTGCTTGTTGACGCCCGTCATGGCTTCAACGGGCAAGTCGCGCTTGACGTCCTGGAGGATCAGTTTCGATTCGATATGCGACTTCAAGCTCTTTTGGATCATCAGATTGCGCTGCATTTCGAATTGCGCGCGCTGCAATTCGAATTCCTCGGGCGACATCTTGGCCTTGTACTCGGCGAGAAAGCGATCGACCTGAGGCGCGATTTCGCTGGCGAAGATGCCTTCCGAACCGACGCGAGCCAAGGCAATCGTGCTCGGATTGAGCTGGGGCGCGCCGGTCAGGTTCCAGGCTTCGTTCGCAACCGGATTCGGCATAATTTCCCCAAGTATTCCGCCGGTCGAATTCGCCGGCGGGACGAATGAAGGAGCGCCGGTCGCAGGATAGTTGGACGGCCGGCTTTGCGGACCGGCAGGAGCGGACCACTGGAGAGGCGATTGTGGCGGAGGGTTGGTTTGCGGGGAGGCGTTCGTTTGCGGATATTGGCCGGACGACTCCGCGGCGGCCGTTCCGCCGACCCAAGCGGCCGGCCGGGTGGTGATTGCCGGGGCGTAGGGCGCTTTCGGCACAACTCCGTAAGAATCTTGATTCTGCGGCAGCGCGGGCACCGCCGGCGGCGCCATCGGCATGACGCCCGTCCCGGTGTCGCCGGGCGGGCCGGGATATTGCGCATAAGCCGAAAGAGCGAAGGCCGCCAGAATCGTTCCGGCGATCGCGAGCCAAGCCATCCGATATTTGTTGATGCGGTATTGCACGGGGATGATTCTGAAAAGCCGACTCGTTCCCACGCTCCGCGTGGGGACGCACTTGGAGGACGCTCCGCGTCCTTGCCGCGAACGATTAGTGCAACGTGAGTTAATCCCTTGGCGACGCGGGAGCAAAAGCGGAATTGCGTTCCCACACGGAGCGTGGGAACGAGAAGCCACATGCTCCGCGTGGGAACGAGTAGTTTCTACGAGCGGGTGGGAGTATAGCGAGAATCCTACTCGGATTGCAACAGCGATTTCACCGTGCCGAGGAGGGATTTCGGCTCGCGAGCGGCATGGTCGAGCGGCAGATACGCACTGCGGCCATCGACCACCCGCAATTTCCCCCCGTTTGAGGAGGCGAGTTTATGGATCAAGCAGGCGGATTGGTAAGTGAAGACCATATACGGCTCTTCGAGATGGATCGAATCGATCCGCCAGCGATGGGCGGCGATGCGGACCTCGGCCAAATCGAGCAGATGCTCGGCCATGGGAGGAAGCTGGCCGAAGCGATCGATCAATTCCGCGCGAAAATCGGCCAGTTCGGCAGGCTCCGCGACGCGGGCCAATCGGCGGTAGAGGTCGATCTTCAGCCGCATGTCGGGCACGTAGGTGCGCGGGAGATACGCATCGCCGGGCAGTTGCACATCGACCTCGACGGTTTCCTTGGGCGGCAGGTGTTTGAGTTGTTGGACGGCAGCTTCCAGGAGCGAGCAATAGAGTTCGTAGCCCACCACGGCGATGTGGCCGCTCTGCTGCGTGCCGAGGATATTGCCCGCCCCGCGGATTTCCAGATCGCGCATGGCGATGGCGAAGCCCGCCCCCATGTCGGAAAATTCCTCGATGGCGCGAAGGCGTTTGACCGCGGCGGTGGCGAGGCTTTTGTTGGGATCGATGAGCAGATAGCAATACGCGCGGTGTTTGTAGCGCCCGACGCGGCCGCGAAGCTGGTGCAGGTCGGCCAGGCCGTAGCGGTCGGCCTCGTCGATGAAGATGGTGTTGGCGTTGGGGATGTCCAGCCCGCTCTCGATGATCGTGGTGGCCAGGAGGATATCGTGCTTCCGATCGATGAAGTTCAGCATCACGTCTTCGAGTTCGTGTTCGGGCATTTGGCCGTGCGCGACGCCGATGGTTGCTTCGGGCACGATCTGCCGCAGGCGGGTGGCGAGAACGTGAATATCCTGCACGCGATTGTGGACGAAGAAGATTTGCCCCCCGCGATTGAGTTCCCGCAGCACGGCGTGGCGGATGAGTTCGGCATCGAAGCGGTGAACGCGGGTTTCAACCGCGAGGCGGTCTTCGGGCGGGGTTTCGAGGTTCGAGATGTCGCGCAGTCCGAGCAAGCCCATGTGCAGCGTGCGGGGGATGGGCGTGGCGGTCATCGTCAGCACATCGACGATCTGCCGCAGGGCTTTCAAGCGTTCTTTCACCTCGACGCCGAAACGCTGCTCCTCGTCGATGATGAGCAAACCCAAGTTGTGGAAGCGCACGTCGGGCTGCGCGAGCCGGTGCGTGCCGATGACGATGTCGATCGCGCCGGCGGCGAGCTTTTCGAGAATCTCCTGTTGCTCCTTCCGCGTGGCGAAACGCGAGAGGGCGGCGATTTGAAAGGGAAACTCCGCGATCCGCGAGTTGAACGTGCGGCGGTGCTGTTCGCAGAGGATCGTCGTGGGGACCAACACGCCGACCTGATAGCCGGCATCGACGGCCTTGAACGCGGCGCGCATGGCGACTTCCGTTTTGCCGTAGCCCACGTCGCCGCACAGCAGGCGGTCCATCGGCCGCGGATGGCACATGTCGGTTTTGATGGAATCGATCGTGCCGAGCTGGTCGCGCGTTTCGCGGTAGGGGAACGAGGCGTCGAACTCGCGCTGCCACTCGGTGTCGTCGGGAAAAGCAATGCCGGGCCGGGAGAGCCGGGCGGCCTGCAACTCGAGCATGTCGGAAGCCATGTCGATCACGGCTTCCTGCACCCGCTGCTTCTGTTTCGACCAGAGCTGTCCGCCGATTTTCGCGAGTTTCGGCCGGCCTTTCGTGCCGCCGACGTATTTTTGCACCAGTCCGATCTTGGAGCTGGGCACGTAGAGCTTCGTATGCCCTTCAAATTCGATTTCCAAATGTTCTTCGATCTGGCCGTTCTTTTCCAACAGCTTCATGCCGCGGTAGCGGCCGATGCCGTGCGAGACGTGGACCACGAGATCGTTTTCCCGCAACTCCAAAAAGCTGTCGATGGCCCGGGAGAGACGCCGGCGGGCGGGGCGGCGGAGATCGGTGCGGCGGAAGAGTTCGCCGCTGCTTAAGAGCACGATGCGATCGGCTACAAGGCGAAAACCGGCGTTGAGTACGCCGATGGGAAAGTGCAGATTCCCCGCGAGCGCGATTTCCGTGCCGGCGAAGAGGTCTTCAAGCCGCTTGGCCTCGGCCTCGGTCTGGCAGACGACGAAAACCTCCTGGCCCGCCCCGGCGTCGTTCAATTCTTCGCGAATGCGGTTGATATCGCCGCTGAAGCGTTCGACCGATTCGATTTTCAGCCGGCAGGTCGTCTCCAAGGAGCCGCCCGCCACCGCCGACGCCGCCACCGAAGGAAACCGGAACGCCTCGCGGAGCACGCTCGATACATCGTGCAGTTGGGCGGGGCGGTCGAGCCGTTCGAGGTAGTGCCGGCCTTGCTGTTCGAGTTCCAAAGGCTCGATGAGCAAAAACCAGCTTTGCGGCGGGAGATAGTCGGCGAAATGGGCGCGTTCGCGGATGCCCGACGGGAGCAGCGTGAGTTCGATTTCCTCGAGCGTGCCGAGGCTGCGCTGGCCGGCGATCTCGAAGCGGCGGAGGGATTCGATTTCATCGCCGAAAAACTCCACCCGCACGGGATCGAACCAATCGGGGGCGAAAATGTCCACGATGCCCCCGCGGACCGAGAATTCGCCGGGCAATTCCACCGCGGGCAGGTTTTGGAAGCCGTTTTCGACCAGCCAGCGGGCAAGCTCCGCGACGCGAATTTCCATGCCCAGCCGAAGCGTGCGCGTTTGCCGGGCGAGCGTTTGCCGATCGGGTGTCGGCTGCAGCAGGCTTTGAATGCTCGCCGCCACGATTTTCGGCGGAGCGGACGAGAGCAGCGATTTCAACACCCGCAAGCGGTCGCCGAAAACCTCATCGCAAGCGTTTTGTTCGCCGGGCAAAGTTTCCCAAGCGGGAAAACGCTCGGCCGGAATCTCGGAAAAAAGCGGCAGATCGTCGAGCAGATCATCGACGTCGTCGCCGTGCGGACAGAGCACCACGAGCGTGGCGGGAACATGCCGGGCGAGCGCGGCCGCGGCCAGCGCGCACGATGAGCCCCAGACTCCGTCGAGGGTCGCCGCATGTCCGGCCTGCAAACTGGCGACCACTTCGGCAAAACCAGCGTGTCGCTCCAAACGTCCGCTCAACTCCTTCAGACGCTCGGCCGTTTGGGAAGCCATCCCGGCTTGTAACATATTTTCGACGCCGCCGCGGCGATCACATTGCGGCGGCGAGAGGGGCGGCCTCTTTTTCGCCCAACGGCGGCAGGGAGTACTTGGCGAGGATTTCGTTGATCATCGCCGGCGAAACTTTTTGCGGCGAAAGTATCTCGATTCCTAACGGCCGCCCCTCCTCCGACAAATCCACGATCATGCCCTGCCCCATTTTTTGCACTCGGCAACTTTTCTCGTTTTCCAGGCGCGGAAGATAGAGATATGCTGCAATCGGCTCTCCCCGCCGGAACGTGATTTCCAGATAACGTCCGTGCATATCCCACCATTCCGCCCTCACCCCCTGCCCCTCTTCCAAAGGGCGAGGGGAGTTATCGCCGGTTGTCGCGCCTTCCGCCACGGCTTTGGCCGCCGCCCAAGGGACGTTTGCCGCGGGATTCCATATTCCTGGCGATCATCGCGCCGACGGCGTCGTCCCAGGTGGGGATCGAGCGGAACGCCGGGCGGATTTCGCCTCTCGTCCGACCTTCGGATTCTTTCGCCGCGCCGCCGTGGCGCGAGTAGCCCACCGGATGCGATTCGAGCTCGTCGTCGTCCCAAAGGTCTTCGTCCTCGTCGGCGAACTTGTCGATCGTTTTGGCGGGCGGCTTTTTCTCTTCCCGACTCTCGCCCGCCTGCTTTTTCGATTTCGGGGCGCGGCGCGGCCGGCGGTGTTTGCCCGGCCGATCTTCGTCCGCGCCTTCATCCAGTTCTTCTTTCGCGGAACGCGGCAGTTGCGTTTCCGGCTCGTCGAAGAAGCTGAACTCGTCGCGTTCCTCGTCTTCCTCCGCGAGCGCCTTCGCCTTGCCGATAATCGGTTTATCCGGCTTTGCTTGCTCCGGCCCCATGTCGCGGCCCTTGCGACCCCGGCGTCGGTGCCGGCGTTTCTTTTTCTCCTCCGACTCGGCCGGTTCGTCGGCCGGCGCGAAAGCGGAATCCAACTCCTCCTCCACCTCGAAGTCTTCATCGAGGAAGAGTTCGAACGGCTCGCTTTTCAACTCGCGCCGCGGTTCTTCTTCTCTGCTCCCGCGCCGCGGTTCTTCCGCTCTGCTCCCGCGCCGCGATTTCTCGTCTCGGCCGCCGTGCCGCGGGCGTTCCTCGCGGCCGCCGCGACGAGGCTCCTCGCGCCGCGAATCCGACCGCGGTTCTTCGCGCCGCGGGGCAGGCCTTTCTACCTGCCGATCCTTCGCCGGGGGAGTGTTTTCCGCTCTTTCCGGCTCGGATTTCCGGGGAGTGAACAAACTCTCGAACATCCGTTCGGCGACGGCTCGCTCGACCATCGGCGGCGTTGTCGTGGTCGGCTCGGACTGCGGTTCCGCTTCCGTTTCCGGCGGCGCTTCAATTCCCAATTCATTCGCCAATAAATCCCAGCTCGAACGCTTACGTTCGGTGCGGACGGGAATTGGTTCGGATTTGGTCGTCTCGGGCAGCAGCGGCTCTTCCGCAATCAGTTCCACGGCTAAAGGTTCATCAAAGCGAACTTCCTCGACTGAAACCTCCTCCAACGCGGGGGTGGCGGTTCCCGGTTGATGCTCCTCGTCCGGAGGCACTTCTCCGATAAGGGGGGAGATATCCTCGGGAATCTCCGGTTCGGGGACAGCCGCTCCTAATTCCGAGGCTAGGAACGCCCAATGATCGGCTTTTTTCGGTTCAGACATTGAAAAACGCACTCCTCTTCGCGGTCATTGCAACCGCAGTAATAGAATTATGGGTATCCCGCTTGAGTTTATCACCGGCAAAAGGAGTCGTGATAGCGAAAACGAAGAATACTTGCCAATTTTGCCAAAATAACCCAATCTATACCACTAAAGGCAAGATTTCCACTTATTCGACTCCAGAATACACTATACATTCATTCAATTCTACTGCAAAGATGGGGGGCGTAGAAATTAATAGAGGAAAATTGGCGTCGAAGATTCATCCCAAAGGCAAACTCGCTTCGTAGATGAGAGCTTCGATGAATCTTTTCGCCTGCATGTACTCGCTGGGAGCGAAGGCATGAATTTTGTTTAGCATTTCAGTCAGCAAATTGTTGGTGATTTGTTGCACCACGCGATAGTTGTTGTGGTCCATCATGCCGATTCGATGCCGCTCCGCGAAGGCTTTTTGGATATGATCACGCGGGCCGGCCAAATCATTGCTTTGCAGGAGTATCGGCCAGTTGATGGTGCCCGAAACGGGATCCAGTTCCGAAGAGGACAAGCGTTTGGGTTTCACGGAAGGGTGAAAACGAAGCCATTCCTGAACGATTTGGCGTTGTTTGGCGTTTTCGGCTTCCCGCGCCTGTCGATTGAACGCCCGGATGGCGAAATATGCCTCCACGTAATCCTTCTGATTCTGGATGTTTTGACGGGCGGCGGTGGTGAGATTGATCGCTGCGGCCGAAGTGGAAAGGTTATAGTCGCCTTGCGCGCGAACCACCGAAGCCAATCCCTGCAAATACGAACCGGCGGGAGTGCTGCCGGCCGTATCCCACCCCCACATCGAGTACCCGCCGTTCGAGGGTGGAGGCGAAATGATGGGCCAATTGCTGCCTTGCGCCCAGAGCGCGCTCGACCAAATCAGCAAACCGAAACCGCCAAACAGTAACGCGCATCGCATGATATGCCCTCCGCGAATGGGGGTGATGGATCGCAATCCGCCTTTGATGGATAAAAACCGCAATCCTATTTTACGCCGATGTCTTTCGCACTTGTCTCGCGGTTAGCGTCTGCGAAGAATAAGGGAAAATACGCGAGGAGGCGAAAAAACTACGCTCCTACATCCTTCTATCCGGTAATTCGATGCGAAGAACGAAAAATTTCCTCAGTCAATTATTTCCTTGCCTCGGCGCAAGTCAATACTCATGCGGAAAAGGAGGCAACGTGAATCGAAAATCCATAATTTGGGGAGCGTTCATCGGGGTGTTCTGGTCCCTTCATGCCTGGAGCGCGGCCGCTCCGCCGCTGCCCGATTTGTTGAACGCGATTGCCTCCGGCACGGAATCCGAGAAGGTCAAAGCCATCAACCGACTGGAGGAATTGGGCGTCGCCAACGAGGCGGCCGTCGCGGTTCTCACGAGCCAACTCCAAAGCGATTCGGCGGCGGTTCGCGCTCACGCGGTACATGCTTTGGGGGCATTGAAGGCCGCGGGAAGCACGCAAGCGGTGCTGCCGCTGGCGTTCGACAAAAACGCCGAGGTGCGGCAGGCCGCGATTTTCGCCCTGCGGGAGTTGAAACCCGGCCCGCAGCTTACCGTGCCGATCCTCGACCGCATTCTGCAAGATGCCGATCCAAAGGTTCGGATGCAAGTTTTGTCGCTGGTGGCCGAGGTGGGCAAGCCCGCCGTGCCCGCGCTCATGAAACTTCTGGATCAGGAGGAGAGTGCGCTCTGGGGTTGCAGCGCGTTGGGAGCGATCGGCCCGGACGCCGCGGCCGCCGTGCCCGCGGTTACGAAGCTGTTGGGGGCCGACCATCCGCCGAAACTTCGTTTGGAAGCGGCGATGGCGCTGTCGTCGATCGGGCCGGCCGCGGCCGCCGCGCTCCCCGAACTGACGGCCATTTTGGACCAAAAAGATCCGGTCGTGCTGCCGGGCGCGATCTTCGCCGTCGGCCGGTTGGGGCCGGCGGGCAAATCGTCAGAAAAGAAGCTGCACGAGTTGGCCGCGGAAGAAGAGCCCTTCACGCGCGTGATAGCGACTTGGGCGCTTTGCAAGCTGAACCCCGATAATCAAAAACTGCTCGCCGATTCCCTGCCCGCACTCGTGGCGGCATTGATCGACAAGGAACCGCGGACGCGGGCGGCGGCGACGAAATGCCTGGTCGATTTGAAGTCCCGGCCGTCGCTGCTGATGCCGCTCGTGGAAAAATTCGCGGAGGGGGCGAATTCGGCATCGATGGAAAACATCGTGGAGGTCGTGGCGGAGGTCGGCGCCCCGGCCGTGCCGGTTTTGGTCAAGGCCCTGGCCGAACCGCCGCTACGGGCGCGGGTCGCGGCGATCTTGGGCCGGCTCGGCCCCGACGCGCGGAAGGCAGCGCCCGCGTTGGCGGAAGTCCTCGGGCAAGACAAGTCCCCCGCCGTTCGACGCGAAGCGCTGATCGCCCTGGGCGCCATCGGCCCGTTCGCGGCCGAGCAATCGTCGGCGATCGCCAAGGTCTTGAAGGACGACGATTCGCAGCTTCGCGCGGCGGCCTGTTACGCCCTGGGCAAGATCGGCCCGCTGGCCATCGGCAGCAAAAACGATCTCTTGGAATGCCTGAAAAGCGACGACGAATTGTGCCGCATGGCCGCGGCTTGGGCGCTGACGCGCGTCGATCCAAATTGCCCCGAAGGATCGCGGGAATCGGTCCCCTGTCTGGTCAAGGAGCTTTTCAATGCCGACCCGCACATCCGCATGGAAGCCGTCGCCGCGCTGCAAG
Organism: Pirellulales bacterium; assembly: GCA_020846145.1. GTDB lineage: Bacteria > Planctomycetota > Planctomycetia > Pirellulales > Thermoguttaceae > JADLEL01. The sequence continues at coordinate 40,289 of JADLEL010000108.1, read as the reverse complement.
CCCTCGGGCCGCAGGCGCGGGAGGCGATACCCGCCTTGAAAAAAGTGGCCGACGACGATCCGCTCGCTCCGATTCGCCTCGCGGCGGACGAGGCGATCAAGGCGGTGGCGAAGTAAGGGGTATTAGGAGGCTTCCGTTCCGCGAATATCCGTCATGCACTCCATCTTGCCGCCGCTCCACAGGGCATTTCCCGTCCGCGAACGTCGGGAAGCACAAGCGGTTTGGCGGTCATCGAGCCGGCGGAGGCGATAGGAAAACTACTCTCAAGGAGTTCGGCCAACCGATCCGCGCCGTAGCCGGGCGTGTGGCAGGTGAGGAGCAGAAAACGGCATCGGTCGGCGGTCAAGACGGCGCATTGCTCGAGCAGCATGGGCAGATGTTTGGCGAGTTGCCAGACTTCGCCTTTGGGCCCGTGCCCGTAGCTGGGCGGATCGAGAATTACGGCGTCGTAGCGGTTGCCGCGTTTGATTTCCCGCTTGACGAACTTCCAGGCGTCTTCGCAAATCCATCGGATGGGCGCGTCGGCCAGGCCGGAAAGTTCCGCATTCCGCCTGGCCCACTCGACGACGTTTTTCGCCGCATCGACGTGCGTTACTTCCATGCCCGCCGCCGCCGCCGCCAGGGTGCTCCCGCCGGTGTAGGCGAAGAGATTGAGAACTTTGAGTTTTGACGCACTCCCTTGCGAAGCCGGCAAGCGGTTGTTTTCTTTCTCTCCCCTCTCCCCTCTCCCCTCTCCCCTAATCCAGGCCCAATTCTCCGCCTGTTCGGGGAAAACTCCCACTTGCCCCGTCGGCGTCAATTTCAACTCGAAGCGCATCCGGTCGAAGTCAACCGTCCACGAATCCGGCAGGTTTTGTCGCGGAAAGAACCACCGCCCCTCATTCTCGTCCCCTTCGGCGAAACACGCGCTAGCGTTGTCCCAAAGCTTTGGCTCCGCTTTTAACACCCTCTCCACCGCCGGACAAGGCCGATCCAGAACGAATTCCCCAAAACGCTCCAAGCGCCGCCCGCGGCCGAAATCGAGGAGTTGATAATGGTCCGATCCAAAGTCATTATTGCCGGGTAAATCATATTCCGGCCATTTTTCTTTTTCCAGACTCATTCCTTCTTCCGCCATTTTCTTCTCATATTGCGGATCAAGCTTGGCGGATTCTTGTGCGAGCCTTAGCAACTTATCCTTTTGCTCTTTCATAACAACCTATTTCCTTCTTTTTGCCGACTTCCGATGCGGCCGATAGCCGCCGGTCGAGTTTTTCGGGCGTTTCTCGGCGGTTTTCTTTCTCGACGAAGCCGATGCGGACGTTCTGGCTCCTTTCGGCGGCTTCGAGGGGATCAAGCACTCCGGGCCGGGGCCGATAAGCTCTTCGCGGTGTGTTTGTTCCAAAGCCGCGCGAACGTCGGCGTAATTCTCCGGCTTGTAGTATTGCAACATTGCCCGCTGCAGGCGTCGCTCCTTGTCGCCCTTGGGGACGTAAACGGGCTTGCCGGTCATCGGGTCGAGGCCGGTGTAATACATGCAGGTGGCGATATCCAGCGGGCCGGGGATGAAATCTTGCACCTTGTCGGGCTTTAGGTTGTGTCGTTTGAGGTAGAGCGCAAGATCGATCATCGCATGAAGATCGCTGCCCGGATGGCCGGCGATGAAATAGGGCACGATGTACTGCTCCTTGCCGGCCGCCGCGGAGGCCTTTTGAAACTGGCTGCAAAACGCCTCGAACCGTTCGACGGGCGGTTTTTTCATCAGCTTCAAAACCGTCGGGTCGGCATGTTCGGGCGCGACCTTCAAGAGTCCGCCGGTGTGATGTTTCGCCACCTCGGCGATATACTTCGCGCTGCGCAGGGCCAAATCCATGCGGATGCCCGACGCCACGCAGATTTTTTTCACGCCCGGCTGCTTCCGCGCCGCTTGCATCAGTTGGATGAGCGGGCCGTGATCGGTGCCGAGCATCGGACAGATCGCCGGATGCACGCAGCTCAGCCGCCGGCACTTCATGCGCATTTCCGGCCGCGTGCAGTTCATGCGGTACATGTTGGCCGTGGGGCCGCCGATGTCGCTGACCGTGCCCTTGAACGCCGGGTCGATGGTCATCCGCTCGATTTCGGCCAGCACCGATTTTTCGCTGCGGCTCTGGATGATTCGGCCCTCATGGGCGGTGATCGAGCAGAACGTGCAGCCGCCGAAACAGCCGCGAAGAATTTGGACCGAATCTTTGATCATCCCGAACGCCGGGATTTTTTGCTTCCCGTAGCTCGGATGCGGCTTGCGCACGAAGGGCAGCCCGTAAACGCGGTCGATTTCCTCCTCGGTCATCGGCCATGCCGGCGGATTGACGACCACCGCCTCTTTCCCGCAAAACTGCACCAGCCCGCGGGCGTTGTACGGATTGGTCTCGCGGAAGATGATCCGCGTCATTTCGGCGAACGCCGCTTTGTCGGCGGAAACTTGTTCGAAGGAGGGGAGAGGGGAGAGTTCGCAGGCGGAAGGCGGAAGGCGGAAGGCGGAAGGGGGAGAAATTCGCTGGTAGTATGTCGTTGTTTGTTGGTCGCGTTCATCGAGCAAATTGCTTTGCTCAATTTGCAATTTGCAATTTGCAATGACCAATTTGCAATCTTCCTCCCCCTTCCGCCTTCCGCCTTCCCCCTTCACACTCTCCCCTCTCCCCTCTCCACTCTCCACTTCCTTCGCCCCGAGGCGAAACGCCGTCCCGCGCACGTCGCGGATCTGCTCGATTTTTTCTCCGGCGGCCAGCCGTTTGACGATCTCGACCAGCGGGCGTTCGCCCATGCCGTAAACCAGCAGGTCGGGCTTGGCGTCCATGAGGATCGAACGGCGGACTTTGTCGCTCCAGTAATCGTAATGGGCCAGCCGCCGCAAGCTGGCCTCGACGCCGCCGGCGAGGATCGGCACGCCCTTGTACGCTTCCCGCGCCCGTTGGCAATAGGCCAGCGTCGCCCGGTCGGGCCGCCGGCCGATGGCACCGCCGGGACTGTAGGCGTCGTCGTTGCGGACCTTCCGATTGGCCGTGTAATGGTTGAGCATCGAATCCATATTGCCCGCACTAACAGCGAAACAAATCCGCGGCCGGCCGAACATCTTCCACGGCTCGGCGGAATGCCAATCGGGCTGGCTTAAAATGGCCACGCGAAAGCCTTCGCTTTCCAGCACGCGGCCCAACAGCGCCATCGCAAAGCTCGGATGATCGACGTAGGCATCGCCGGTAACGAACACCACGTCCACGACATCCCAGCCCCGCGCCGCGACTTCTTGGGGCGTCATGGGGAGGAAAAGGGAATCCTTGAAGGGAGAGAGTGAAAGACCCATATTAGATATCAGGATGCGAGATACAACAACAGAATAATGCTTGACGCCGAAACAAGACTCAAAAAATATCCATAAACATTTAACCAATAACAAGACTCTATCTTAATTCTTGAAATTACATTTACTATTAGCAAACATCCCCCATTCATGAAAACAAAAAAGCACGGAATACTCCCAAGTACAAAAAGTAGAAATACTTCTGGATTTGTATTCTCTCTCGACATTACGAGAAAAATGAACCAATAAAAAATAGCAACAATTGCATGGATTTCTCCGCCAGAGATTTTGACGTTTCGGTGGCGTGAATGAAATTGGACCAAGAAAATAAAGGGAATGGCAATTCCGCCCCCTAGTAATAAAAAAATGCACAACAATGCTAATACATGCTGGACAATTTCTTTCGAGGCGTTAGCTAAATCCAATAATCCATACCATTTCATCAGTCCCAGCGCCGCTTCGTGCCCGGAGAACAAGATCAGCAAATCCAAGAGCGTGAACCGCCGCCAAGCTTCGTCGGGCGGTGGGGGCGTTTTGGGTTCGGTCGGCGGATTGGAATCCATAACGCCATTGTAGCCGGAAATCGTCGATTGCGGATAGCGGGGCATCGCGCCCCCGTTCGGCGAGCGTTCGCAAAACGCATGAATTTCGCGTGGAAAAGAATGATTGTCGATTGAGCAGAATTGCGCAGCAGATTCCCCCCGGACCTAGCGGTCTTGGCTACGCACTTTTTTGCCCCGGAGTGGCGAACGAGCGGCAATTTATTTTTTCGGCGCGCTCCGCAGGCATTCTTGCGGCGTGACGATGCCGTCGCCGTTCAGATCGCAGCGGGCGAATTCCTTGGCTTTGTCGGCGGACCAGGAGGTGGTGAATTCGGCCATCGAGACTTGTCCGTCGGCGTTGGCGTCGTTTCGCGCGAACCAGTCGGGCAGGCCCTCGGGAAGGCGTTCGAGAGGCGAACGGATGCGATAGGTCGCGCCGCCTTGCGGAGCCGAGTTCGGCGGCGGAGAACCGGGAAAACCGCCGCCGCCCGGATCGTTCCTGCGCGGACCGCGGCTTCCATTGAGGGCTTGATAATAGACCGTCAATTCGTCCAAGGTGATGACATCGTTATGGTCTTTGTCGATCTCTTTTTTATTGCGGACTTCGTCCCATTCGCCTTTATTTTTTTCCAAGGCGCCGCTGTGGTCCTTGTCGTTCTGCCGCAAGATGCTCTCGGCGAATTTGCGCGTTCGGTCGTCGATTTGCTCCGGAGCGCCCGCGGGCACGGCGGGAGAACTCGGCGCACCGCCCGCGGCCGGGGAAGAAGCGGCGACGATTCCCGGTTGGATCGGGGTGCCGTCGAAACCGCGAATGGGCTGGATTTTTTGCTCGACGCCGAAACCGGGCACCAAGGGCGCGGCATTGGCCGCGGGCTTGGAATTGCCGCCTGCCGGCGGTCCGCCGGGTCCGCCGGGGTTTCCTCCGGGGGGGCCGCCGCCGGGACCGCCGCGATTCCAGTTGCCGCGGGCGTTTTGCATGGCTTCCTGAATGGAATTGATTTTGATGGGATATTTGGGTTCCATGCCGGAACGGCGGATCAAGCCTTCGACCATTCCCGCCCTGGGTCCTGCCGCTTGGATTTCGCCGGCATCGATCTGGCCGTCGTGGTTGGCATCGATTTGTGCAAAAAAGCCGGCCATGCGTTCTTCGCGCGATCCGCCACCCCAACCGCCGCCGCCTGGACCGCCGCCACCCCAACCACCGCCTGGACCGCCGCCACCCCAACCACCGCCTGGACCGCCGCCGCCAAATCCCCCGCCGGGATATCCGCCCCCGCCGAAACCTCCCCCCCCGTAACCTCCCCCGGGGAATCCGCCGCCGCCAAATCCACCCCCGCCGAAACCACCGCCGCCGAAACCACCGCCGCCAAAATCCCCGCGATCCCCGCGACGTCCTCGCCAGCCATCCCCTCGATCTTGGGCATCGGCAAGAACCGCGAAAAAGAAGACGTTGGCAACGAAGATTAAACAGAATGAATTTCGCACGATGAACCCTTTTCTGATGATACGCCTTATTGGAAAGGGCGAGGATTATCGGGACTGGCCTCTGGATATTTAACCCCGAAAACCGCTACAAAGACTGCTAAAGCATGGAGTATCGTCAGGTTTTTGCGGGAAAAAGTGATTACTCCGCCTCGGGAACCATAATTCCGTGAAAAATAATCCGGACATATTTATGCAATATACCTATATTACCTAGATATTGGCATATTTCCAAAAAATAAATCCATTGAGATTCTATTTTGAAGATGATTTTCGTCATTTTTCGGAACAAACCGGCGAAACCTCCGTAACGATTTGGGGTTTACTTACCTACCCGAAGAAAGTTTGTCGCAGGGGTGAATGTAAATGCCTCGGGAATTTTCGACGGAAGCATAGTGTTAGGTAAGATACGAGATCATTTCGATGTTGTATCGTTGCAACCCTTTTTCCCCCTCTAATGAAGGAGAGTGTTATGTTGCGCAATTTCGCAATCGCACTAATTAGCCTTGCCACGGTTGCCTTGGCGACCGATCTCCAGGCCCAAGGGCAACGCGGTCAAGGCCAAGGACGTGGACGCGGCATGGGCGGCATGATGGGCGGCCCGGGCGGCGGCCCCGGCGGCGGCATGACGATGTTGTTGATGAACGAGGCCGTGCAAAAGGAAATCGAACTGACCGCCGACCAAAAAGAGCAGCTTCAAAAGCTCTCCACGGAGACGAGAGACGCGATGCGCGCCCGCATGGGCGATATGCAGAATCTCTCGCAAGAAGAGCGTCGCGCCAAGATGCAGGAAATGCGCAAGGAAATGGAGGAAGCGGCCGCCAAGACCCAAAAGAAAGTCGAAGGCATTTTGCTTCCCCACCAACTCAAGCGCATCAAGGAGATCTCCCTCCAAATGCAAGGTTTGCGCGCACTCGCCAATCCGGAGGTCGTCAAGGAACTGGGCTTGACCGAAGAGCAGCAGGCGAAGATCAAGTCGATCAACGAAGAATCGATGAAAGCCATGCAGGAAATGTTCCAAGGCGGATTCCGCAACCTTTCGGATGAAGAACGCACGGCGGCGCGCGAGAAGATGGACAAATCCCGAAAAGACATCGAAACCAAGCTCACCGACGTTTTGACCGCCGAGCAAAAGGAAAAACTCGAAAAGATGAAGGGCGAGAAGTTCGACACCTCCACGCTGCGGGGCGGACCGGGCGGACCGGGGGGACCGGGCGGCAATCGCCAGAGGAACCGCGCTCCCGTCAACTAACGGTTTTTTCCGCGGAAAAGCCGATTTCTCTCCACGCAAGCCTGCGGGATTGCGCCCGCGGGCTTGCGGCTTGGAAACTCTCGCTTGATGCGGAATTCGGGGGGGTAGCAAGGAATAGTGGTTTTGCCGGGGCGAGTTGTGCTATAATGGGATAGGAATCTGGATGGGCAGTGTCCCGGCGGAGTAAACCGCAAAAAGCGAAGTCGGCGCGTCGAGACGCCTGTCCGCTTTCTCGATCCCTCCAATGTCAACCCACCCAACTTCGTTCAGCCCGTAGCCAACGGCGACGGTCTTTCGTGGAGAGTGCGACGAAAAGGCGTCGATATCTTTCGGCGCAATTTCCCGTCGCGGACGACTCCAGGCTCAACGAAAAGAATGTTTTTTCCAGGCGGTGTCATGGAAGCCGGAGAAATACTGCTGCGGAAGGGCTTGCTCGATAAACGCCAGTTGCAGATATCGCGCGACGCCCAAAACGAAAGCACGCGGCTCGATCAGGCCGCCGTGCAACTCGGTTTTTTGACCGAGGAGCAGGCGCTGAAGGCGTTGGGCGAGGAAGTCGGCTTGGATTTCATCGATCTGGTCGAATCGGAAATCGATCTCTCGCTCATCAAAAAGTTCCCCGCGCGCTTCATCTATCGGGAGAATCTCTTTCCCGTCAAGCAGATCAACGGCGCGTTGACGGTGGCCACGAGCGATCCGTTCAACCTCTATCCGTTGGACGAATTGAGTTCGGCCACCGGATTGACGATTTTGCCGGTGCTGGCCGCCAAGGCCGAAATCGCCAAGCTCATCAAAACGCACTTGGGGGTGGGCAGCGAGACGATCGAGGGGCTGATGGCCCAGGCGAACGACGAGCGCGTCGAATTGCTCGAGCAGATCGAGAGCGACGGCTCCGAGCTTTCCGAGATGGCCCAGGAGCCGTCGGTAGTGCGGCTGGTGAATGAAATTCTGCTCGAGGCGATCGAAACGCGGGCGAGCGACGTGCATATCGAATCGCAGCATTCGGGACTGCGCATCCGCTACCGCATCGACGGCGTGTTGCATTCGCAGCCCGTGCCGATGGAGATCAATCGCTTTCAGGCGGCGATCATCAGCCGCTTGAAAATCATGGCCCGGCTGAACATCGCCGAGCGCCGCCTGCCGCAGGACGGCCGCATCCAGTTGAAGGTGGCGGGGCGGGAGGTGGATATCCGCGTTTCCGTGATCCCCATGATCCACGGCGAAGGCATCGTGCTCCGCATCCTGGACAAGGGCGGCATGGAGTTCTCGCTCCGCAAGATCGGCATGGAGGACGACCAATACCGAACCTTCCGCGAGTTGATTCAGCTTCCGCACGGCATTATTTTGGTGACCGGCCCGACCGGCTCCGGCAAGAGCACCACGCTTTACAGTTCGCTTTTGGAAATCCGCAGCGACGAGACGAAGATCGTCACCACCGAAGACCCGGTGGAATATCAACTCGAAGGCATCAACCAGATTCAGGTGCATACGAAGATCGGGCTGACGTTCGCCAATTCGCTCCGCAGCATTTTGCGGCACGACCCGGACATCATCCTCATCGGCGAAATCCGCGATCTGGAAACGGCCGAGAACGCCATTCAGGCTTCGCTCACGGGGCATCTGGTGTTCAGCACCTTGCACACCAACGACGCGGCGGGCGCCTACACGCGGATGGTCGATATGGGCGTGGAGCCGTTTTTGGTTTCCAGCACGGTCGAAGCGGTGCTCGCCCAGCGCCTGGTGCGCACGCTCTGCCCGCACTGCAAACAATCTTACGCGCCCGACAAGGGCGATATTCCCGCCGATTTCCCCATCGGGCAGGTAACGGCAGCCAAACCGCTGTACCGCGCCGTCGGCTGCCGCGAATGCCGGCAGGTGGGCTATACCGGCCGCGTGGGCATTTTCGAGTTGCTGGTTACGACCGAGAAAATCCGCGAACTCTCCCAACAGCGCGCCAGCACCTGGCACATCACCCAGGCCGCCGCCGAACAAGGCATGAGAAATCTCCGCGACGACGGCTGGCTCAAAGTCCTCTCCGGCCGCACGACCATCGAGGAAGTCGCCCGCGTGACGAAGGGCGGAATCGCAATGAAGAGGTAATCGTCGGGTGCGCTAGCCGCTGCCGGCCGGTGATGGCCGACGGAGCGGCTTTTCTCTTGAGATTCCAAGCTAAATCGGTCGCGAACCGCGACCAATGGTCGCGGCTTTTCAACAGCAAGGATGTCGGTCCTCCTGTCATTCTAGCTCTCCCGGGGATTTGGCCAGGCGGGTTGCCAAGTTAGTTGGGGAGGATTATACTGCTATCGGTGATCGTGGAGGTAAAGTATCTTTTTCGTCAGGGAGTAGATTTGGGGGCAATCGATTTTCGGGATTTTTACGGGAACTCATGAAGTAATCCGAAGCATTTAGCAAATGGTGGGCAAACCCCGCCCTACGAATAAATGACGGACGAAGTCCATTCAATTTTTTTTCGGGAGCACCATTATGATCCTTCGCTTTTACGGCATGAAACGAACGCGGGTAGCGGCGGCATTGGCCGCGATGTTGATGCTGAAGTTATCCTCTCCCCTCTTCGCTGCGCGGCCCACGGCGGCGCGGCTGCTGCCGGAAAACACGGTCTTCATGGTTTCGATTCCCAACGCCCGGGAGTTAGCCGAGAAATTCACGAACACGAGTCTCGGGAAGATTTTGCAAGATCCGCAAATGAAGCCGCTCGTCGAGCAGATTTACGGTTCGCTGGGCGAATTGGTCGCGACGGCGAAAGAACAAATCGGCCTTTCGCTTTCCGAGATCGTCGCCCTGCCGCAAGGGGAAATCACGTTCGCGGTGGTCGCTCCCGAGCAGAGCGTGCCGGCCTTCGCGTTCATTTTCGATGCGGGCGATCAAATCGGCAACGCGCGGGTGCTCTTGGAGCGGGGCAAGCAGGCCTTGGAAAAAACGAACTGGAAAAAGCGGGAAGAAACCATCGCCGAGGTGAAATGCACGATCTACGAACGCGCGGAGGGGAGTCAAAACCAGGCATTCGTCATCTTCGAAAAGGATTCCGCCGTAGCGGTTACGCAGAATATCGACGTCGCCAAACAAGTATTGGAACTCTGGGCCGAAAAGAAGGACGTTCGCTCGCTGGCCGAAAACGCCAATTACGGGGCGATCGCCAGCCGCTGCCGCGGTTCCCGGGACGAAGAGCCGCAACTCGTATGGTACGCCGACCCCGTGGGCATCGTGAAAGCGATCGGACAGCAGAACGCCGGCGCGCAGATCGCCGCGGCGATGCTGCCGGCCCTGGGTCTGGACGGCCTGTCGGGCGTCGGCGGGAGCATTCTCTTCGACACCGAGCAGTACGATTCGATGATGCACCTGCACGTGCTCTTGACCAGTCCGCGGACGGGCGTGCTGAAGGTAATCGCCTTCGAGCCGGGATCGGCCAAGCCCGAACGCTGGGTGCCCGGCGACGTGGCATCGTACATCACGCTCAATTGGAACTTCGAGACTTCGCTGACGGCGATCGAGTCGCTATTCGATAGTTTCCGCGGCGACGGGGCGTTCGAGCAGACGCTGCAAAACTTCTTTACGCGGCAAACGGACGTCGATCTGAAGAAGCAAATCCTGCCCGTACTCGACGGCCGCGTAACGATCCTCACGTGGTTCGAAAAGCCCATCACCCTGCAGAGCCAGACGAGGCTCCTGGCCATCAAATTGAAAGACAAGGAAAGGGACGTCGAAGCCGTCCAAACGATCTTGGACAATCTGGTGAAGAAAGCGCCTCCCGGCCAAATCGACTCGCAGAACTCGGCGGGCAAACAGTATTACCTCGTGAAGATCCCCGCGCCCAATTTCCCCGACGGGCGGGAACCGCCGCCGATGCCGAGGCCGTGCTTCGGCATCGTGGAAGATTATCTGGTGATCGCGAACCAACCCAGCATTTACGAACGGGTGCTGGCCACGGCGGCCGACAGCACGAAATCGCTGGGCAACGAGTTGGATTTCAAACTCATCGCCAGCAAGCTGGAGCGCGTGGCGGGCGAGACGAAGCCGGCGATGTTGAGTTTCGACCGGCCCGAAGAAGCGATGCGATTTCTCTACGATCTGGCGACCTCCGATCGCGCGAAGACGTTCCTCCAACGGCAGTCGGAACGCAATCCGTTCTTCAAGTCGCTCAACAGTTCGCTGGAAAAGCAACCCCTTCCGCCGTTCAGCGCGATCCAAAAATACCTCGCTCCCGGCGGTTCGATCGTCGTGGATGACGAAACCGGCATCCATTTGCTGAATTTCACGCTGAAGAGGCAGGGGGAGTGAAGGGGAGAGGGGAGAGTAATGCCGGGCGTCATGCCCACGCTTGCCGTGGGCTGGGGATCCGGCAAATGCAAGACAAGCAAATCTTCACGGCGAAATTATTTCTTCCAATTGATGGAATTGAATAAATTGCAAGCCAAGGGCGATAAAAAGGCGCCGAGGAGGAGTCCGGCGAAGCCCAAGTTGCCCAAGGCGTGCATTAAGGAGCGGTCGGTTTGCCCTTGGGGAGCGACGGGGCTAAGCGCAATACCGACCACGAACAACGCTCCGCACGCGCCGATCAGCAGGGTATAGGCCACGGCGGCCAATCGCGGTTTTGCTTCATGCACGCCGAACATGGCGGCCAGCGGAATCACCATCACTAATAGCGCGATCGCGGCTTCTTCGAAAAAACTCGGATAGAACGCATTGACCGCGAGCGCCGCAAGACCCGCGGTCAGGAAACCGCCGATCCAATTGGCGGCGATGCGTTCCTCGCGCGCGAGGGCCAATCGCCCCAGCGGATGCAATCGCAGCGCCAGATTCATCAGCGGTTTGCCGATCCAGGTGGCCGCGGCGAAGGCGACGTAGAGAATAATCAGGGGCATGATGAACGGCTTCCAGGAGGGATATTCCCGGGTCAGCCCCCAGAGAAATCGATAGCAGAAGTACAGGCCGATGACCACGCCCCACTGGGCGGCGCCGCTCAAGGACTGCATCCAGAGGAAAAACTTTAAAAGCGGGCGATAGAGGGGATTGTACGACCGCAGGGTTTCGAGTACGCCCTGCCGCGCCCATTCCGAATCCGGTTCCAGCCGCAGCGCCTCGCGGAAATGGGCGACGGCCGCTGCGCGATCGCCCTTTTGCAGGTGCGCCCAACCCAGCGCGGCGTGCGTGTCGGCGGAATCGGGATCGACGCGGAGCGCATTCTGCAATTCAATCCTCGCATCTTGGACGCGGCCCAGCTTTCGCAGCGATTCGGCGCGGAGGTTTAGCGCTCCGATGTGTTCCGGATCGAGGGCCAATGCGGCCTCCGCTGCTCGGCGCGCGGCTTCCCAATCGCGCTGATGATATTTGATGCCGCTTAAGGTCGCGTGATAATCGGGATCGTGCGGCGAGATGGCGATCGCTTCCCGAATCGAGGCCTCGGCTTTGTCGAAATAATTCCGCGATCTCCAGACGATCGCCGCGATCGAATACCCTTGCGACAGGTCGGGGCGCAAATGGATCGAGCGTTCGGCGAATTCGGTCGCTCGTTCGTACTCCTTCCGCGCCAACAGGCAAATGGCCATCAAGGCGTGAGCCAGGGCGTTGTTCGGCTCCTCGGCCATCGCCGCGGTCAATTCCGGTTCGGCCAGATCGTAGCGGCGTTGATCGACGAGCAAGGACGCTCTTTGGAGTCGGGGCGGGTTCATGGTTTTGCGTTAACCGATTTTCAAGTATTTCAGGACGTCGTCGTACAGTCCGCCTTGATTGGAATACGTGGCGTAGTTCCGCGCCGTAGAGAACCATTCCCGCGTGGTCGGCCGGAGCGTCTGCGCGGCGGCGGCCAAATCCTTGGTGGCCAAAAGCACGATGTTTCCCGACCGCATGGCTTGGCGGAGCTTGTTTTCCACGGCCATATCGACCACGGCTTTCAGATCGGCTCCCGAGAAGCCGTCGGTTTTTTTCGCGACGTGCTCGAAATCGAGATTTTCGGCGGGTTTTCCGGCGCAATGGATGCGCAAGATCGCCGCCCGGCCAGGCGCATCGGGAGGGGGCACGAAGAGGATGCGATCGAACCGGCCCGGCCGGCGGAAGGCGGGATCGACATGCCAGGGGGCGTTGCTGGCGGCAAGGATCAGCACGCCTTCGTTCGAGCAGTTCACGCCGTCCATCTCCGCAAGGAACTGGTTGATGAGCTGCCGGCCGGCGCCGCCGTGCATGTCGGAGCGGCGTCCTCCCAAGGCGTCCACCTCGTCGAAGAAAAGAACGCAAGGTTTGTTGTCGCGGGCTTGCTCGAAGAGAGCGTGCAAATTGCGTTCGCTGTTGCCCATCCACATCTCTAAAACGTCATTGATGCCGACCGAAATGAAGCCGGCGCGGATTTCGCCGGCGGTCGCTCGCGCGAGATGCGTTTTGCCGCAACCCGGAGGGCCGTACATCAATATCCCGCCGCCCACGGATTTGCCGTAGGCCTGGAAGACCTCCGGATGTTGCAGCGGATAAATGATTTTTACGGCGATCTCTTCCTTAAGCGCCTCCATGCCGCCGACGTCTCGGAACGTCGCCTTGGGGCGCTCGACTTCGGCCGACGAAGCGGAGGACGGCTCCTCCCAGCATTCCCGCACGCGCCCTTCAAAGACTGCTCCGGCCCGATCTTGAGACGCGATTCCCAACCGTTCGGACAATTCCTGGTCGGCGGCGGAGGGATCGATTTCCACGCCCAGTTTATATAGAGCTACGGCGTTGGGAACGTCGCCGCGCCTCAGCAAGAGATGTGCATGCAGTACGTGTGCTTTACCCGGTGGATTGGGATGCGAGGTTACGTCTTCCACGATCACCAAAGACTGCGTCAATTTGCCTTGTTGAAAATAAACTTTTGCCAGTTCGATTTTCAATTCGGTACTAAGGGGACTGAGATTCAACGCTTGGCGATATTCCAGTTCGGCTTCCTCGAAGCGGCCCAATCCCGCCAAAGCGCCCGCCAAATGCCGGCGCAATGGTTCGTTTTCGGGCGAAATCTCCAAAGCCTCGCGCAGCGCGCGTATGGCATCCTCGTTGAATCCCATGGCTTGTTCACCTGAAAAGTTGCAGTTGACGATAAAAACGGGATTATACCATCTTTGGGAGAAAGGTCAAGAAAGCGGTTTTTCGCGGTTTTCTTCGGATCATTGCCCAAGAATGGTTCGTCTCGCCAGATTCAACGCTTGTTTGGCGGTGTAGATTTTCCGCAAGGCGGGATGAATGCCCTGGGTAATTGTTTGCATCTTGAAATTATCTTCATTGCCCATCGCAAGATGCACCCGCATGGACTCGTTTTGATTTCGATCGGACATATCGCCGAGCAATAACAGCCAATCCGCGTCGAGAATGCGCCCCGTTTCGATGACGAATTTTTCGATATGGGATTTTTCTTCCGTGGAACTTGGATCGAAGGAATGAGACCGCTTGAAAACTTGAAAGTTCGGATAGACCATTCCGCTTAAAAAGCAATTTTCCGAATCCGGCGCGTCGCTCAACCATTGGGTAACCAATCCGCCGGCGCCCCATTCGACGACGGCGAGCATTTGTTTCTTTTCATTCAGCAATCGCACTACGGCATGTTGCAATTCGTCGTCGCCTTCGCCGAAGACCAGATCGCCCAGGCAATCGCGGATGGTTTGCACGGTTGGATCGATCAGCCGGAGACAATCTGCTTCGGTATCGGCTTCGGCGTCGATGCGGAGCGAGATGGTGGCGTTGCTCGCCGTGATGCCGACGGTCGGCGAGCGGCCGCGGCGGATCAGGTCCGGCAGCATGGCCTCGATCTGGCTTTCGCCCGCCCCGAAGCAGTTGATCTTCCGTCTGACGATTTTTTTCGCGCCGCCGGCAAGTTTTGCGATCTCCGTGCGTAAATAGCCGTCCCACATTTCGCGCATTTCGGCGGGCACGCCGGGCAGCGCGAAAAAGCGGCAGGGATTGCGGCCCGCACGCGGAATTTCCATATCGATGCCCGGCGCCGTGCCGTTTTCGTTGGGAATCATCCGGCTGCCGGCGGGAAACATCGCCTGCGACTTGTTTCGTTGGGGCATCTCGCGCTTTCGCCGGGCAAAGAGCGCGCGGATATGTTCCAAGGCCTCGGGGTAGAGCGCCAGTTCCCGGCTAACCGCTTGAGCCAGCGCTTCCCGCGTGAGATCGTCGGCCGTGGGGCCTAAACCGCCGGTAGCAACGACGATCTCGGCCCGATCGACGGCTTGGCGAAAGACCGCGACGCCCGGCGCCAATTCATCGCCGACGGTCGTGTGATAGAGCGTGCGAACGCCAAACTCTTCGAGCCGCCGGCTAAGCCACTGCGAATTGGTGTCGAGCGTTTGTCCGCTGACGATTTCGTCGCCGATGGCGAGAATTTCCGCATGCATGAGGAAAGTCATTCGGGAAAGAAACTTTTCACTTCCACGGAGAAACCGGGCAGAACGTCGCCGCCTTCGAGCGTTTGCTTGTCGGTCAGCGTCTGGAATTCCTGGAGCGAATGAAAGACCTGAATTTCCCGCTTTTTCGGGTAAACGTACCATACTTGCCTGACGCCGGCAGTGAAATAATCGGTAAGTTTGCGATCCATCTCTTTCTTGGTGTTGCCGCGGCTGAGAACCTCGACGGCCAAATCGGGGATTACGGTGCAAATCGGATCGCGCGGCACTTTATGACCGGGCAGTCGATTCCAGGAGATGAACGAAACGTCGGGAATCCGCACCAATCCAGGAGAGAGAAGAATCATGCCATCCGTACCCAAGACTATTCCCAACTTGTGCTCTCGAACGTAATTGCTTAACAACGCGATAATGGCGACGGTCAAATAAGATTCATAGAAACCCACGGTCTTCTCCACTAAAATGCCATCGATCAGTTCGCAAAGCCGATCTTCATGGTCGTCGAGGTCAACTACGTCTTCCTCCGTTGCCGTGCCAGGGGATGGGGACAAGAGAATTCGGCGAATGGGGATGGGACCGAACCGATCCACCAAATCGGCGACGGTCAACTCGCCTTCGGCAATTTCGAGATGATCTTCAACGGCAAGGCTCATGGCGGTATTCTCGGCATCAAGGAATGGGGAATCTCATCTCCCCTTCTATTATTGGCTTCCCAGTGATAATTAGCAAGCCGGAAAACCGCAGTTTTCCCCTAAGGTCGAAACCAAGATTCCCTCTTTTCCCCCGCAGTGGTGGATTTTCACTACTGTCCTTGATGAAGTTGCCCCAATACTCCGCCGATTTGCTCGTGTACATCTTCCGAGGCCCGAATCACCAGCGCACGGCCGGGCCGCCAATAGTAGATCGAGCCGGGACCGCCGTTGATATCCCAAGAAGCGGGCGCGATGGTCTTTTGAATCAGGGCGACGAGGTCCTCGCCGGCGTCGGGAGGGAAATTATTCGCCGGATTGCCGCCAAATCCGCCGCGTTGGGCGGGCCGATTTTGATTGCCCAATCCGCCGGGCCGATTCATGCCTCCGCCCAACTGGCCGAGAACTTGTGGGGCATCCCGGACATTGCCGAGATGGGGCGGAGAATCGTTCCGACGCTTCGCCGCGTTGCTTCTCGAAATCATTTCCGCAAGTCGAACGAGTCGGTTGCGGACCTGACCGCCCAACTGCCGCCGCGTGGCAGGGGGGAGGGTGGTATCTTGCTTGAGAGCATCGAACACAGCAAGGAACTCGCGGGCGGCGGAGGGGGCGTTGGTTTTATCGATCTTCACCCAACGCCGCAATGCCGCACGGGCAGTTTCTTCGAGTTCCTTCCCCCTCCGATTCGGCGCGGCCGCGATTTCGCCGTCGGCCAAGGGCGGCGAATCCTGGGAGATAGCCGCTTGAGGTTGATTCTCCGTTTGGTTTCCCGCGACCGGCTGCACTGCAAACAGCATTAAAGCGATGCAGAATGTTGACATGGTTTACGCCTGCATTTTATCCTCTGCGCGGTTTTTGGCGCGAAAAAACTTTTCGGGGGAGGAGCCTGTTCACCCGCGATCGGCCGCTTGCATTATAGCTCCCGGTTGCCCTTTCTTACATCGTAGTGGCTTTCGCGCTTTTTAACAATCGATATTATTTTACTCGAATTCCTTTTCGAGTTCGGCAGCGTATTCTGCACAACACTTGCGAGGTTAACGATGCGAAATCCAGTGCCCCACGAAAAATACTTTTCCGTTTTCTAAGCTAGCCAGATCAATTTCCGAGTCGTTTATTGGCGTCGCATGTGCCAAAAGGGCCGAGAAAAAACATGCAGTATAAGTAATATGGAGGGGCTTATTTCCAAGCCAAGTGATCTTTCTCTCTTTCCAGGCTTATCCCACTTACCTTGTGTTGAATGTTCGATCCCGAAAAAGACAGTAGAAAATCGGACCATCCGACATTTCCCCTACGCCCGGGCGGACCGCTCCAATCGTTACCACCGGATAAAGTTTCTAAAGTCCTACTCGGGAATAATCGAAGATGAATCAGGAAGGCTTGTTCTACAATGGTTGAATTTAACGATTCCTCCGGCGTAGAATAGGCTGCAGGGGGGAACCTGCCACAAGAAGGCCATGCCTTAACGGTCTGCGCTGACTCTCCACAGCGGACTGTCTGTGCGTCTCTCCCCACGCGTGTAGTAATTCGCCGGGAAACTATGCAAGGAATTGGAGTAAATCGGTATAAGTAGGTTAGGACACACCTTCTCTATTTTACGGATTTTCTCTGGCTTCCGAATACCCCGGTTGCCGATGTAATTAGTACGGCAAGGGTCAGAAGGAGCTGAACCACGGCCAAACGGCGAATTACGTAGCCCCGACCCAGATACCTGCGGAAACGGTTCCGAACGACGGTAAACGGTCGAACGAGATTCGAACCTCAGCGAGCTGAACCAGGTTTGAGCCTCGGCGAACCGGAAAACGGTCCTCGGACGAAGTTGAAGGAACGACGGGAGTCCTCCGCGGGTAAAGGGGCTTAAAAGAAAGTCCGGCGAAGCTCAGGCTTCGCTCGCGACGCAACCCAAACCAACGTGCAAAAAATAAATCGGAGAGCCTGCGATGAAGGTCTTCACAACTGGTCAGGTCGCCAAAATTTGTAAGGTGGCCCCGCGCACCGTCAGCAAATGGTTCGACTCGGGCCGGCTTAAGGGGTATCGAATCCCCGGTTCCCAAGACCGCCGCATTCCGCGCGAGTACTTGATCAAGTTCCTCAAGGAACACGGAATGCCCCTGGGAGATTTGGAAGATGAAGCGATGGCCAAAGTGCTGGTCGTCGCCCAGGATCAGGTCTTAATCGAAAACTTGAAGCGCGAGTTGCCGCTCGACCGTTCGTTCAAGGTCGGCGTGGCGGCGAGCGGCTTCGATGCGGGGATTCAAGCCGAGAGCTTCCATCCCGACTGCATCATTGTGGATTTCTCGATCGGCCGGACCGAAGCGCTGCAAATTTGCCAGAATCTCCGCCGGAACGGCGAGTTTTCGGAAGTGATTCTGATTGCCTTGCTGCCCGACGACGGCAGCTCGCTGAGCTTCGATCGGTCGGCGATCAACGAGACGTTCAAAAAGCCGTTCGACGCCGCGTTGCTGGCCGAACGCTTGCGAACGCTGATCGGCGCCAAAAAAGAGTTGGTGTAAGCGAAGCTTCCCGCCGGGAGCTTGCCCTCGCCAACCATTGATCCAATCGCCGTTTCCCCATTAACCCGTCGCGGCTAGACCCCCGCGACGGATAATTTTTTCTTGACGGTTCTTCCGCGACCTCGATGAATCTAGATACCATGAAAGAGCGGGGTTTTCTTGAAAGGGTTTAGCAAACTTGGATTGAATACCATTCCCAAGCTTTCTTTTCTTGGAGATCCCGCTCTTTCAACGACTGCCTAAAACTCTATTCGAGCTTCTTCACGTCTTCGTTGCGCTTCCGCAAACGCGGGAAAGTGACCAACAAGAAGGCCATCAGCGGGAAAGCGCCGAGGAGGATAATGATCAAATCGGGCACGATCCGCCAGTTGCCGATCAATTGTATGGCCGGCGATTCATAGAAGGCCGCGCTGCGCGCGAACCACAGGCCTTGATCGAAACTTTGCCACGTCTGAATGAGGCCGATGGGCAAAAGTCCCGTAAGGAACATCAGGAACAGTCCGACGTTGAGGCCCCAGAAACTCAGTTTGAGGATGCCATCGTGCCAGTAACGGTTCTCGACGAGACCGCGCCAGGAAAAGAGGATCAAGGCGATGGCCAACATGCCGTAAACGCCGAACAATGCCGTGTGGCCGTGGTTCGCGGTCAGATAGGTCGCATGTTCGTAGTAATTGATGATCGGCAAGTTGATGAGGAAACCGAATACGCCGGCGCCCAAAAAGTTCCACACGCTGCTGGCGGTGAGGAAATACAGCGGCCAGCGATAAGGAAACTCCTTCCCTTCGGCGTGGATCGATCGATACTCCATCCATGCCCGAACGACCAATAGGATCAGCGGAATCGGCTCCAGCGAACTGAACACGCCGCCGATCGCCAACCAGAACGCCGGCCCGCCGTACCAGAAATAGTGGTGGGCGGTGCCGGGAATGCCGGCGATGAACACGAGGATCGCCGAGAGATAGGCCACCCGCAAAGCCGACTTCGCCGATACCAGGCCCAGCGTAACCAGAAACAGCGAGATCACGGCCACGCCGAAGAATTCGAAGATGCTTTCCACCCAAATATGCACCACGAACCACCGCCAGTAATCGGCCACGGTCAGGTGCGTCCCGCGGCTGTACATCAGTCCGAAACCGAAAAAGACGACGACGAAAATCGCGCTCAGCACATAGAAAATGGTCAGGCTGCGGCGATCGCGATCTTCAGCCTTGCCGCCGAAGATCAGCGCCGGGGCCATTGCCCGATAGACGACGACCAGCCAGAAGATCAATCCGCCAAAGAGCAGGATTTGCCAGAGGCGGCCCAGTTCGAGATACTCCCAGCCTTGGTGGCCCAGCCAGAACCAGAGTTGTCCGAAAAAGCCCTTGATGCCCAGCACCTCGCCCAGCAAACTGCCCACGGTCACGGCCACCGCGGCCACGAAGAGGATGTTGACCAGCAGTCGTTGGGCTTTCGGTTCGCGGCCGCCGACCATGGGGGCCAGATACACGGCCGTGCCCATCCAGGAGACGGCGATCCACAAGATCGCCAATTGCAGGTGCCAACTCTTGGCCCAGCTATAAGGATACATTTCTCCGATGAACTTCACATAAAACGTGCCGGGGTGAACCGTGTAGTGGGCCATCAATCCGCCGTTGAAGATTTGCACGATGAAGAGCAAGCCGGCCACGAGGAAAAACTTGGCGCTGGACCGCTGGCTAGGCGTGACGGGCATTTCCAGAAGGCGATAGGCGGCTTGCACGGCGTTGCCTCCCGCGCCATAGAAAAAGGCGTAACGATGCACGACGTGAATTATCAGGCCCAGCACGAGCAAGAGGGCCAAGATCGAGCCGATGCTCCACAAGAGGGCATGCGGCGAGGGCACATTGCCCACGCTGCGATCGGCCGGCCAATTGTTCGTATAGCTGTAATGCAAGCCCGGCCGATCGGTGCCGGCCGCCCAGGCGGTCCAGGCGAAGAAATCGGCGAGATCCTTGCGTTCCTGGGCGGTGGGCACGGTGTCCTCGAGAAAACCGTAATGCGCATCTCCCTCCGCAAACTCCCGGTCCCAGTAGGCCCGCATCTGCTCCCATGCATACGCCAGGGCGGGGGTCAACTCCAAAACGTTTTCCCGCGGGTCGTAGCGGTTGGTGCGAATCTCTTCGACGACTCGCGGATCGACCTCCCGGGTGGGCGCAGGCGGCAATTGGCGATAGGCGTTCGGATCGCCTTTCCCCGCAGCCAGGAACTGTTTCACGAGTTCACCCGTGCAGTGCAAGGTATGGGCCGAAAAGTCCATGCCCCGCAACGTGCCGTGTCCCCACACGCTGCCGTGGTCCATCAGCCCGTAGCGCTGATAAATGTCCTGGCCGCGAAGGATCGCCGCGGAGTCGCTGATCTGGTTTCCCTCGCCGACGACACGGCCTGGAATGGGAGGCACCTGGTCCTTGGCGAAGAATCCGCCCGCCAAGAGGATGGCCATGCTGACGATGAACGTCAAAATGGCCGCATTGCGAAGTCCTTGGGTACTCATTTTTGTTCTCCTCTGCGTTAAAGTAGCGGCCGTTCGGAAGAGTGATTCCGAACCGGCCGCGGATTTCCAGAAGACAAAAATACCGGTCGAGCGTCAACCGCGCGAGAGGAGCAGCCCAAAGATGGTTTAGATCAACGTTCGTGCGGAAGCCATGAACCCGTCATCGGCTGGGATGACCTTCCCTAATCCGATAGGGGTTTCCGATTCTAGTTCGGTTGTTTCCAACTACCAATCCAACACGTCAAACGCCGAAAAATCCATGAGATTCGAGATCGATGCGGAAAAACGAGTGTTTTGCAAATGAAGCCGAATTATAGACGATCATTCTAATAAAAAATTGATCTGGATCAAGTGCCATCGTTCGGCGCTCGATTTTATCGTAAGCGTTCACGCCCCGGTCGGGGACTGGTCCATTTTTCGGCGGGATAACGTATATTGCCGACAAACGGTAGGCCGAAAACATGGACCCGTCCCCTTCCCGCGGCGCGAGGGGGACAGTCCCATTTTCGCGGCGATTGAGCATTTTTACGGCGCCATCATCTTTTGCGCCGCGAAAATCGGGACAGTCCCCCGTGAACGGTTACATTTTATCGAACAAATCATCGGCTGCCGGCTCAACAACAACCGCATTCGATTTAATCGTGCTGCGCCAGGAAAACGCGGTTGACCGAGATCGGCCGAATTCTACTCGGGGATGGCGGGATCGCCATCTGTTCCGGGCAACCCGTCGGCGGCGGCATTGAGCGCGGCGAGGAGCCGCTCCAGATCCACATCGAGGGTGGCGCAGGCGCGGCGGATCGTGGTTATTCGCGCGACGGTTGCCCTCATCAGCGGATTTTTCAACGGCGCGAATCCGTAGGATACGAAAATCTCCAGCAGATCGGGATGCCGATCGAGCACCTCGGCTACGAGTTGATCGGCGGTGATCGGCCGCGCGGATCGGTTCGCGTCGAGTTGCACGAGGATCGGGGCCGGACGGCAACTTTCGGCCGCTGCGCGACGCGACATCAGCCGCCAGAGGTGGACGCCCCAGATCGCCAAGGCCGCGAGTTCCAGCAATCCGCTGATGCCCGAAATCGGGAACGCGGCCGGGGTGTAATCGGTGAGTATCTGGGTGATGACCCGCCACGCGCAGCCGATATTGAGGAGCGCCAACGGCACCCACAATGGAGTGAGCCGATGCACGTCGATCCCGCCCAGCGTCGGCGCCACTTTGGCCGACACTCCCATGATCATCAGACTAATGAAGCCCACGGTAACGGCATGACGAATCGCCCCATAATAGGCATGCGAGAAACCGATGCCCGCGGCGGCGCTTTCGGGAGCGAACCGGGCGAGGATGCCGAACTGGTATGCGGGCAGAAACACCTGCATCGCCAAAGAGATAAAAAGCCAGACGTAGGCCGTGCGGAGGTATTTCAGGCTGCGATCGACATCTTGGGCCGGACTATAAATGCGCCAGCCGGCAACCAGGAAGACCACGGCGGCGGCCATCGCCAGGATGGAGCCGTACCAGAGGATTACCCAAGCATGGCCCGCCAGGCGCATCAGCACGAAGCCCGCGACAATGCCCGCAAGCGCTAAATTCAGGACGATCAGGGCCGCCATGCTCCGGCGGGGATTGGGAGCGGGGAGGCCGTAGAAATAGTGGAATATCCGCTGGCTGGCGCCCAGGATCATCATCATGGCGAATCCGTGGATTTGGATCTCGCGTAGCGGCGCTTGCCAGGTGGCAATGAGTTGGAGAAGAGAATCGCGGTCGGGAGCCGTTAGCGTGGAGGCTAAATAGACGGACTCGTAGATCGCTTGGACGAGGAACCAGCCTAAAGCGGTCAGGATATAGTAATCGTAGGCCTCGAGCCGCTTTTTCGCGCCCCATAGCGTTGCCGCAATCACGGCGATGAAAATCGCCACGGCGATGATTTCCGCTACCGATCCGGCGACGGCGGGGATGCCCAGCCAGGGCCACGCGGCGGCAAGCGGTTCCAAGACGGAGCGGACCACCAGCCCGCCGAGCATCAACCACAACGTGCCGTACGCCCAGCGCGGGTGCGCGAGCGAGGTATGCTTGAATCGAGGGAAGGCTTGATAGGCGAAACCCATGACGAAAAGCCCCACCCAGCCGAAGATTTGGGCGTGGCCGTGGGCATTGATCTCGTGGACCGGAATCGCCGTGAACGACCTCAGCAGGGCGATGCGAACCAAAAGGATTGCGCCCCAAGCCGCGCCGAGCGTAAGCACCACGGCGATTCCCGCGCGAAAGAACGGCCGATAGATTGCGTCGCCGAGAGGTTCGCCGAGCGCCGGCGTTTCCGCCACCGGGCGGGGATGGCCCGAAATCGCTTGACGAATCTCGTCGAGCAACTGTTCCAGCGGCACGTCGTGGGCGCGGGAAAAGAACTCCAGCGATTCGGCCGGTCCCCAAGGCCCACCGCAGCCGCGCAGCCCATAAAGGTCCAACACGCGCCGCGCGGAAGGGACCGCCCGAAGCAGGTCGGGGATCATCGTTTGGGCATCAATCGGAAAATGGTCCTCTGCCATGACGACCGATCCTAATCTCATTTCGGAGTTTCGCGCGGAACGCGCCGCCTTTTTTTCCTCCGCCCGGTTATCGTGGGGCTTCCGCGCAAACCGGCGCATCGCCGGCATGGCACGACAGCTCCCTCGTCGAGAGTTGCCGCGACTTCCGCAGGGCCTGCAGGAAAAGGAGTCCGCCCGCGCCTACGCCCAGGGCAAATGCCCCCAGCTCGCAGAAACCGATGGCGGGGGCGTCTCCGTTGGTGGAGGGGAGGATCATCAAGTACACGTCCAGCCAGCGTCCCGCCAGCACCAGCAACGAAACCTTGACCAGGATGCCGCCGCTCTCCTTCGACGCGCGCGGAAGCAACACCGCAAAAGGAATCGCCCAGTTGATCGCGACGTTGGCGTAAAACAACGGCGCCCATAATCCGTGCGTGCGGCTCGCGTAATAAGCGGCTTCTTCGGGCACGTTCGTGTACCAGATGAGCATGTACTGACAGAACCAGATATACATCCAAAAACAACTGAAACCCAACAGCAGCGTGCCCAGATCGCGCAAGTGCTCGCGGGTAACCGCGTTTTTCAGCGGTCCGCGCTGCAGCCAGACTGCCGCCAAGGTGATCGCGGCAAGCGAACTCGATAGGATGCCGCCGAAATTATAGACGGCAAAGGCCGTGCTGCACCAATGAGGTTCGAGCGACATGATCCAATCGGTGCCGGCCAACCAGAAGGTAAGCGAAAATACGACGAGAAAGGCCGCGGATAAGCGGACGCCGGCGCGCGTGGGCCCGCCCGGGGCGGCCTCGCGCCGCGAAGCCCGCACCATGGCCAGGGCGAATATCATCCAAATGGCGAGATAACTTATTGCCCGGACCGTGAAGAATTCCGGTTCCAGCCACCCGCGTTTGAACCAATCCGTTTCCTCCGCGAGCATCCCGGGCCGATACCACGGGTACGAGGCGACGCCGGCGATGAGGATCGCGGCAAGAATGGGGGCGGTCCAGGGAAGCGTTGCGCCCAATGCCTCGCGGACACAGCGAAAACCATCGCTCCAGCGCGCGCCGGTGAGATCGCGGAAGGCAATCTGCAACAGGCCGCCCAAACCGAAACCCACGGCAAGAAATCCCAGCAGCAGCAGGTTGGGCCAGAGCCGCTGCGGTTGGAGCACTCCCCCCAGGGCCAGCGCCAATCCGCCGAGGAGCGCGCTCGCCCAGAGCAAGCGGACTGCTTTGGGGGAAGCGCACGAATAAACGGCTTCGCGATTCATGGTTTCGCCTCGATCGACTTGGGGGCAGTCGGCGTTTGCAGACTGCGGATGTGCAAGATAGCGGCCCAGCGATCCTCCGGCGAGAGCAAGCCGGATTGCGCGGGCATGTTGACCCTGCCGTAGGTGATGATATGGAAGAGTTGGCCGTCCGGCATTTTCGTCGTATCGCCCGTCACTAAAGAGGGCGGAGCGGGATAACCGCGGAGCGCCACGGCTCCGTCGCCCAGTCCTCCGCCCCCATGGCAAGGCGTGCAATAGGTTTGGAACACCAGGGCGCCGCGCGCGCCGGCCTTCGCATCCTTGGCCGAAAACGGGTTCCGCAGTTCCCGCCCGGCGCGGAGGGCTTCGGCATCCGTGGCGTCATAGTGCAATGGCGATTGGCCTTGCGTCAAAACGCCGGGGACGGGCGACTGCAGGGTCTTGCCGTCGGGAAAATTCGGATTGGCCGATGCGCTCGAGTAAGCGGGCGAATGGGCCATGTCGGGAAAAAACTCGCGATTCGGCCGCGACGGATCGGGCAGGGTGAGGAAGACCATCGCCACCACTACGGCCAAGAGCAGCAGAAGCAAGTAGTTCAGTCGCCGCCGCAATCGCGTTCGGGCGGCGCCCGCGGGCGCTCCGAGGGGCGAAAACTCGTCTTCCAAGACCCGCTCGGACACCTCCACCGCGCGACAATTCCGCAGCAGTTTGCTTGCGGCCGCCGCATCGAAGGCCGCGTCGGCCTCCTCGAGCACCAGGGCGAACCGGTCGTCCGCTACGCCCGGAACGATGGGCCTCGTCTTTTTACCGGGACGAAGCCGTGCAACCGCCAGCAGCGCGAAGACCGTGGTCAGTCCGGCGGCCAGCACCATGCCTTCGAAGGCGACGGGCACGAAGGCGGGCAGCGAGTTCCACGGCTTGCCGCCCACGTTCAACGGCCAACTCACCGCCGAGGTCCACCACTGGAGCCAGAGCATGAAAATCGCGCCCGACATCCCGCCCAAGGCGCAGGCCCAACCGAGCCGCGAGGGCCGCCACCCCAAGGCCCGATCCAAGCCATGGACCGCATACGGCGCATAGACGTCGTCGATTTTCAGGTCCGCCGCCCGAACCGCCGCCACGGCGCGCATTAAATCCGCCTCATGCTCGAACACGGCAACCAAGGTGCGTTTGCTCATGGAGCGACCTCCTCCGCGACGTTTCCTCGACCGTGTTCCAGTACGCCTTTCACCTCGCCCATGGCGATCATCGGCAAAAAGCGGCAGAACAACAAGAAGCAGGTGAAGAACAAGCCGAAACTGCCCGCCAGCGTGGCGAGCTCGACCGAGGTGGGCAGGTACATGGTCCAACTCGACGGCAGAAAATCGCGGTGCAGGGAAGTCACGATGATCACGAAACGCTCGAACCACATGCCCACGTTGACGAGCACCGAAATGACGAACACCGCGGGCAAGGCGCGGCGAATCCGTGGAAACCAGAGCAGTTGCGGCACCGCGACATTGCAGCCGATCATCACCCAATAGCACCAGCCGTAGGGTCCCCAGAGCCGGTTCATCGCGGCGAACTGCTCGTAGGCGTTCCCCGAATAGAGCGCCGTGAACAATTCGACGAGGTACGCGAGGCCGACGATGCTGCCGGTGAGCAGCGTGAGCTTGCACATGGGATCGATGTGCCGTTGGGTGATATAATCCTCCAGGCCCATGACCTTGCGGGCCACGAGCATCAGCGTGAGCACCATCGCCATGCCGGAGAAAATGGCGCCGGCGACGAAATAGGGAGGCAGCACGGTGGTGTGCCACCCCGGCAGCACGGCCGTGGCGAAATCGAAACTGACGACCGTGTGAACGGAGACGACCAGCGGCGTCGCCAGACCCGCCAGCAGCAGGTAAACCAACTCGTAGCGGTGCCATGTGCGATACGAGCCGTTCCATCCCAGGCTGAAGAATTCGAGGAGCCGCCGCCGCCAACCCGGCCGTGCCCGGGCCGATGCCGTGGCCAGATCGGGAATCAATCCCACGTACCAAAAGACCAGCGAGATGGTGAAATACGTGCTGATGGCGAACACGTCCCACATCAGCGCGGAGCGGAAGTTGACCCAAAGCGGTCCGCGAAAATTCGGATACGGCACGACCCAATAGGCCAGCCAGGGGCGCCCCATGTGGATCAGGGGAAACAGGCCGGCGCACATCACCGCGAAGATGGTCATGGCCTCGGCGGAACGATTGACCGAGGTCCGCCACTGCTGCCGGAAGAGGAACAAGATCGCGGAGATCAAGGTGCCCGCGTGCCCGATGCCGATCCAAAACACGAAGTTGGTAATGTCGAAGGCCCAGCCCACGGTCCGGTTGAGGCCCCAAGTGCCGATCCCCGTGGCGACTTGATAAGCGACGGCCGCCGCGCCCAACGCCAGCACCGACGCCGACGTCAGGAAGGCTGACCACCACCATCCGGTGGGGCCGCGCTCCAGCGGCGCGCAGATGTCGCGGGTTACGTCGGCCGACGATTTATTGCCCGCCACCAGCGGCGGCGGGTGGTGCGCCTCAGCCATGCTGCATTCCTCCTTCGCCGGCGTCGCGGTTGCGGACTCGCCGCAAGTAGCCGACGGCGGGCCGGATGTTCAACTCGCTCAAGACTTGGTAGTAGCGCGACGATGCCGCAAGCCGCGCCACGCGGCTCTTGGGATCGTTCAAGTCGCCGAACGCGATGGCCTGCGCCGGGCACGACTGCTGGCACGCCGGCTGAATCTCGCCGTCGCGCAGTTCGCGATCGAGCCGTTTCGCCTCCAATCTCGCCTCCTGAATCCGTTGTGCGCAGAAACTGCACTTCTCCATCACGCCGCGCGAACGAACCGTAACGTCCGGATTGAGCGCCAGGTTCTCGCGCCGGTCGTCCCGCGCGTAGCGGAACCAGTTGAAGCGGCGAACCTTGTAAGGACAGTTGTTGGCGCAGTAGCGCGTGCCCACGCAGCGGTTATAAACCTGCTGGTTCAGCCCTTCTTCGCTATGGACGGTCGCCAGCACCGGGCAGACGTTTTCGCAGGGCGCGTTCTCGCAGTGATGGCAGAGCATCGGCTGATGCGCCGTATCGACCCCGTCCGCGGCCTCGGAGTAATACCGGTCGATGCGGAGCCAGTGCATTTCGCGGCTGCGGCGGACCTCGTCGCGCCCCACGACCGGCACATTGTTTTCCGCCTGGCAAGCCACCACGCAGGCGGAGCACCCGGTGCAGCGCGCCAAGTCGATGACCATTCCCCAACGCTTGCCCGCGTACGGGTGATCGTCCGGCCAGAGTCCGGCGCCGTGCTCTCCGGTCGGCTCGCCTCCGGGCTGGGGATGTGCGCGATACGCCGACAACGCGACTTCCTCGATCATCGGCCGGCGGCCGGCTCCCGGCGTGGCCAGCCGCGGCGGAACGGCGATTTCATGATGTTGCTGCGTACATGCCAGAGGACGCTTTTCGCCCGTCTTGGTCAAGGTAACGCCGTTCCGCCGGTAACGCAGCGTTTCACCTTCCCATGCAAGGCACGGCGCCGCATTGGTCCCCACCAATCCATTGGGGCCGACCAACGGCCGGGCTTCAATCCAGTCCGGCGCGAGCTTGGCGAAACGCTCCGTCCCCCGGCGGCCGTATCCCAACGCTACCGCCACGACGCGATCGTGTTGTCCGGGCTGGATCAGCGCCGGCAGTTCCAAGACGACGTTTTTTTCTTCCCCTTCGCCGCAAGCAATGCGTATCACGTCGCCGTCTTCCACGCCCAAGCCCGCCGCCGTCGCTCGCGAGAGACTCGCATAATTATCCCAAGTTACCTTGGACACGGGATCGGGAAGCTCTTGCAACCAGGGATTCAACGCATGCCGGCCGTCCTGCAAGGCGACGGTGGGATACAATAACAGCGTGAGATTATCGATCGGCTGCTCCGGCGCGGTTTCGCCGAGTTGCACCGCCTCGCGGGCGAATTCTTTCACCGCCGGCGCTTCCGCCTCGAATTCGGCGCATCCCCGCGCCGCCGCATCCTCCCAGAAGGCCTCGAAGGTATCCGCCTTCTCGTCTTTGCCCTTCGCGCGACGCGGAAAGATCGACTCTTCCCAATGCCGACGCACGAGTTCGTAGGCGCTTTGCGGTCGATCCATCCATGCGGCAAGGCTCTCGATCAGGGGGCGGGTGTCCCCCAAGGGCCGCAGCGCCGGCTGCGCCACGCTCGCCACGCCTGCCGCCGGTTCGGCGTCGCCCCAAGATTCCAGAAAATGGCTTTCCGGGCAAACGTAGCGCGCCATCGCGGCCGTCTCGTCGAGGTGGCTGCCGAAGCTCACCGTCAAGGGAATTCGCCGCAAAAGACTTTTCAACTCCCCGCCCTCCGGAAGTTCGTACACGGGATTCGCGCCTGCGATGAACAGGGCGGCCACTTTCCCCTCGCGAATCTCTCGCACCAGCGCCGACAACCGCCGATCGTCCCCTTGCTTCACATGCGAAGGCCGATCGAGCAAGATCGTCGCGCCGTAAGCGTCCAGCAGATGGTTGACGAAATTGGCCGACACTTGAATCTTCACGTCCTGGCTCCCGCAAAGGACCACGCTCCTTCCGCGTGCCTGCCACAGGCGATCGGCCAGGCGATCGAGGTCCGCCGCCGGGACGGGAGGCCGGCCCAAGTCGATTTTCTCCAGGGGAACGGACGCTTTCTCCGCCAATCGAACCGCCAAGTGGTTCAATAGAGTCCCCAGACATTCGGGCGGAATCGCAAGCCGCCGGTCGGCGCACGCGCCGGTGAGCGACATCCGAGACTCGAACTGCACGTGATACGACATCCGCGGCGGCTGCCCTTCGGGTTCGCGTCCGCGGCGGTAATCGGCGGTGAAGGCCACCGGAGAAATCCAGGCGCCCATGAAATCGGCATCCAAGCCGACGATTACGTCCGCCTCGCCCAGCCGATATTGCGGCAGAAGGCGAACGCCATGCGTAAGCCGGTGGGCATCGAGGAGCGCCGAAGCGGATAAGGAATCGTAGATTACGTGGCGGGCGTCGGAAAATCCCTTCCAATGCGCGCCCTCATCGGCAGCCTGCCCTTCGATGCCGGGGCGGCTCGTCTCGCCTTCCAGGAACCGTCGGATCATCGCCCGTTTTGTTGGACCGATGACGGTCTCGCCGAGAAAACGGACGGCGCCGCCCCGGGCGCGAATGTCTTTCAACCGCGCGCGGATCTCGTTATCCACCCGATCCCAGGCGGCCGGCTTCCCGGCAATCAAGGGGCTTTGCAGGCGTTGGCTGTCGTATAATCCCAACACCGCGGCTTGCCCCGCGGCGCACAGGCCGCCTTGCGACAGCGGATGCTGGGGATTGCCTTCCAGCTTGATCGGTCGTCCGTCGCGGTTCTTCGCCAGCACGCCGCATCCCGCGGGACACGCCCCGCAGACCGTGGCAATCCAATCGGTTCCGCCGGGCACGGCTCCTTCGGGCTGTTGAATATAGCCGAAGGCGTTTTGCACCGGCGCGCGGCCGCAGCCGGCCAGCGCCGCGAGAAACAAGCCAAAGCCCGATGCCTCCAGGAACTCGCGCCGGCTCCAGTCGTATTTTTTATGGTCGTCGCACATGGGCTTTCGAATTAGTGGTGGCAGATGTCGCAATCCGTCGAGGCATGGACTTGCGCGCCGTTGATGCCCTCTCGATCGGCGGTGCGATGGCAGTTGACGCACCAGCCCATCGAGAGGTCGCCGATCTGGCGAACCCGTTCCATGGTCTCCACCGCGCCGTGGCACTTCTCGCAGGCCACGCCGACGCGCACGTGGGCCCGATGGTCGAAATACGCGAAATCCGGCAGGCTATAAACCTTGATCCAGGGGATCGGCCGCAACGGCTTCCGCGGATCGGGCGCCAACTCCCGTTTTTCGTTCAGCGACAGTCCGAGGCTATCGTAGAGCTTTTGCAATTCGGGGGAAACGATCCGCCGCGGTTGGCGCTTTTCCTTCTGGGCCAGTTCGTCCTCGGCGCGAACGGCGGCCATCGGCGCGGTCACTAGTTTGTGGCAATTCATGCAGGTGCTTGCGGCGGGGATGCCGGCGTGCCGGCTTTTTTCGGCCGCGCCATGGCAATGCAGGCAGGCGATGTTCAATTCTCCCGCGTGCAGGCGGTGCGAAAAAGCGAGCGGTTGAACCGGCTCGTAGTCCTGCCGGTTCGCCGGCAGGTGGACGCTGCCCGCTCCAAACCCTAACGCCAGCAACGCGAAGGCCAAGCCGACTACCAGGACTACGGTAACGATAGGGCGACTCATGGCGCGTTTTTCTCCACGGTCGGTCGCGTTTCGAATTGCCGCATCAGGTGCGGCGCCTCCGATCGCATCATCTTGCGGACTACCAGGTGCATCCAGAGCAGGCACGCCGCGGCCAGCACGAACAAGAACATCCAGCACGTCGTCCACAGTCCGCTGGCCCGGAGGAGATATCCGAAAATCACGGGGCAGAAGAAACCGCCGAGACCGCCGATCACGCCGACGATTCCGCCAACCACGCCGACTTCGTGGGGGAAATAGTCGGGGATGTGTTTATAGACGGCAGCCATCCCGATGCCCATCAACATTCCCAAAATAAGACTCAGCGCGGTGAATATCCATACGTTCGCTTGGAAGAAGATTTGCGTCATTCCCCGCGCCAACAGTTGTTTTTTGACGACTTGGTCGCCCGCCTTGACCACCGGTTCCTGCCAAGAGTCGGAGCGCGGGAAAATGAACATGCCGCCGGCTCGCTCCTGCGGCGAAACCAGTTCCCTCTGCTTGGGCAAGACTTTGTACGCGGCGCGGCCCGTCTTCGGCGACTCGACCGCGATCTCGGTGGGAGTTACGCTGGCGACGACTCCCGCAAAGCGGGCAGTCACGCCGCTCCCCGGCGCGAAAATATCCATCCGCGGCACCATGAGCAATCCGCAGAAGACCAGCGACAAACTAAACACCGCGTACAGCACGGTTCGCGCTCCCAAGGTGTCCGACAGCCAACCGCCGACGGCGCGGAACAATCCGGTGGGCAGGCTGGTGCATGCCGCCAGGCCGCCCGCCGCGGCCACGGATACCCCATACGCGCTGACGTAGTACGGCACCAACCACTGGGCCAATCCCACAAAACCGCCGAAGGCGAATAGGTAATACAGGCCGAAACGCCACACCCGGAGAACCTTCAACGGCGAAAGACGCTCGGCAAGCGACTTGCGGGCAGTTCCTTGGACAATGCGCGTCGTGGTGGTCGCCAGGAAGAGCACGCCGGTGGCCAGCAGCAAGGCGGCGTATATCTTGGGCAGTTGGCGCCAGCGGTCGAGGTTCTCGCCCTGGTCGGTAAGCCAGTTGAGCAATCCCGGCGCGCCAAGGCTGGTCAGGGCCGCGCCCGCGTTGCCGGCGCCGAAGATTCCCAGCGCCGTACCCTGTCGGTGCTTGGGAAACCACGCCGAAGTGTATGCCACGCCGACGGCAAAGCTCGTCCCCGTAAATCCGAAGCCCAGGCTTGCCAGGCAAAATTGTAGATAAGTGTCGCAATAGCACATCAGGTACGTGGGCACGGCCGACGCCAGCAGCAGCAGGCCAAACACCAGCCGCCCGCCCCACCGGTCCGTCGCCATCCCCAGCGGCAAACGGAACAAGGAGCCGGTTACCACGGGGATGCCGATCAACCAGCCCATCTGGGCCGGATCCCACTTATACACCGCGTTGTCCACCAGAAACGTGACCAGCACCCCGTTCATCATCCAAACGGCGAAGCAGACCGTGAACGCCAGCGTGTTCATGGCCAGAATCCACCAGCCAAGTCGCCGATCTTTAGGGAGCAGGTCTTCGTTCATCATGGTCCTTTCCGCCGGGTCTCAACGCGAACCGTACCACCGCACTATTTGCGGCCTGCGCCAGAGGTAGGGATTGGGAACGACCAGGATATGCACGAGCCGAGTGAACGGAAACAAACCGATCAGGATGAAGGCGTTGACGATGTGCAGTTGCGCCGCGAGCGGCAACTGCGTTACGACGCCGGCGTCGGGATTCAGGCCGAAGAGCGACCACAAGTAAGGCACGACCACCGCGGCGTACCACGTGGACCCCCACGGCGTGAACACGGCCACGTAAACGCCGCTCGCCGCTTGAAACAGCAGCAGGGCGAACGTCAGCCAATCCATGGCGCTGGTTACCGCGCGCATCTTGGCGTTCGTCAACCGCCGGTTAATCAGCGCCGCGAGGCCGATCAGCGCGAGCACGCCGAACGACAGCGCCGCCGCTTCGAGAACGTAGAGCCGCAACGGCCGTCCGTTCCACGCCAGCACCGCCCGCGGCACCGAAAAGCCGATCAGGTGGCCCAACAACACCGCGAGGATGCCGTAATGGAAAGGCACCATCGCCCAGAAGTGCGTGCGGTTCTCCAGCAACTGCGAGGAAAGGCTGGAATAGGTGAACATTCGCCACCCGTAACGCTGAAGGGAGACGATCAGGCACACGGAAATCGCCGCGTACGGCAATCCGACAAACAACGCCCGATCGAGGTATAACGGCAGGTTCATCGACGGTCTCCTGAAAACTGGGGTGCGGCCGCGCCGCCGGCGACCGTTTCCGGGCCGGCGGGGTCGTCCGGGCCGCTCGCTTCGCGGCCGAATTCGGCGTGCAGCGCCGCGACCAGGCAGCGCAGCACGTTCTCGTAGGGATTCTGCTTCCCCTCCAAGCCGGCCAGCATCTTTTCCGCGGCCGGCAGGACGCACGCCCGACTGAACCGCGCCGCCTCGTCCGGCCTCATGCGTTCCACCAGCGGCAGCACGTGGGTAAGATGGTCCGGCAATTCGCACGATTCCCGAATGCCGTGGCGCGCCAGTTCCTCCCGCAACCTCACCAGCAGCGCGCCGCGGTTGGAATCCGCGCCGAACAGATGCCAGCCGATCTCCAACGAGCATTGCGGATTGAAGTCGAAAGTTCGCGCATAAAGCTCTTCGAGGTCGGTCGTCGCGGCGTTGCGGGTCGCGGCGTCGAAATCGGCCAGATGGGCGGCGGCCCGCGGATCGCCCTGCGCGAACAATCCCCGGCAGTCGGCCAACCGCCGGCCGAATCCCGCGTCGGGATACGCCAGCAGCGCGGCAATTGACGAGTAGCATCCTTCGCGGGCTTCCATCACAATCCCCTCCGCGGGCCCGCAATGAAACCGAAGCCGGCCTGTTGTTTGTGCTTCAAGGGATCTTGGAGCGCTTCCACGCCCAATTCGCGGTGCCCCGCCGGAATGACGAACCGCTCCTCGAAGGTGCTCAGCGCGGTGAGCCGGTAGATCGCGTCGGCCTCTTCCGCCGAACAATCGGCCTCGCGCAGCATTCGCAGCGCGGTCTGCGCGTCCACGTCGCCCACGGTCTGCGCCCGGCGATACCACCGCACGGCCTTCTGCTTGCGCAAGGCATAGCCGATTTTCGACTCGTTGCCCGCCGCCAGCAAGTTCGCAAGGTACGCGATCGGCACGCGCGCCTGTTCGATGTCGTGGAACAAATCCTGGCTGACGTGATTCAAGGCATCGCCCTGCCGCGCGGCCATCACCGGGGCCATCGGCGGCACGTAAAACAGCATCGGCAGCGTTCGGAACTCCACGTGGGGCGGCAACGCCAGCTTCCAGACCTTGACGTACTGGTAAACGGGCGACTTCTGCGCCGCCGCGATGGTCGATTCGGGCATGTTGCACTTCCGCGCCCCGGCGATCACTTCGGGATCGAATGGATCGAGGATCAGCGAGCGATGCGCGTCGATCAATTCATCGTTCGGCCGCGCGGCCGCCTCGCGGATGCGGTCGGCGTCGTACAGCAGCACGCCCAAGTAGCGGATCCGCCCCACGCAGGCGTGAAAGCACGCCGGGGCCTGGCCGGTTTCGATCCGCGGAAAGCAAAGGATGCACTTCTCCGATTTGCCCGTGGACCAGTTGTAATAGCTCTTTTTGTAGGGACAAGCGGGCACGCACGCGCGCCACGCGCGGCACCGTTTCTGGTCCAACAGCACGATCCCGTCTTCGCCCCGCTTGTAGAGCGCGGCGGAAGGACAGGCCGCCACGCACGCCGGATTGAGGCAGTGATTGCAAATCCGCGGCAGGTAGAAGAACACCAACTGCTCGACGGCGAAAAGTTGCTGCCGCTGTTGAGCCGTCAAACCCGCCAGATTCGGATCGTGAGCGGCATAGATCGGCGAGCCGCCCAGGTCGTCGTCCCAATTCGGGCCCGCCTCGATGTCGATGTGCTTCCCGGTGACCAGGGAAATGGGCCGCGCCGTGGGTTGGTCCGCGCCTTCCGGCGCATTGAACAATTCCTGGTAGTCGTAGGTCCACGGCTCATAGTAGTCGTCCATCGTCGGCATGCTCGGATGATGGAAGATGTTCGCCACGATCCGCGACTTGCTCGTCGATTTCAATTTCCCGCCGGCGTCCCACCCGCCCTTGTACTTTTGCTGGTCTTCCCAGAGGCTCGGATAGCCGGCGCCGGGCTTGGTCTCCACGTTGTTCCACCACATGTACTCCGTGCCCGGCCGGTCGGTCCATATATTCTTGCACGCCAGGCTGCAAGTGTGGCAGCCGAGGCACTTGTCGAGGTGGAAAACGACGGAAATCTGGGCGCGGATATTCATGCGGGGGTTCCTTACCACTTCAAATCGGGTAGCTTGCGGACGAGGATGTGCGTGTCGCGGTTGCAGCCCACCGGACCCCAATAGTTCAAATGGTAGGTGAACTGCCCATAGCCGCCGGCCATGAGGTTCGGTTTCAACCGGGTGCGGGTGAGGCTGTTGTGGCCCCCGGCGCGGCGATACTTCCGCAACGGCGACTTGGGGATGCTGCAGGTCCGCTCGGGCGCGTGGTAAACGAGGCAGATGCCGCGCGGAATCCGCGCGCTGACCGCCGCCCGCGTTACCATCACCCCGTGGTCGTTGAAAAGCTCCACCCAGTCGTTGTCGGCGACGTCGATCGCGGCCGCGTCTTGGTCGTTGAGCCATAGCGGCTCGACCCCGCGGGAAAGCGTGGTCATCCGAAAGTTGTCGCCGTAGGTGGAATGTATGTGCCATTTGCCGTGCGGCGTGAGGTAATTGAGCATAAGCGTCGGGCCGGCTTCCTCCGTGAATTGCAGATCGGCGTACTGCGTGGCCGACGGCTTGGGCTTGTGGGTCGGAAGATGTTCGCCGAACTCCAGGTAGAGCGGATGGTCCAGATACAGGTGCTGCCGGCCGGTCAACGTCCGCCACGGAACCAGGCACTCCACGTTGTAGGTAAACGGCGCGTACGGACGGCCGTCGTTCGTCAGCCCCGACCACATGGGACTGTTGAGCAGGCGGCGGGGGCGGGAAACGATATCCTCGAAGCTCGTCCGCACGCTTCGCTGCTTCTCGGCCAAGTGCGCCAAGGGCAGCCCCACCTTTTCTTCCATCTCCCGATAAGCGCGGTGCGACAATTCCCCATTGGTTACCGTGGCGAAGTTCAGGATCACGTCGCACACGTGCTGGTCCTCGGCCAACGACGGGTAGCTGTGCCCTTCCCACGCAACCGTGGGGCGGGTGCGCAGCGCTTCGTCGTACTCCGGCTCGATGCCGTAGTGCGTTCCGTGCGCGCCGAGGCCGTTCTTCCGCGCCGACGGCCCGAAGGAAATATACTGCCGCGCCAAATTCTTATAGTCTCGCTCGACGACTTTCAATGCCGGCATGGTCAGGCCGGGCACCGCTTCCACTTCGCCGGCTTTCCAGTCCTTCATGTCGGGCTGGGCGATCTCCGCCGGGCTGTCGTGCGCCAGGGGCGAAGCAACCAGGTCGGCGATCGGATCGGGAAAGTGTCGGGCCGCCAACTCCGAAAACTTCTCGGCGATCGCGCGGAAAATCTGCCAATCGGTCTTCGATTCCCAGCACGGCGGCACGGCGGCCGACAGCGGATGAATGAAACTGTGCATGTCCGTGCTGTTCAGGTCCGCTTTCTCATACCAGGTGGCCGCCGGCAAAATAATGTCGCTATAAAGCGCCGAGGAGTCCATGCGGAAATTCAAGTCCACCACGAGGTCGAGCTTTCCCTCCGGCGCCTCGTCCCGCCAGACGACCTCCTTGACGGAGTCCTTCGCCAGATCCTCGGCGATGGCGTTCGTGTGCGTGCCGAGGTAGTGCTTGAGAAAATACTCGTGCCCTTTGGCGCTGGCCAGCAGGGCATTGCCGCGCCAAATATACCACACGCGGGGCCAGTTCTCCGGCGCATCGGGATCCTCGACCGCGAACTTCAACCGGCCGGACTTGAGCTCCTCGACGACGTAATCGACGACCTCCGCGTCGCTTTCGGCTCCCGCCGCGCGGGCCTCGCGCACGATCTCCAACGAATTGCGGTTGAATTGCGGATAAAAGGGAAGCCAGCCGCTGCGCACCGCCCGAACCTGAACGTCCATGGTGTGCCCGCCCGCCAACGCGGACCGTTCGCTCGAAACGGGCAGCGCGTGGTAGTCGGAAAATTCCTTCTCGTAGCGCCACTGGTCGGTATGGACGTAGTGGAAACTCGGACCGTTTTGCAGCCTCGGAGCCGGGAGCCAGTCCTTGGCGAAGGCGATGGCGCTCCACGGCTCCATCGGGGCAAGCTTTTCCTGGCCCACGTAGTGCGCCAGTCCGCCGCCGTTGACTCCCACGCAGCCGCAAAGAATCAGCGCATGAATGCCCGCCCGGTAGATCAGGTTGCCGTGATACCAATGATTGATTCCCGCGCCGATGATGATCGTGCATTTGCCGCCGGTCTTTTCCGCGGTGGCGGCCCACTCGCGGGCGAAGCGAATCAGGGTCTCGCGGCCCATGCCGGTGTACTTCTCGGCCCAAGCCGGAGTATAGGGCGCGTCGTCGTCGTAATTCCGCGGATACCCCTTGCCCAGGCCCCGCGGCACGCCGTATTGAGCCATCAGCAAATCGAAGACGGTGGTGACGAGGGCGGTGCGGCCGTCGGCGGTGGCGATCCGGCGGACCGGCACGCCGCGGCTTATCGTGGATGCCTGGCCGAAATCGTCGAAGCGAACCTGCAGCACGGCGTCGTGGTCGGAAAGAAAAGTCAACATCGGGTCGATGGCGCTCTGGTCCAGCCCGTCCTGGAGGACCAGGTTCCACTTGCCTTTTTCCTTGCCCCAGCGGAAGCCCGCGCTTCCCATCGGCATTTTGGGGCGTTTCTCGGCTTGGTCCCACATGAGGAATTTCCAGTCGCCGTTTTCGACTCCCCGGTAGGCCGCCAGCCGATTGGCCCGCAGCAATTGGCCGCAGCGGTATTCCGCCCCGTCCTCGATCAACTCCACCAGATAGGGCGAATCGCTGTATTTCTTCAGGTAATCGGTGAAGTAGGGCGTCTGACGGTCGTGATGGAACTCCTTCAAGAGCACGTGATTGACGGCCATCCACCATGCCCCGTCCTGGCCCGCGTTGATCGCCACCCATTCGTCGGCGTACTTGGCGACCTGGTTGAAGTCGGGCGCGAAGACCCACATCTTGCTGCCGTTGTGCCGGGCCTCGCAGGCAAAATGGCAGTCGGGCGTCCGCGTCATGTTCAGGTTCGAACCCATCACCGCCAAGAGCTTGGCGTTGAACCAATCGGCCGATTCGGGGACATCGGTCTGCTCGCCCCAGGCTTCCGGCGAGGCCGGCGGCAGATCGCAGTACCAGTCATAGAACGAGATCAGCACCCCGCCCATCAGTTGGAGCATTCGCGAGCCGCAGGCATGACTGATCATCGACATCGCCGGGATCGGCGAAAAACCGATGATGCGGTCGGGGCCATGCGTCTTGATCGTATGCACGTTGGAAGCCGCCATGATTTCCAGCACCGTGTCCCAGTCCGTGCGCCGCAAGCCGCCTTTGCCTCGGGCTTGCTGCCAACGGCGGCGGGCCTGCGGGTCCTCGACCAGCGATTTCCAGGCCGCCACGGGATCGTCGTGCATCGCGCGGGCCTTCTTCCAAAGGTCCAGCAAGGCCCCGCGAATATAGGGGTATCGGACGCGGGTGGGACTGTAGAGGTGCCAACTAAAAGTGATGCCCCGCTGGCAGCCGCGTGGCTCGTAGGGCGGCAGTCCGGATTCCAACGCGCCGTAATCCAGGCCTTGCAACTCCCAGGTTACCAGCCCATTCTTCACGTAGATCATCCACGTGCAACTGCCCGTGCAGTTCACGCCATGCGTGCTGCGCACGACCTTGTCGTGTTGCCAGCGATTGCGGTAGAACTCTTCCCAGCCTCGTTGTTGGGGGTCGAGAATGTCTTTAATCCAAGCGAGTGCGCTACTGCCGATCATTCGTCACCTTCTTGTTGTTGGCCGTGAACCAAGGGGTAGCGTACGCTCCGAAACCGCTTGCTCCAGAAACCATCTACCAGAACCAATCCCGCGACCGCCCCGCCCAACCCCAGGAGGAAGAATCCCAGCGGGCCGCTCATGTCCGCGGGTGCGCCCTGCAGCGCGCTGTGGTCGAGAAACGCCGCCAAGGCATGAATTTCCTCCGGCTTCAGCGGCTTCGTCTTGAAAACCGATTGCATGGTGGGCATCGGCGGGGCCAATAGCCAGGTGCTCACGCCCTTCGGACCTCCCAGACGCTCGTTGACGAGCGTCAGGTCCGGCCCCAGCCGCCCGCCTCCCAGCGCGGCTAGTCCCTGGACGGCATGACAAGAGATGCAGGGCGGAGCGCCGCCGGCCAACGACTGCGAACCCCGGAACAATTCGCGGCCGAGTTGCACGTCCTCGGGCGTGAAGGGCGCCAGGGAAATCGGCGAGCCGGCAAACTGGGACCGCTCCAATTTCGTTTCGGCCTCGATTAAGTCCAGCAACGAACCCGCCAACTGGCGGGTCATGTCCGGTTGCGTGGGCATGACCGCGTTGCCGGGGGTCTCGCGCTGCAATTTCAAGGCATAGGCGTCCCCGCTCTGAATCGCCGCTTGCGGATCTTGCATGAAGCGGATCAGCCACTCGCGGTCCTTGCCGTTGGCGGCGGCCCGTTGCATGACGTTCTTCAGATCGGGCCCCGTCAACCGACCCCCGCCGATGGTGTGGCAACTCGTGCATCGCGTGCGAAAATACTCGGCGATCTCCTGGGAGAAACCGTTCCGGGCAAGCGAGAACAATGTTGTCAATAGCATCGTCCGAACGAAGATCGCCCGGCCGAACGGAAACAAGGTTCGCCGCCTTGCCCTTCGCAGGGTGTTTCTCTTGTTCATGGCTTTTTCTTTGCGTGTTTTCGGTCCCGGGCCGACGGTTTCCGCGGGCCGGCGATGTCTTCGATCGTCGTGGAGCCTAGAAATTCGAAGTACGCCTCGAGCAAAGTTTTCCAGGCTGTATGCGCCGAACATGGCGCGCTGTCGGAACAATGCGCTTTCTCCGCAAGAAGGCAGCCGGGATCGACGGTGCCTCCCTCAAACAACTTCACGGCCTCCTCCAGCAATATTTGGCCCGCGGGCTTCGACAGGCGATACCCCCCGCCCAGTCCGCGAGTAGCCGCCACCAACCCCGCATCCCGCAAAACCAACATGATTTTGGAAAGGTAATGCAAAGGAATGCTTGACTGCTGGGCCAACTCGCGCCCCAGCGTCGAGGCCCCCGCGGGCGCTCGAGCCAAATGCACCAACGCTTTCAAAGCGTACTTGGTGGTCGTCGAAAACATTCTTGACCTCTGGGTATATAACTCTTATATTCCATACGGCATCCCATGTCAAGAGGTCCGCGGACGGCCGCCCGACGCGTCAATTGAGGGCGGTCGGGGCACTAGCCCGCATTATTCCTAGCGCGGCGTAGCCGCAACCAATGAAAAAAGGTATCCTTGCCTGTTGGCGAAAACAGTTCCCAAACGGGATGCAAGGATACCCATGAAGTACGAAATTGTAGCACAAAAC